>CAJXNV010000021.1 GCA_913057155.1 uncultured Actinomycetes bacterium | reverse complement strand
CGGCTCGCTCGAGTGTGCCGACCGGACGTTGCGGTCATCGACCTGCACCTGGGCATCGGGCCTTCGGGCATCGACCTAGCCGTCGGACTGCGCGCCGATCACGATCGGATCGGACTCATCCTGCTCACGAGCTATTCCGATCCGCAACTAGCCGGTAGCAGCGTTGATTCCCTGCCGCAAGGCACGCGTTACTGCGTCAAGGGTGACGTGGGGGACGTCTCGAAGGTGGCGAAGATCGTGCGCGAATGTGCGGGTGATCCTGTGATGAGCAACGTCACGGGCCCAACTCCACAGATGTCGCCCGAGCACATGGCGATCCTGCGCTTGGTCGCAGCCGGAGCGTCCAACGCGCAGATCGCTCGCGAAATGAACCTGTCCACCAAGGCCATCGAGTACTCGGTACGGCGCATCGCGCAGCAACTCGATGTGCCCACGAAAGGCGATGAGAATCCCCGCGTGCTCCTGACCCGCCGCTACTTCGAACTTTCCGGCGTCTCCCGTGAATGATGTCAATCGCCGACGATTCGGTGGAGCCGATGCATTCGGATTGTGGGTGTTTGCGCTCGGTGCGCCCGTGGGCATCGGTTCCCACCTGTTGTTCGCAGGAGAGGGCGGACTGCCACTCGGTGCCGTCCTCTTAACCTCGGCCGCGGGTTACCTGGCCATGGGCGCGTGTTGGTGGTTGCTCGGTGCCACGCTCTTCGCTCATCGGCGAGAGCACCCCCTGTCCCTTGCAACGGTTGTTGCTGGATCGTTCGCCACAGGCTGCGTGCGCGCCGGTGCCTCGGTGGCTCTGTGGTCTGCCTGGGGGGCGGCAGTCCCAGTCAGCACGGCAGCCGGACGTGTTTTGTCCGGCGGCCTCATCGCATCGGTACTTGTGCCGCTGGCCACGTACGTCGTTGCCAGCATCCGTGACTATCGAACCAGGCGCAGTGAACTCGTAGCCGAAGCAATCCACTTGCGGGCATCTCACCTCGAGACCGATGCCATCGGTGAGCGATTGGCCGAGTTAGTCAGCGCACAAGCCCAGGAACAAGTGGATGATGCGATTGCCCCGGTACGAGAGGCTCTGGAAAAGGGAGACGTTACGCCCAGCTCCCTGGCAAGCCAGCTACAAAGAATCAATGCTGACGTCTTGCGCCCGAAGTCCCACGCGTTGTGGGAGAACAAGACTTCCCAGGACGTCGCGATCCCCGTCATCTCCTGGGGTCGAGCTTTGGACCTCAGGCACCTTCCGGTGCTCCCTATTGGAGCAATCTGGGCCGTTTCGATTCTGTCGCTTACGATCATGCGGTCCGGCTGGATGTGGGGAACCATCGCAGTTCTCGTTTCATCGACCGCCGGCGTGATCGGTCTCTGGCTCGCACGGGAGATTGCCCGTCGATTGGACTCTCGCGGGCTGTTCATTCTCGTCCTCGCGATACCTGCGACCGCGACGTTCGGTTCGGTACTCACCAGCTTGGTTCCCGGGGTGGATCCGGCGCGGGTCTTCGCGGACTTCCCGGTCACTGTGCTGTGGCTGGCCACGCTGGTTATCGTCATCGCCTTCGCCGATGGGGCGATTCGTCGTTTCGACCAGATCGTCGCGGAACTCATGGTCGAAGTGGACGATGAACGTATCGCGTTGGCGTCGGCCCGGCACCTGCAATCCCTATACGAGCAACAGGTCGGACAACTCATCCACTCCCGAGTGCAAGGACGCCTCCATGGTGTGGTGTCGCAGGTCCAGTCCGCATCGGAGGGCACCGACCTCGGCTGGGTGGCCGACAACCTGACCAATCTCACGGTGACTGCTCCCCAGTCACCTGAGGAACATCTCGAGGCCAGGCTTCAATCGCTCACGATGGCGTGGAACGAATTCCTGGACATCGAAGTGATCTGCCAGGCCACGGTGTCCGATGCGACGGTCTCTCAACGTGTGGTGGACATTGCCAGCGAAGCTGTCACCAATGCGTTTCGGCACGGCAAAGCCACATCGGTTGTCATCGAAGTTCGCAGGGAAGGCGACAGCGTGCAGGTGAGGGTTGTCGATGACGGCACCGGATTATCGGGTGCACACCCGGCCGGAATGGGCAGCAAGGTGTTCTCGCATGCAGCCCCGGGATCGTGGTCACTAGCCAACACATCCGAGGGCGGATGTCTATTCCTAGCCGAACTGCGAACGCCGGCTTAACGAGGCTGGCGCGCGAGGTCCGCGGCTCCGACGATGCCGGCGTCGTTACCCAACTGCGCGAGCAGCAACCGCGGTAGGGGGCGGTTGGAACCCTCCGCGACCTTCTCGGTGAGCGTGCGCTTGGTGCTCGCGAGCAGCAGATCGCCTGCTTCGGAGACCCCGCCCCCGATAACGAAGGCCTCGGGATCCAAGATCGCCGTCAGGTCGGCGAGGCCACGACCGAGCCAATTGCCCACGGTCGAGAAGGCCTCGATCGCAACCGGGTCGCCGAGTCGGGCCGCCTCGGTGATGTGGCCGCCTTGCACACCTTCGGGGGTTCCATCGCCTAGGTCGAGCAGGGTCCGCGCCTCGGGACGTCGCTCCGCTGCCAGCGACCGAGCCTCGCGCACGAGGGCGTTACCGCTGGCGTACTGCTCCCAGCATCCCAAGCGACCGCACGCGCACGGCCGCCCGTCGGGAACCGCGTTCATATGTCCGATCTCCGCCGCCACCCCGTGCGCACCGCGCATCACCTGACCGTCGATCACGATGCCGCCGCCGATCCCGGTGCCGACGGTGACTACGACCACGTGGTCGATACCGGCGCCCGCACCGAAACGGGTCTCCGCCCAGGCCGCGGCCGCACCGTCGTTCTCCACGACGACCGGGAGTCCGGTCGCACCTTGCAGCACCGCCTGGACCGGCACCTGCGTCCAGGCCAGATTGGGTGCGAAGTACACGGTGGCGCGATTGCGATCGACCCCACCGGCAACGCCGACTCCCACTCCGACGATCGACCCGTCCACTTCGGCCTGCAGTTCCTCGACAACGTCGGCGACCTCGGCGAGGACGGCGCCGGCGTCGTGGCGTGGGGTGGGGCGCCGGGTGGAACGCAGCACCGTGCCTTGGGCATCGACCACCCCGGCAGCGATCTTGGTACCGCCGATGTCCACCCCGATGCTGACGCCCGGCTTACCGGGCGGCGTAACCGGCGGCGGACTAGGCATCGCGCACGCTCAGCCAGCGGGTACGCGCCAGTGGCGTGGCCGTGGTCGGCGCACCCGACGGTTGGGCGACAGTCTGCACACCGACGAGCACCTTGCACACCATGCACTCGGGGTGCTCGCTGGGATCGCCATGCTCGGCGTGCTCGCCAGCACCCGAGGCCGCAAGCCATTCCCCCGCCACGTTGCCGAAAGTGCCGAGCAACGACCACATATCCGCGAAGCCGCCGCCCGCAGTGCTGCTCGATCCGGGATCGGTGGGATCGGAAGCGTCGTCGCTACCGGATTGCGACAACCACCACGGTGGGCGTTCCATCTCCTCGTTCATCGCTCACCTTCTGACTGTTCATCGGTGTTGGGCCATTGCTCCGCCACCGGGACGAATGTCACGGCGATGGTGTCGTCCGCGACCACCGCGTCGATAGCGCGACAACGTCGCAAGATCGCGTCGACCTCCCAACGCACCGTGTGACCGGCGAAGTGCACGACCACATGCGTGGTCGGATACGCCGGATCCGAACTCCAGGTACCGACCTGCACACGATCGACGACCGTCTGGTCGTCCGCACTCGCGGACAGTCCCGGCAAGGTGAGGGTGAAGACACGGTCGCCGCGTGCGTCCACGATCGTGCTGGACTCGGCGGCCTCGACCGCGGGCTCGGGAAAGGCCGGTGCCGTTCCGGCGCGAGAGCGGGCAACCGCTACCGGGTGCAGATCCATCACCGCCTGGTCGTACGCCGAGCGTGCGGCCTGGCGGATGTCCTTCGGCCAACCGTCCTTCTTGCGCGGGATCGGGGCCACGAGCACCCCGCGGATCGCGACCTTGGCGCCGGCTGCGGCGGCGACCTCGAGACCGGCCCGCTCGATCGCGTCCGGCTGGGCGGGGGTACCCAACAGCCACTCGATGTCGCCGGATCGCACGGCAGCCGACACACCTGCCAGGCGCCGGTGCAGCGTCGTCGCAGTCGGGCTGGTTGCCGCCAAGTCGGTAAGCGCCTGGAGTGCGAGTAGGTCCGCGATGAGGTGCGGAACAGATCCCCGAACCCACACGAGTGCGCGCCGCTCGCGTGCTGCGTAGGCCTCCCAGGCGTGCACCAAGGCGGCGACTTCACGCAAGGAACGCACGCCGGCGATGAGGTCGACGCTGGTGAACTGCGCACCGGTGACCGAGAGCGCAGCGGTGATGTCCTCGAGGACGTCGTCGCAATCGGTAGCGAGCGAATCGAGATCTAGTACCTCGTCGTTGCCGACGGTGCGCGCCGCGGATTCCAGCGCCCAGGCCCGAGTGCTGGGGGTTAGCGAACTAACCAGCAGCACCGGACTCCACCCGTTCCTTCAATCCCTTCAGCGCGGTCTCGACGATGACCTTCTCGGCCTTGCGCTTCATCATGCCCAGCATCGGGATCTTGACGTCCACCGACAGTCGGTAGTGGACGGTGGTGGAATCACCATGCGGGGTGAGTTCGTACATGCCGTCCATCGCGGTGACCATGTCGCCCTTGGTGAGCTTCCAGGTGACCTTGGTGTCGCCGTCCCAGTCGTACTCGAGTTCGTAGTCGTCACGGATCGGCCCGGAGTTCAGGTGGAAGCGCGCATCGGCCGGTCGGCCGTCTTCCTCGTAGACGCTGAGGACCTCGACCGATGTGATGCCATCGCTCCACTGCGGGTAGGCGGGCAGATCCGCGATGACGGCCATGATGGCTGCGGGATCGGCCTCGATTTCGACGCTGGACTCGGTTTGATCGGCCATAGCCGGAGGCTACCTGCTCGCTTCACAGATCGATGACGAACGGGCGTTCACGTCCGTGGAAGTGCCCGACGTTGACGCACTCGGTGCGCCCGATGCGGGTGCGCTGCGCGAGGGGCTGGTGAACGTGCCCGAAGAAGTGGTAGCGGGGCTGGTGTTCGAGGAGGTACTCGGTGATCGCCTGGGATCCGATCTCGAACCGGCGCGCGACGACGTCGTAGTTCAACAACGGATGCTTCGCGGGGATGTGGGTGAACAGCACATCGACGGGGCCGAGCGCGGCCAATTTCGCCGCGTACTCCTGCGGATCGATCTCATACGGGGTGCGCATCGGGCTCTTCAGCCCTCCACCCACGAAGCCCCAGCGTTGGTCGCCCATCTCGACCACCTGCGCATCGACGATCCGGTGGCCGTCGCGGACGTAGTTCGGCCACAGTGCCGGGACGTCCACGTTCCCGTAGGTCATCAACGCGGGGGTCGGCATCGCGGCGAACAGCTCCTCGTATTGCAGCCGGACCATCGATTCCAAGATCCCCCACCGCTGCTCGCGATCGGTGATGCCGATCCCCGCCCACGCGGCATCGCTCAGCGCGCGGGCGTCGTCGAAGCGGTTCGCCGTGCGCGCCTCGATGTAGGCGCGGGCATGGTCGGCGCCGAACAGATCGGCGTAGATGCCGCGTTCGGGGTCGTCGTAGTCCAAGAACAGGATCAGATCGCCGAGGCAGACGAAGACGTCGCTGCCCTCGGCGGCATCGGCCAGGGCCAGCCCGGCTCCGTGGATGTCACTGACGATGTGCGTGCGCATCGGCCTCGAGTTCGTCCTTCATCGCCCATACGACCTGCTTCCACGCCAGTACGTGGCGCCGTCGTAGGTCTTCGACCTGCGTGCGAGCGCGGCGGGTATTGGCTATCGATCGCGGTGTCGTGCTACTCCCGGGAACCGTCGGTTCGGCCCGTAGGTAGTAGTGGACGATCACCCCGGGGGCGTGGGATTCCAACCACACCTCGCTCGAACCCACGAATTCCCCGGCGACCGTCCAGCGCATGCCTTCCAGTCCCCGGTCCATGTAGATCTCCAAGCGCAGCCCGGGCCACCACTGCGGCCAACGACGAGCAACCTCCCGAGCCACGATGGCCCGATCCACCGCGATGAACGATTCGTCCACGATGTCGATGCTCGGTTCCTCCGGCAACGGGGCTTGCGCCTGCATGCTCGTAGCGTGCCATGGCCTCAGCCAGGGCGCAGTTATCGCTTTCTCCTCGCCAGGACGCCCGCTTTCGCGTAACGTGCAGTGAATTGGCTCACGCCGCAGCAGCGGCCCGATACGAGGGAGTAAGCGCGTGCTTAAGGAGTTCAGCGTTCCGGCCATGGTGCCGGCCCCAACCGCTGGGAATATGACCGACCACATCGTCGAGAACGCCCGGACCAGCCCCAACCAGGTCGTGTTCTCCCTGCAGCGCGGCGAGGCGTGGGTCGGCGTCACGGCCGGCCAGTTCTTCGCCGACGTCCAGGCGATCGCCAAGGGCATCATCGCCAGCGGCGTAGAGGCCGGTCAGCGCATCGGCGTGATGTCCCGCACCCGCTACGAGTGGACGCTCGTCGACTACGCCATCTGGTACGCGGGCGCGATCTCGGTGCCGGTGTACGAGACCTCCTCCGCCGAACAAGTGCAGTGGAACCTGATGGACTCCGGGTCGGTGGCGCTGTTCGCCGAGAGCGCCAAGAACAAGGCGGTCTTCGACCAGGTAGCGCCCGAACTGCCGGATGTCACGCGGGTATGGGTGTTCGACAACGACGACCTCGAGACCCTCAAGGCCGCCGGTGTGGACGTCAGCGATGAGGAACTCGAAGCCCGTCGGGCCACTGTGCAACCGGACACCCTCGCCACAATCATCTACACCTCGGGAACCACCGGGCGCCCCAAGGGCTGCATGCTCACCCACAAGAACCTGATGTTCGAGGTCGAGAACGTGATCGCGGCCCTCGACGACGTCTTCCAGGCTCCGGGCTCCTCGACACTGCTGTTCCTGCCCGTGGCGCACGTGTTCGGCCGGTTGATCCAACTCGGCGCGGTGCGCGCCAAGGCCCGCCTCGGCCACGCACCCGACGTCAAGCAGCTGCTGCCGTTGCTGCAGAGCTTCCAGCCCACCTTCGTCCTCGCGGTGCCGCGCGTATTCGAGAAGATCTACAACTCCGCGCAGCAGAAGGCCGCTGCCGAGGGCAAGGGCAACATCTTCGATAAGGCCGCGCACACGGCCATCGAGTACAGCGAGGCGCTCGATGAGGGCGGGCCTGGCTTGGGCCTGAAGCTCAAGCACGGATTGTTCGACCGGCTCGTCTACAAGAAGCTGCGCGCTGCAATGGGTGGCAAGGTCGAATGGGCGGTCTCCGGCGGTGCCCCGCTCGGTGCCCGGCTCGGACACTTCTTCCGCGGCATCGGCGTGACCGTGCTCGAGGGCTACGGCCTCACCGAGACCTCCGCGGCCACCACCGTTTCGCGCCCGGATGCCATCGAGATCGGTGCCGTCGGGCAGCCCTTCCCCGGAGCCAGCGTCAAGGTCGCCGAGGACGGCGAACTCATGCTCGCCGGCGAGCAGATCTTCGTGGGCTACTGGAACAACCCCACCGCCACCGCCGAGGTCCTCGAGCCGGACGGCTGGTTCCACTCCGGGGACATCGGCGAGATCGACGACCGCGGCTTCGTGCGCATCACCGGCCGCAAGAAGGAACTCATCGTCACCGCCGGCGGCAAGAACGTCGCCCCGGCTGTGCTCGAGGATCGGTTGCGCAGTCACGCCCTGGTCAGCCAGTGCATGGTGGTCGGCGACCAGAAGCCCTTCGTGGCGGCGGTGGTCACTCTCGATCCCGAGGCGCTACCGATGTGGCTGAAGGTGCAGGGCAAGGACGAGTCGCTGACCGCGGCCGACCTCATCGCCGATGCCGAGGTGCTCGCCGAGATCCAAGGCGCCGTCGACTACGCCAACGTGGCCGTCTCCAACGCCGAGGCGATCAAGAAGTTCGTGATCGTGCCCGATGAGTGGACCGAGGAGAGCGGGCAGATGACGCCGTCGATGAAGCTCAAGCGCGGTGTGGTGCTCAAGGAGTACGAGGCGCAGATCGAGGAGATCTACGCCTGAGTAGCCGGCGTTTCGACTAGCCGACTACTCGGCCGATGCCGCTGAAGCGGCTGGAGTACCAGGGTCCGAGGATGTTGGAGACCAGTACACCTGAGCGTGGGTTGGCCGCGTGCACCATCTTGCCGTTGCCGATGTACATGCCCACATGGTGCGTTCCGCGGCCGAAGTAGAACACGAGGTCGCCGGGCTGGGCTTGGCTGAGCGGAACCCGCCGGGTAACGGAGTACTGCGAACGGCTGTAGTGCGGTAGCGAGACACCGGCCTGGCGCCAGGCCGTCATCGTCAGGCCGGAGCAGTCGAAGGCGTTGGGGCCGCTGGCCGCTGCGACGTAACGATCGCCGACCTGCGCGAGGGCGTATTGCACGGCCTTGGCTGCCCGGCCGCTGCCGGTGAAGCCACCGCCGGCGCTGGAGGATCCACCACCGGAGTTGCCTGCGTTCAGTTCAGCGGCCGCCGCTGCCGCGGCTGCACGCGCGGCTTCGCGTTCCTCGCGCGCTAGTTGCGCGAGCCGCTGCCGTTCTTCCTCCTCGAGGTTCGCCAGCAGCCGCTCGGCGTCGGCGAGGCGGTCGTCGGCCTCTTCCTTGGAGTCCTTCATCCGGCTGCGCAGGTCCTTGGCGCGCGCTTCCTTATCCAGCACCGCCGCCTCGGACTGGGCGAGCCGAAGTCGCGCTGTCGCGGTCTTGCGCAACGCGGCGGCTTGACCGCGTTGCACGGCATCGAGCGCGGCCGCCTGGGCCAGGAATTCGTTGGGATCCTCGCTGAGCAGCACCTGCAAGGAGGTGTCCAGACCACCGGAGGTGTAGGCGGCGCGGGCCAGATCGTCGACCGCGCCGAGGATCTCGCGCATCTCGCGGCGTTCACGGCGGACCTTGGCCTTCAGTGCATCGAGTTGGCGGCGCACGTCCTTGAGTTCGTTGCGGGCCTCGTTGTAGCGCTCGGTGGCGGTCTCGGCCTTGGACTCCAGGTCCATCACCTGCAAGCGCACTTCCTCGAGGTTCGGAGCCGCCGACGCCGGGGTGGTGATGGCCCCGGTGGCAACCAAGCCCGCGATCGCGAGGACGAGACCACTGACCTGGGTCCGGCGCCGCATCCGCACTTTCGCCCTCCCACTTAGGTCGACGTCAGGTCACCTAGTGCCATCTCGCACTGCTTGGCACTACTTGGCACTACTACCCCACCGGAACCGAGGAGCCGGCTAAGGCAGGGGAAGTGACCTCGGTGTGACGGCTCGGACCGGTCAGGGGTTCCCTAAGGTAACAGAATGGTGACGGAAGGCATGTCGGGTATCCCGGAAAGATCCCGCGCCGGTCGCAGATTGCTCTAGCCGGCGGTTCGGCGCATCCGCAGCGGGGGCACCATCCCGCCCTGGGCGAGCACCTCGATTGCCCGGGCGTGCTCGTCGTCGAGCTCCACTACCGCCGCGAACTCGGCGCCGGCGTCGCGAGCAGCCCGCGGCGGCTCACTGGAAGCCGGAACCTCGGGTACGCCCAGGAGCACGCTCACCACGCAGTCCTGGCAGGCCGGGCCGGCGACTTGGCAGGTATCGCAGTCAATGACCATGGCCGGCACGCTAGGACCGGGGTCTGACACCCACCTGCGCCTGAACCCCGCGGCTAGACGCCGCCGTCGCCGGCGGCCTCGCGATCCGGACCGCCGAACTCCGGCCGGGGCACGATCTCGATGCGATCGGAACTCGAGCACCAACGGCACCGGATCGACTCGACCTCCTCGGCCAGCACGACGGTCTCCTCGACCTCCACCACCCCGGCCAAGTCCGCATGCCAGAACTCCTGGGAGCGAACGGTGCGGGTGACGTCGAAACGGGTCAGGTTGCCGCAGTGGCCGCAGCGCAGCCGGGACCTCTCGTCGGGAAGTTGGGGTTCACGGTTGCTCACGGGCGCGAAACTACCGGCACCGTCACACCCCGCCCCTACCGTCCCCGACGATGAACCAGTTACCGGGCGTGGCACGCGGTGCCCGCGCGTTCGATCAGTTGAGCCTCGCGGATGTCGGCGAGGATCTCTCCGGCGAGGTGTTCGTCGTCGTCGATCTAGAGACCACCGGCGGCCCGGCAACCGGCGCCGGGATCACCGAGATAGGGGCCGTGAAGGTCAGCGGCGGTCAGGTAGTGGCGGAATTCGCCACCTTGGTACGTCCACCGGAGACCATCCCGGCCCACATCACCGCCCTGACCGGTATCGACGAATCCATGGTGCGCGATGCACCGTCCGTCGCCGGCGCCGTCGCGAGCTTCGGGGAGTTCGCCGGAGATGCCATCCTCGTGGCGCACAACGCGCCCTACGATCTCGGCTTCTTGAAGGCGGCCTGCGCACTGCACGACCTCTCCTGGTTCCCGGGCCGATCACTGGACACCGCCCGTTTGGCGCGCGTCGCCCTACTGCCCGGTGAAGTGCGCAACTGCAAGCTCGCCACACTCGCCGCGCACTTCCGCGCACCGGTGACCCCCAACCACCGCGCACTATCCGACGCCCGCGCCACCACCCACGTGTTGCACTGCCTACTCGAGCGGGTCGGATCGCTCGGCGTGCGCACCTTCGCCGACCTTCGCGATTTCCTGGGCCGCGTCTCACCCGCCCAGCGCACCAAGCGGCACCTCGCCGACGGACTGCCGACCGGGCCGGGGGTGTACACGTTCGTCGACCGACAGGGGGCACCGCTGTACGTCGGTACGTCGACCAACGTGCGTTCGCGGGTGCGCAGTTATTTCACCGCCGCGGAGAACCGCGCGCGGATGAGCGAGATGATCGCGATCGCCGAGCGCGTGGACGCGATCCCGTGCGCCACCACGCTGGAAGCCAAAGTGCGCGAGCTTCGCCTGATTACCCAGCGCCAACCGCACTACAACCGCCGCTCGCGACGAGCCGACCGGCCTTGGTGGCTGCAACTGCGGCACAAGCCGAGCGTGCGGTTGGTTGCCGTGCGGGCCGGTTCCGGCAGTGCTGGCAGTGCTGGCAGTGCTGGCAGTGCTGGCAGTGCCGATTCGACGGGCGACCTGTGGGGACCGTTCACCAGTCGCAGCGCCGCGCGGGCCGTCGCGGACGCAATCAGTGCCCTGAGCGCACTCGGCGAACTACCTGCCGACCGGCTGCGCGCCGTCCTCGATGGAGATCTGGCCGAGGTGCTGGCTGCAGGTCGAGCACGGATGAGCGAACTCGCTGGCTTGGAACGCTTCGAGCAGGCCGCGCGCTTGCGCGATTCACTGGCCAGTGTGTGCGCGGCAAGCCAGCGGCACCAGCGTCTGCGCTCGATCCTGGGCGCCGGAGTGATCGTGGCGGCCGAGCCCGACACCCGCGGTGGCTGGGCGATCGGGGTCATCGATACCGGGCGACTGGTCTCCGCGGTCCATGCTCGCCCGGGGGACGATGCGCGGGCGGCGGCGCGGGCGGCGGTGGCAACGGCCGAATCGGCCTCGGCCGCTACCACCGCGGAGGAGACCTTGTTGCTCGCGCGCTGGCTGGAGAACCCGGACACCAGGTTGATCGCCATCGACCGGCCGCTGACCTGGCCGGTGGCCTCGGGATCTCCCCTGTCCTCGGTGCAGGTCGCGGTCCTACCCGGCGCGGAGCGCGCTTCGGGCCGACCGGTCGGACCGGCGCCCGGACACCGCCGGGTCAGTCGAATCGCCGGCTGAGGTCGACCCAGCGTTGCAGCACCGCCCCGGCTGCACCGGAATCCAAGGCAGCGCGCGCCCGCGGCAGGGCATCGCGGATGCTCGGGGCGAGGGGACCTGCAGGCAGCGTGCCGGCCGCGACGTCGTACGCCACCAGCGCGGCCGCCGCGTTCACCACGACCGCATCCGCGATGGCCGCGAACCGCTCCGGTGGAAGGTCGCCCCGCCTGTCGGGTTCGAGCAGCGCAAGCACGACCTCCGCATTGGCCTCGGCGCTCGATCCGCGTAGCGCATCGGGGCCGACCTCGGCGATTCCCCACTCCCGCGCATCGATCGTCTCCTCCACCACGGCATCCGCGGTGGCGTTCCACACCCGCGTGGGCCCGGACGTGGAGATCTCATCGAGTCCGTCCTCGCCGCGTACCACCAGGGCGCGCACGCCCCGCTCACGCAGCACTTCCGCCATCGTGGGCGCGGACGGAAGCCGGGAACAGCCGACCAGCATCGCCTCGGGCACCGATGGGTTGGCCAGCGGGCCGAGGATGTTGAAGATCGTCGGCACCTTCAACTCCCGCCGCGTGGGTGCCACGAAACGCAGCGCGGGGTGGAAGGCCGGGGCGAAGCAGAAACCGATCCCGACCTCGCGCACACTGCGCGCCACTTGCTCGGCGCTCGCCTCGATCCGCACCCCGAGCAGTTCGAGGACGTCGGCCGAACCGGTGGCACTCGAGGCGGCTCGGCTGCCGTGCTTGATCACGGGCGCGCCCGCGGCCGCGGCCACGAGCGCCGCCATAGTGGAGATGTTCACGCTGTTGGAGCCGTCTCCGCCGGTGCCGACCACATCGACCACCACCGGTGGGCGAAGCGCAGGGTCGATGCGCACCGCGCGATCGAGCATCGCCTCCAACAGCGCGCGGACCTGCTCCGGGGATTCCCCGCGGGTGCGCAGGGCGGTCACGAGTGCAGCGACCTGGGCCGAGGTGGCGTCGTCGTCGAGCATCCGCTCCATCGCCCAACCCAGTGCGGGCCCGGATGCACCCTCGGCGGACATCGCAGCCGCTAGGACGCTCGGCCAATCGAAGCGATCGGCGAAATCCTCGCTCACGGACATCGTCGGCAGCGGCGCTGGGCCCTAGCCGGCCACGCCCGCACGTCGACGCAGCAACGCCGCCACGGCGCGGGCCAGTGCGACCGGCTCGAGTGGGTGCGGAACCACGGCATCGGCCCGCGACCAGGTCGCCAGCCATGCGTCCTGCGGGCGCCCGATCAGCACCAGGATGGGCGGGCAATCGAAGATCTCGTCCTTGAGCTGCCGGGCGATGCCCATGCCGCCCGCCGGCACCGCCTCGCCATCCAGGATCAGCAGGTCGAACTTCCCCTTGGAGGCCCGCTCGACCACCATCGGCTCGGTGGCGCATTCGACGAATTCGACGACGGGTGCACCCGGTTCGGGGCGGCGTCCGATGCCGGCGAGCACCTGCCGGCGCACGCTTCGATCGTCGCTGTAGACAAGGACCCGAGCGGGTGGCTGCTCTTGCTGCTCGTCACTCACAAGGACACCTTACGGGCCCCCTGGATGCCCCTGCGAACGGCAACTGACCGGCACCTGATCCGGTAGTGGCGCAAATCGCATCTTTTGTGGCGAACCCGTGCTACCGGATTCACAAAGTCATGACAGTATTTGGCTGTGGCGAACACGACTGCTCCCGCGGCCTACGCGCACGCGCCGGCGAACCGACCCAACATGGTCTCGATCGGGACCATCGTCTGGCTGTCCAGTGAGTTGATGTTCTTCGCGGCCCTGTTCGCGATGTACTTCACGCTGCGGGCGGTCAACCCCGAGGTCTGGGCCGCCGACACCCAGGTCCTGAACATCCCCTTCGCCAGCGTCAACACCACCATCCTGGTGCTCTCCAGCGTGACGTGTCAGTTGGGCGTGTTCGCCGCCGAGCGGGGCGACGTCAAGGGGCTGCGGCGCTGGTTCATCATCACCTTCGTCATGGGCTCGATCTTCATCGGCGGTCAGGTCTTCGAGTACGCCGAGCTCGTGCACTACGGCCTGACCCCGTCCTCGAGCGCCTACGGTTCGGCCTTCTTCCTCACGACCGGCTTCCACGGACTGCACGTGACCGGCGGGCTGATCGCCTTCCTATTCGTCCTAGCGACCACCTACGTGGCCAAACGCTTCACCCACGATCAGGCGACGCGCGCGATCGTCGTGTCCTACTACTGGCACTTCGTCGACGTCGTCTGGATCGCCCTTTTCTTCATGATCTACGTTCTGCAATAGCACCGTTACTGCTACGAGGAGAGGCACCGAAACGTGAAGTTCCTTGCTCAACGCCGGCGCAGGCCCTGGGTTGCGGTCGTCCTCCTGGGCTTCGCACTCCTGGTCGTCGGTGGCGGATACGCCGCCGTCAGCAACACCGCCCCCGCCGAGGCCGCCATGGGATCCCAGACCCAGGTCGAGGAAGGTAAACGTCTCTACCTCGAGGGCTGCTCCTCCTGCCACGGCCTCGAGGCGCAAGGCACGCAGAACGGCCCCTCGCTTATCGGTGTCGGCGCCGCCTCCGTCCACTTCCAGGTCGCCACCGGTCGCATGCCGATGGCCGCGCCGGGCGCGCAGGCCCCGGTCAAGAAGGACATCTACACCGAGGAGGAGATCCTCGCGATGGCCGCGTGGGTGGCCTCCCTGGCTCCCGGCCCGGCGATCCCCACGGCCGAGCAGCTCGATTTCTCCGACGCCGACGTAGCCGAAGGCGGAGTGCTGTTCCGGATCAACTGCGCCCAGTGCCACCAGGCTGCCGGCGGTGGCGGTGCGTTGACCGACGGCAAATACGCCCCGAGCCTGATGAACGCCACCCCGCAGGAGATCTACGAGGCCATGCTGACCGGCCCGCAGAACATGCCGATCTTCAACGACGAGACCCTGCCGACCGAGGAGAAGCAGGCGATCATCGCCTACATCGACGACCTCCAGCAGGCACCGAGCCCCGGTGGTCTATCGCTGGGCCGCCTCGGTCCGGTCGTCGAGGGTCTGTTCATGTGGACCGCCGTCTTCGCCGCGCTCATCGCCGCGGCCGTCTGGATCGGAATCAAGGCCCGATGAGCGCACGCAACGACAAGGATCTGCTGCCGGTCAACCCCGAACCCGGTGACCCCAAGCCCGGTTACCTTCCGGTCGCCGACATGGCGCACAAGCCGCGTGTCACCGACACCGACCCCAAGGCCGCCCGCCGCGCGGAGCGCCAGGTGGCCGGGATGTTCCTGCTTTCCATGCTCAGCGTGGTGCTGTTCGTCGTCGCCTTCGTGACCATCGACGTCTCCACCACCGTCTACGTCCCGGTGCTCGGCGTCGTGGGGGCCAGCAACCTCGCCCTCGGCCTGACCTTCGGTTCGGCCATCTTCTTCATCGGTGCCGGCGCGATCCAATGGGCCAAGAAGCTCATGCCCGATGTCGAGGTCGTCCAAGAGCGCCACGAGATGACCTCACCGAAGGCCGATACCGAAGAAGCCGCCGCCACCTACGAGCGCGGCAAGGAGGAGTCGGGTTTCGCTCGGTACCCGATCATCCGCCGCACCCTGCTCGGCGCCCTGGCCCTGTTCCCGATCCCGCTCGTGGTGATGCTGCGCGATCTGTGGCAGACCCCGGCGGGTGCCAACCCCGTGGAGATCCTGTCCACCACCGCGTGGCGCGATGGCATGCGCATCGTCCCCGATATCGGTCACGACACCGGCGAGGGCGTCGAGGGCATGCTCCCGGCCGAGATCCCCGTGGGCGGGCTGGTCTCGGCGCTGCCCTACGAGATCAAGGACACCAAGGACGATCCCGCGGCCAACTTCCGCCAGCGCGGCAAGGCGGCCATCATCCTGGTCCGGATGGATCCCACCGAGATCCGCTCCCAGCAGGGCGAGGGCTGGGACTACCAGGGGATCTTGGCCTACTCGAAGATCTGCACCCACGTCGGCTGCCCCATCGCCTTGTACGAGCACCGCACCCACCATCTGCTGTGCCCGTGCCACCAATCGACCTTCGATCTCGCCGACTCCGGCAACGTCATCTTCGGCCCCGCCGCCCGGCGCATGCCGCAGTTGCCGATCGGCGTGGATGAGGAAGGATTCCTCGTAGCACGTTCGGACTTCGCTGAACCCGTCGGACCGAGTTTCTGGGAGCGTGGATGAGCACGACAAGCCCCACAGGCGCTTCGGCACACCCCGTCGAGCAGGTCGGAGGGTCGACCGCGACCTTCGTCGACCAGCGCCTTGGCAGCAACAAGTTCCTGTCGCGGAACCTGTCGAAGGTGTTCCCCGAGCACTGGTCCTTCATGCTCGGCGAGATCGCGCTGTACTCGTTCATCGTGGTGCTGCTCACCGGCACCTACCTCACGCTGTTCTTCAAGCCGAGCATGGCCGAGGTCGTCTACCAGGGCTCCTACGTCCCGCTCCAGGGCGTGTACATCTCCGAGGCCTACGCCTCCACCTTGAACATCAGCTTCGACATCCGCGGCGGCCTGCTCATCCGCCAGATGCACCACTGGTCCGCGCTGATCTTCGTCGCGGCCGTGGCCGTGCACATGTTCCGGGTCTTCTTCACCGGCGCGTTCCGTAAGCCGCGCGAGTTCAACTGGCTCGTGGGCGTTGGACTGACCGTCCTGGCCCTAGGCGCCGGCTTCACCGGCTACTCACTGCCCGACGATCTGCTTTCGGGCACCGGCCTGCAGATCATCCGCGGCATCTTGCAGGCGATCCCGCTGGTCGGCACCTGGCTGGCGTTCTTCGTCTTCGGCGGCGAGTACCCGGGTACGGACATCATCTCCCGGCTGTACTCCGCGCACATCCTGCTCATCCCGGGCTTGATCCTGGCGCTAGTCACCGTGCACCTGATCATGGTCTGGACCCAAAAGCACACCCAGTTCCCCGGGCCGGGACGCACCAACAAGAACGTCGTCGGTTACCCGCTGCTGCCGATCTACATGGCCAAGGCCGGCGGCTTCTTCTTCATCGTCTTCGGCATCATCGCCTTGCTCTCGGGGCTGGTGAACATCAACCCGGTGTGGATCTTCGGGCCGTATACCCCCGATCAAGTCACCGCCGGCACGCAGCCGGACTGGTACATCGGTTGGCTCGACGGTGCCTTGCGGTTGATGCCCAACTGGGAATCGGTGATCGCCGG
>CAJXNV010000020.1 GCA_913057155.1 uncultured Actinomycetes bacterium | reverse complement strand
AACCCCTCGATGGTGCGCCCATCCGGTGCCACTTCGATCACCCCGAAGGAATGCGCTTGGTCCCGTGGCGTGCGGATACCGGCCACGGTCACCCCAGCACCGCTGTCGATGTGGGCCTCCACCATCTGCATGGCGTCCATCCGGTAGACGTGGTCCGCGCCGAATACGGCCACGTATTCGGGGTTCTCATCGAAAACCAGGTTCAAGCTCTGGAAGATCGCATCCGCGCTACCGGTGAACCATCGGGGGCCGAGGCGCTGTTGAGCCGGGACGGGGGTTACGTAATCCCCGAGCAGGGTGGGCATCCGCCAGGTCTGCGTGACGTGACGGTCGAGTGAATGGGACTTGTACTGCGTGAGAACGCAGACCCGGCGCAAGCCCGAATTGATCAAGTTCGATAACACGAAGTCGATTAGTCGATACGAGCCCCCGAAAGGTACGGCGGGCTTGGCGCGATCGGCCGTCAAGGGCATGAGTCTCTTGCCCTCGCCGCCAGCGAGGACCATTGCCAAGACGTGCGGCTCTGCGCCCACATTCCCAGGGTAACGGTGAGCCGAGGGTGGATGCCTAGGCTTTCATCCCATGCGCGTGGAGATGCTGACGAAGGAGTGGCCGCCGGAGAACTACGGCGGCGCCGGTGTCCATGTCGAACACCTCGTCGGCCGACTGCGCGAGATGATCGACGTGCAGGTGCAGTGTTTCGGCCGCCCCCGCACGGATGCTCGTGCAGTGCCGGTGCCCGACTTCCTCTCCGAAGCCAACACCGCACTACAGACCATGGGTGTGGACCTCGCGATGACCGCGGAGATCCCCTCGGATGTCGAGGTCGTGCACTCGCACACGTGGTACGCCAATCTGGCAGGACACGTGGGTGGACTCCTGCACGAGATCCCGCACGTGTTGACGGCCCATTCGCTCGAACCACTACGTCCCTGGAAACGCGAACAACTGCGGGGCGGGTTCGCAGTTTCCTCGTGGATCGAGGAAACCAGTTACCGCGGTGCGTCGGCGATCATCGCGGTCAGCGAGGGAATGCGTCGAGACATCCTCGCTCACTATCCGTCTGTCGATCCGAAGCGAGTGCATGTGGTGCACAACGGAATCGACACCGACGTCTATGCACCTTCGGATACGACGAGCGCGCGCGAGCGCTACGGCATCGATCTCGCGGCACCGTATGCGCTGTTCGTCGGACGTATCACCAGGCAGAAAGGGCTGATCCATCTCTTGCGAGCAGCCCGGGAGTTCGACGAGGGCATCACGCTCGTCATGTGCGCCTCGTCTCCCGATACCCCGGAGATCGCCCGGGAAACCTCCGAAGCGGTCGAGATATTGCGGGCCGAACGCGGCGAACGATCGGTCATCTGGATCGATGAGCAAGTGGACCGCCCGGACTTGATCGAATTGCTCACCCATGCGCTGGTCTTCACCTGCCCCTCGGTGTACGAACCCCTCGGCATCGTGAACCTCGAGGCCATGGCCTGCCGGACTCCGGTCGTCGCTAGCGCCGTCGGCGGGATCCCCGAGGTCGTCGTGGCGGGAGAGACCGGACTGCTCATCGACTACGACCCGAACGCACCGTCCATCTTCGAATCGCACTTCGCCGCCGCCGTCAACCAGTTGGCGGGGGACACCGCGCTCGCCGCCCGGATGGGAGAGCACGGCCGAGACCGGGCAGTGCGCGACTTCACCTGGCAGGCGATCGCAGAGCGGACGATCGAGGTGTATCGCTGGGCGATCGAGCACCGCAATGAGTGACGTCGTCGAACCGATTCCCGGGATCAAGCCGGCACCCCATCGCACTTTGTGGATCGGTTACACGCTCTACCTGCTCGGTTCCTTCACCTTCGCTTTGAACGGCACCGTCTCGAAGGCGATCTTGCTCAGTGGACTGGATTCCGCCCGGTTGAGCCAACTGCGGGTCACCGGCGCCTTCTTGTTCCTACTCGCCTTCGTTGCCATCAATCGGCCTTGGCGACTACGTATCCACCGTGCCGAATGGGTGCCGCTGATCGCATACGGCGTTCTCGGCGTGGCGATGACGCAGTACCTGTTCTTCGTTGCGCTGCAGTACCTGCCGGTGGGGGTGGCACTCCTCATCGAGTTCACCGCACCGGTATTCGTGGCCCTGTGGTTCCGCTTCGTCATGAAGGAACCCACGCGCCGGATGGTGTGGCTCGCATTGATGATCGCCCTGCTCGGTCTAGCGCTCGTCGCCGAGGTCTGGCGCGGCTTCACTTTCGACGCGATCGGGCTGATCGCAGCCCTCGGCGCGGCCTTCGCGCTCAGTACCCACTACCTGATAACCGACCGGCAGATGCGCCAACCGGAACCGCGCGACGCAGTGTCCTTGACGATGTGGGGCTTCGGGTTCGCTTCCTTGTTCTGGGTCATCGCCCAGCCCTGGTGGTCCTTCCCTTGGTCGCAATTCAGCGGCAACAGCGATCCGACTCTCGGCCCGCTGATCGGCGACCGGCCCTTGTGGTTCCTCAGCGCCTGGATGATCATCCTCGGCACCGTCGTGCCGTTCTGGCTCGTAGTCGCCTCGATGCGCCATCTACGTGCATCGCAAGCATCGGTGGTCGGGTTGACCGAACCGCTCTTGGCGATCGTCGTCGCCTGGATCGTGCTGGGGGAATCCTTGGCGGCGCTGCAGTTGCTCGGGGGCGTATTCATCCTCATCGGCGTGGTCCTGGCCGAGCGATCGCGCGCGCAGATCTGAGCACGGGAATCTGAGTATCCTGCGCGGGTGGCCGATCCACGTGCGTTAGCCGACGAGGGAGTGTGCTTCCCGGTCGGTGGAGACGATCGACGCAGCACGTCGGCCACCGGTCGCGCGATCTTCGCCGATTCGATCCGTGCCGTCGATCCAGCCATCGCCGCGCGCATCGAACACACCCGCGATTGGCGCAAGGGCTACATCGCCCCGTTGCGGGACATCGTGCTGGCTGCCGCCCAGTCGACCGAGAACGCACTGTCCATCTCACGCCACGGCCTCGCCAGTGCCGAGCAACGCTTCACCTTCCGGCGGGAAGGCCACGAGACGGGGCTGCGCGAAGCCCTCGCCGAGTGGCGTACGCCCGGCCTGGGTTCGGTAACCGTGCGTGGTCGCGCCGCTCGCGAGGAGGAGCTGTCCATCCCCTACCGCGGACGGCGACTCTTCGGCGACGACCTGCGTCGGCAGATCGATGCTTGGCTCGACTCCGGCATAGCCGAACCATCCTTCGGTGAAGCGCTCACCTTGGTACTGGACAACCCGGATTGGCTCGATCTGCGTGACGTCGATATCGCCTTGCTGGGGGCCGGCGCCGAGATGGCCCCAACCCGCTCGCTGTTGCGCTGGGGAGCGCGCGTGCACGCCATCGATTTGCCGGCGCCTGCCATCTGGGAGCGGCTCGTCGGGATCACTCGCAGTACCCCGGGAACGCTACGCATACCGATCGAACTGGCAGCCGACGGCACTCCACCTTTCGTCGTCGGCGGAGATGTGCACCCCGATGACGACCCGACTATCTGCGCATCGGCCGGCACGAACCTCATCACCCGCACCCCCGAGATCCGTACCTGGCTGAGCGAGATCGACCAACCGTTCGTCCTGGGCACCTACGCATACGCCGATGGCGCCGAGCATGTCCGACTATCGATGGCCGGCGATGCGATCGTGGCGGCGCTTGGTGCCGAGCGGGACGACCTGACCTTGGCGTTCCTCGCGACCCCCACGGATGTCTTCGCTGTCCCCTTCGAGTGCGTAGAGGCTTCTCGCGAGAAGTGGGAACACCGCGGCATCGGTGGCCTGTTCCAGGCTCCGCTTCGACTCGCCAGGCAGTTCGAGCCCAACTATCCGACGAACTACACCACGTCAGCGGGACAACGCATCGGCCTGAACGATGCCATCATCCCGCAGCAGGGTCCGAACTACATCCTCGCCAAGCGCGTGCAGCGCTGGCGGGCCCTTGCCGCCCGCGCGGAGGGGACACCCGTCTCCCTCAACCTCGCCCCCGCCACCAGGACCCGATCGGTGGTTCGCAATCGCGCGCTCGCCGCTGCGTATGCCGGAGCAGGACGGTTCGGCGTCGAGGTGTTCGATCCCTCCACCTCCACGACCTTGATGGCGGCACTGCTCGTCCACGACCTACGCAACCCGGACTCACCCGCCAACCCGAGCACCGAACTCATCAACCCCATGGACCTCTTCGCGCGGGGGGCCAACCACGGTGGCCTTTGGCGCACCGCGTACGCCCCGCGGTCGGTTCTGGGCATCGCCGCGCTGCTGGGGATGTTCGAATCCCGCGCCTGATCGATTCGGATCCGAACAACGCAGGTCCAGGCAAGCGGAAACCCGCGCGGCTGGGGGGTTGACGCGCGGGTTTCCGGGGCTCACGCCCCCAAAGCCGCCCCGAAGGACGACGCGTCAGAGTGTGCCGACTTCCACTGCGCAATGTGTCGGCTTTCCGGGAAATTGCCCGGTCAATCGGGATTGCCCGGGCCTCATTCGGTGCGC
Source organism: uncultured Actinomycetes bacterium (assembly GCA_913057155.1). Classification (GTDB taxonomy): domain Bacteria; phylum Actinomycetota; class Actinomycetes; order S36-B12; family S36-B12; genus S36-B12. Next base: position 13,390 of record CAJXNV010000020.1, on the reverse strand, counting down.
AACAGCCAATCCTGGGAGAACAACCGGCTCGGATCGGCGAGCGTGGGCTCGAAGGCCAACTCCGCCGCCCCGATCACGATGCTGTCGGCACCGAACGCTGGAGCCACTACCTGCACATCGGTGTTCTGCCGGGACAGCGTGAAGCGCAGTTCCTCCATGACGGTGTGCCGATACTCCTCGAGTAGTCCGGCGAGGTGACCGGCGAGCACGACCACATCCGGATTGACCACGTTCACGATGGAGGCCAAGCCTGCCCCCACGGCGCGCGCCGCACCGATGGTCGCTTCCTGCGCGGATCGATCCCCGCTACGGGCCGCCGCGTAGATGTCCTCCACCGTTGCCCGCGCTGGATCCATCCCCGCGGCGCGCACGATCGTCTCGGCGCCGATCGCCGTCTCCCAGCACCCGATGGCACCGCACCGACACGGTCCACCCGCTGCGTCGAATCGCATATGCCCGATCTCGCCGGCGAAGCCGGTTGCGCCGGTCATCAGTGCGCCGTCGACGACGATTCCCCCACCGATGCCGACATCGCCGGAGATGAACACCATGCTGCGTGAACCGCGACCGGCCCCACGCGTCCATTCGGCCATCGCACCGAGGTTGGCGTCGTTACCGAGTAGGACCGGCAGTTGCGATCCGAACTGTTCGGCTAGCGCGGCGCGGACGATCGCACCGAAGTCCACATCCACCCAGCCCATCGTGGGTGCCCGGTGCACGATCGAGCGGGGCGGCGCACCGCCCGGGTCGATCACCCCGGGCATCGCCAGGCCCATCCCCACCCACAACACATGGTCGGGCAACTCCTCGACGATCTCCGTGGTTCCGGTGACGATCCGCGCTGCCACCTCGTAGGGATCGGTTGCCCCGCGACGATGCTCCTTCATCCAGCGCCGCAGGATCCTGCCGCCGAAACCCATGGCGATCGCCGTGCTGTTGTCCACGCGCACGTCCCAGCCGATGACCGCCATCGAGTCCGGCACCACGGAGACGACCAAGGATGGTCGGCCCACACCACCGACCGCCCCAGCGCCTTCCTCGACGACACCGAGTTCGGTCAGCTCCGTGACGATCGAGGCGACGGTGCTGCGATTCAGTCCCGTCTTCGCGCACAGGTCCGAACGGGTGGCCGCGCCGTTCGCATGGAGTGCGCGCAATACCCGAGAAAGCCCAGCACCCTCGGAACCGGTCACCGGTACAAGGCCTCGCGTGCTGCTCGGTACTGCTCGCGCACGAAGGGCAGCGGATTCGGGTCGCGTCGGATCGTCTCGCCGCTGCGCAACTCCCCCCAGCTCGGTAGTTCCCCGCCCGCCAGGATCCATGCCGCTTGGCGAGCGGCGCCGTCGGCCACGTATTCGCCCGACGGCGGCACCTCCACCGGCGCGGAGACCAACGTTGCCGCGACATCCACTACCGCGGGGTTGCTGGCTGCACCGCCGACGAGCAGGACTCGACGCGGCTCGATACCGACCGATACGAGTGCATCGAGTGCATCGGCCAGCCCACCGAGCATGCCCTCGACTGCGGCGCGGGCGATGTTCTCGGGTGTGAGGTTGTCTCGGGTGATTCCGTGCAGCGATCCGCGGGCATCCGGCAGATTCGGTGTTCGCTCACCATCGAAGTAAGGCAGCATCGTCAGACCCGCGGCGCCGGGATCGGCCGACATCGCCAACTGCGCGAAGCGTTCCATGTCGACGCCTAGCAAGCCGGCGGTACTGGTCAGGATGCGGGCTGCGTTCAAGGTGCAGACCAACGGCAGGAACCGGCCGGTGGCATCGGCGAACCCCGCAACGAGTCCCGACGGATCCGCCGTTGGTTGGTCGGACCCGGCGAATGCCGTGCCCGATGTCCCAAGCGAGACCACCACATCGCCCGGTCCGATGCCCAATGCCAAGGCAGCACCCATGTTGTCGCCGGTGCCCGGTCCGATCATCACCGGCTCGACACCGTCGATCCCCAAGTGCGCGCGCGCCCGTCCCCCCAGTTCACCGACGATTTCCTGCGGCGCGGCAACTCGCGGCAACTTCGCATCATGGCCCAGTGCCAGGGTCAGCAGGTCCCGGCGGTACTCACCGGCCGCCGGTGACCAGTAGCCGGTGCCGCTGGCGTCGCCACGATCGGTGACCGCTTCCTCGGGCGAGTCGGCCAGCAGCCAGGTCACGTAATCGTGCGGCAGCATGATCTGCGACGTGCGTGCCGCATTGTCGGGCTCGTTGCGCGCCAACCAATGCACCTTGCTGACGGTGAAGGCGGCCAGCGGGACACTTCCGACGGCATCGGCCCAGAAGGTCGGACCACCCCGTTCGGCAACCAGGTCCTGCGCATCGGCCGCTGAGCGGGTGTCGTTCCACAGCAGTGCCGGTCGCACGACCGTGCCGGCTTCGTCCAAGGTGACCATGCCGTGCTGCTGACCGGCGACCGCGATCGCGGACACCCCGTCGAGTAGGCCCCCGGCGCAGGCCTGGCCCAAGGCTTCCCACCAAGCGCGTGGATCGACTTCGGTGCCGTCGGGGTGAGAGGCGCGGCCCTCGCGTATCCACGCGCCCGTTTGGGCGTCTCGAACCACGACCTTCACCGATTGGGTCGAGGAATCGACCCCTGCTACCAGCGCCACGGAGGAACCGTGCCACAACCACGGGGGTTCGCGCCCCCTCGTAAAGTTGTAGGACAACTTATGACTTTGTAGGCTGCCTCCATGAACGACCCGCAAGCGATCGCCGCCGGCATCCGCCGGCGGGTGCTCGCCCACGTGCTGGCCAACAACGGGGGCTACCTCAGCCAGGCCTGCTCGTCAGCCGAACTCCTCGCCGTGCTCTACGGCCAGGTGCTGAACCTCGCCCCCACCCCCGGCCCGTTGCACCCCAGCGCCTTCGAGGCCGTCCCCGGGCCGAACGCTCCGCGGGTTTCCGGCGGGGTGTTCCACGGTGAGCCGGGCCCGGACCTCGATCGCTTCATCGTCTCGCCCGCGCACTACGCACTCGTGGTCTACGCCGCCCTGATCGAAGCCGGCCGACTCGACGAGGCGGCACTCGACCAGTTCAACAAGGACGGCTCGACCGTGGAGATGATCGGTGCCGAGCACTCACCGGGCTTCGAGACCACCACCGGTTCACTCGCGCAGGCCCTGTCCACCGCCGGAGGCATCGCGCTCGGTCGGCGGTTGAAGCAGGAGACCGGTCGAACGTTCGTGTTCATGAGCGATGGGGAATTCCAGGAGGGCCAGACCTGGGAAGCGGTGCAAGCCCTCGCGTACTACCGGCTCGATTCGGTTCGCGTGATCGTCGACGTCAATCGCGCGCAGTGCGACGGGCCGATGGACTCGGTGATGACGATCGAACCGCTCGCTACGAAACTGAAGGCCTTCGGAGCGAGCGTCGATTCGATCGATGGTCATGACACGGTGGCACTGGCTAAATCACTCGAGCGCACTTCCGGCAAACCCCACTTCGTGCTCGCCTACACCGATCCGACCCGCGGGGTTCCGCTGATGAACGAACGCCGCCCGGTGCTGCACTACCTGCGCTTCACCGGCGATGACGAGCGCGCGCGTTACCAGGACTTCTACGACGATCTCCTGACCGAAGGGGCACAGCGTTGACCAGCATGCGCGACGTTCCGATCGTCACCCGACCACATGTGGAGAACTTCATCCGCTGGTCGGCGGATAAGCCCGAAGTAGTCGTCTTGAGCGCGGACCTCACCAACTCCTGCGAAGTCGGTAAGTGGCGCGATACCTATCCCGAACGGTTCTTCTCGATGGGGATGGCCGAACAGAACATGCTCGGGTTCGCCGGCGGGCTCGCCCGAGAGGGGTTCGAGCCGTGGCTGCACACCTTCGCGGTATTCCTCTACCGGCGCCCCCTCGACCAATTGCAGATGTCCATCGCCTACCCGAATCTGCGGGTGCGCCTAGTTGGCTTCCTGCCCGGCATCACCACCCCCGGTGGCGTGACCCACCAGGCCATCGACGACATCGCCGTCATGCGCGCGATCCCGAATATGACGATCCTGGAAACGGGCGATGCCACCGAGGTCGAATCCGTACTCGACGTCGCGCATGCCATCGACGGACCCGTTTACATCCGCATGCTGCGCGGTGAGGTTCCCCGCCTGTTCCCCGAGGATGAGCCGTTCGCACTCGACCGTGCTCGGGTGCTGTCCCTAGCGGGCGAGACCATCGATGCGCCCACCGAAGTGTTGATCCTCACCTCGGGGATCCTCACCGAGGAGGCGCTGCGCGCGGTACCGGCACTGAGGAAAGCGGGTGTCGCGGTTACCCATCTGCACATTTCAACGCTCAAGCCGTTCACCGATCCGACGGTGTCCCGCGCGCTCGCCGCCACCACCGGGGCTGTCATCACGATGGAGAACCATGTCGTCACCGGTGGACTGGGCTCTGCCGTCGCCGAGACGATGGCCGAAGCCGGAACGACGGCACCGTTGCACCGCATCGGGCTGAAGGACACCTACGCCCACGGCGCCTCGCAAGCCCACCTGCTGCGCGAATACGACCTCGATGCCTTCTCCCTCATCCGAGCCACCGAGGCCGCCCTCGAGCGCGATCTCGGTATCGATGCCACCGCGCTCGCTCCCGTCCGCATCGCCGCAACGCACAGCTCCGCCAAGGTCGAAGCCCTGTGAGCGAGACCGTGGATGACCGCATCGAAGTCGACTACCGGATCAGCGCAGGGGATCCGGAAGAAGTGGCGCACGCCATTCGGGTGGAACAAACGATCGAGTTCCCCTTCGACCTCGCCCCGGAATGGATCCAACAGCAGGTAGTCGGTCGCATCGAATCGGCTACCGCTCAGGACGTGACCATCTCCTACGACCAAGGTGTAGCCGGCGGCGGCATCACTCAACTGCTCAACGTGCTGTGGGGGAACGTCTCACTATTCCCCGGCGTTCGCATCACCGATCTGCGGCTCCCGGATTCCTATCTGCGAGGATTCCGCGGTCCGCGTTTCGGCATTCCGGGACTGCGCCGACTCCTCGACACCCCGACCGGTCCGCTGATCTGTACCGCGGTCAAACCGATGGGAACCAGTTCGGCGGATCTCGGGCGAATGGCGGCGACGATCGCCGCCGCCGGCTTCCACATCATCAAGGACGATCACGGGTTGGCCGACCAGCCATGGGCGCGCTGGACCGAGCGCGTGCGGGTGATCGCCGAACACATCGACGAGGCCAACGCACAAGCAGGAACCAACGCGCTCTACATGCCGAGCCTGAACGTACCGGCCGATCGCATCCACGATGCCGCGCACGAAGCCAAGTCGGTTGGTGCGAGGGCTCTGCTGGTCCTTCCGGGCGTCTCGGGTTTCGACGCGATGCGCACCCTCGCCGACGACGACTCCCTGGCGCTACCCATCATGGCCCACCCGTCGTTCCTGGGATCGAACGTGGTGAATCCCGAACAAGGCCTCGATCACGGTGTCCTGTTCGGCACCCTGATGCGCTTGGCGGGGGCCGACATCTCGATCTTCCCCAACTACGGAGGACGATTCTCCTTCTCGCCCGAGGAATGCCTGCGCATCAAGACCGAGTGCCAGGCGCCGATGGGCAACATCGAGACGTCCTGGCCCAGCCCCGGCGGCGGCATGACATTGGATCGACTCACGGAATTGACCGACTTCTACGGGCAGGATGTCGCGCTGCTCGTCGGCGGTGCGCTGCATCGCGGAGACCTTTCGGCCAACGCGACGGCGATGGTCACTACGGTCGAAGCCCTCTCCAACCGTTAGCCGCTTACCGCGGGAACGCTCCTGCCACCCCACCATCGACAGCCAGCACCGATCCGGTGGTACGAGACGCTCGATCGGAGAGCAGGAAAGCCACCGACTGCGCCACATCCCCGGTGGTAACCCGCCTCCCGAGGATGTTGCGGGAGGCGTAGAAGTCCTCGAGGTCCTCCGGCGGGATGCCATGCGCCGCTGCTCGTTCCTCCCGCAGGCCGCCTTCCCAAAGCTTGGAGTTGTCGAAGACCGCGTCCGGATTCACCGCATTGGATCGGATCCCGTGCTTGCCGCCCTCGAGCGCGGCGATGCGCATCAACTGCACCATCCCGGCCTTGGATACCGAGTAGGCACCGAATCCGGCACCGGGTCCGAATGCGTTCTTGCTGGCTACGAACACCAAGGAGCCACCCAAACCCTGCTCCTGCATGATCTGCATCGAGGCCCGTGTCAACGCGAACGCACTGGTCAGGTTCACCTGAAGCGCCGTGTTCCACTGTTCATCGGTCAGTTCCGTGAGATTCCCCGTGACTCCCACTCCCGCATTGAGAACCACACCGTCGAGGCCACCGAAGTGCCGCACCGTGCGATGCACGCACGCATCGACTACCGCCGAATCGGATTGATCACCGGCCACCGTGAGCGGCTCGGCTCCGCCCGCCTGCACGATCGCATCAGCCACCTCATCGAGGCCGGCTGCATCGAGGTCGGCGAGCACCACGGAAGCTCCGCGCGCCGCGAGTTCCAGCGAGATTCCTCGTCCGATTCCCGAGGCGGCACCCGTCACGAGCACGATGCGTCCGGAGAACTCATCCGGCGGCGGCTTCAAGGTGAGCTTGTACAACTCCATCGGCCAGTAATCGAAATCGAAGGTATCCGGCTCGCTGAGTGGCTCCGGCGGCCCGAAGGATTCCAGCACCGTGCGGGCTACCTCATGGGTGTGCACAGCAATATCGGCTGCGACCTGCGCATCGCGCAGTGTCCCTCCACTGGTGACTGCACCCACTCCTGGCACCAGCGCGACCTTCGGCATCGGATCGTGTGCCGAGTAGCCCTCGGGCATGCGATCGGCGCAGCGGTCCACGTAGGCCAGGTAGTCGTCGCGGTAGGAGTCGACGTCCGCGCGCGCACTGTCGGCCGAGGAAACCACCACCGACTTCGGCTTGATCCGCAGCATGTGGTCGGCGCTCGACACGCCCCCGGCGACGATCGCTTCGACCTCGGGGTGGTCGGCCACCTCCCGCAGCCGGTTGTCCACTCGGAGCACCCGATGCCCGGTCTGCCCGATGGCTCCCCGCAGATTCAGCAGTAGCCGCCGCAATTCGTCCTCGGGGACGTCTTCATGACGCGGCGGCGGCCCGGGCGCTATCCGGTTCGCGGCAACGAACTCGCGTGCCTTGTCCACCACCTCGATGGTCCGCTGATAGCACGCATCGGACTCCTCGGCCCACGTCACCAGACCGTGGTGCGCCAGCACCACGCCCTCGTACTCGGCCAACTCACCAACCACCTTGCTCAACTCGAAACCCGGCCGCAGCCAATCGACGTACGCGAAGCCCTCACCCAGTGCCTCCGCGGTTACCTTGCGACCTTCGGCGTGGTTGGTCAGCGCGCAGATCGCATCGGCGTGCACGTGATCTATGTGCTTGAACGGCAAGAAGGCGTGCAACAGCGTCTCGATCGATGGGCGCCGCGATGCGGGATCGAGCAGGGCACGGGTGACCAGATCGGTCATCTCCTCATCGCTCATACCCTCGCGATCGCGCAGCGCGATGAGTTCGCCCAGCCGCAGCCCCGGATAGTCCGAGGGAACCGAGCCACGCATGTCCGCACCCGAACCCTTGACCCACATCACTTGCTGCTCGCGACCGAGATGGTCGACGATGCTGCCCTTCGCGGAGGTGTTGCCACCGCCGTAGACCACGAGAGAGGGGTCATCGCCGATTCGGTTGGAGCGTTCGACCAAGTCGCGTAGGGCTGCTTCGCTCATGCCTTCATCTCCTCGGCTACCAAGGACTCGACCGTCGAGTCGGGTGCCGGTTCCACTACGCCGCGTTCGGTCACGATGGCGGAGATCAGCCGCGCTGGCGTGACATCGAATGCCGGGTTGTAGCCGGCTGCCGCATCCGGGGCCACCCGCTTACCAGCGAACGCGGTGATCTCCGACCCGTCGCGCAGTTCGATCTCGATGTCCTCTCCGGACTGTGTTGCCAGGTCGACGGTCGACGAGGGCGCGGCAACCACGAAGGGGACACCGGCATCCGCACACGCCAACGCAACACCCACCGAACCGATCTTGTTCGCGGTGTCCCCGTTTCGGGCGATGCGGTCCGCTCCGATGATCGCCACATCGATCAGCCCTCGCAGGATCGTGGACGCGGCCGCACTATCGGCCTGCACCACGTGCGGGATGCCGTCATGGGTGAGTTCCCAGGAGGTCAGTCGCGATCCTTGCAACAGCGGCCTCGTCTCGTCGGCGTGTACCACTTCGACCTCGCCCCGTTCGTGCAGTTCGCGCACGATGCCGAGTGCTGTTCCCCAGGCAGTGGTAGCAAGCGATCCGGTATTGCAGTGCGTGAGGACGCGCAGCGGGCGCTGCGTCGTGTTGGCCAGGATCCAATCGGCGCCCTTGCGGGAGAGTTCGCGGTTGGCGGCTTCGTCCTCGGCGGCGATTCGATCGGCTTCGGCAAGCACCGCCTCGACCCCCGAGGGAACCAGGGGGCGCACTCGGTCCACTCCCCAGGCCAGGTTCACCGCCGTGGGTCGCGCGTTTCGGATCTTGTCGATCCCGCCTTGCACTTCGGCGGCATCCCAGTTCTCGCGTTGTCCCTGCAGCATGGCGACCGCTACTCCGTAGCCGCCCACGGCGCCCAGGGCAGGTGCCCCGCGCACCACCAGTCGAACGATCGCATCCACGGTCGCGTCCACGGTGTCGCAGACGACGCTGACCTCTTCGTCGGGCAACCGCGTTTGATCGATCAGCACGATCGCTTCGCCGTTCCAACGCACCGCCCGGATCTCCGGCACCACAGCCTCCGCTCAAAGTTGTCCTACAACTCGCCGCTAGGCTAACGCAGGAAGGGGGAGCAGATGAGCGCGACCAACACCGCCCGCACACCGCTCGCGCGCCAGGTGGCCGAGGACCTGCGCCGCAGGATCGTGTCCGGCGAGTTCGCTCCCGGCGCGCGGCTGCCCAGTGAGGCCGAGATGTGCGAGCACTACCGGGTCTCCCGGGTGACCGTCCGAACGGCAGCCAAGGCCCTGGAATCCCAAGGACTCGTGGATATCCGGCACGGCTCGGGCATGTACGTGGTCGATCTCGGTGGCCGGATCCGTTCCGGACTCCAGGAACTTCGCTCCATCACCGAGACCATCGAGGAATCGGGCATCACCGCTCACGTTCGCCGCGTCTCGTTGACCCGTCGACCGGCGCTCGAGGCCGAGGCGTCGCGATTGGACATCCCTCGAGGTTCGGACATCGTCATCGTGCACCGGGAGATCTTCGCCGGGGACGAAACGGTCGCCATCTCCATCGACGCCATGCCGGCGCATCTCATCCCACCCGCGGAAGACGAGACACTGGGACATGCGTCGGTATTCGGCGTACTCGATCGACTCGGCCTCGAGCCGGTGCGGGCTCTCGCCGAGATCCACGCAGTCCGGGGTAGCGACGTCGACATCGCCGACGACGACGTCTCCGAACAACTACTCGTCCTACTCGATCAGGTCCATTTCGATCGAATCGGACGACCGATCGCCTACAGCAAGACCTACTTCGTGGAGGGTCGCTTCCAGTTCACGATCCTGCGCACCCGCTGACACCCGACCGTCAGCGGGTCACCACTCGCGCCAGTGAGGGCACTTTCATGCGCGGTGAGCAGCCACGCAGGATCCGCGACAGTGTCGATTTCTCTTGGGCATCCACCGCAAGGCGCCAACGGAACTTGACCGCGATCCACGTCTTGGCGTACTTGCACTTACCGAACTCCGGTAACCAATCGCTCGGGTCGCGGTCGGACTTGCTGCGATTGGACGAAGCGGACACCGCGATCAGCGAACCCCGATAGCCGAGATCGTTGGCGAAACGTTCGCGTGTTCCGGCATTCCACCGCCACGCACCCGAATCCCACGCTTCCTTCAGTGGTACGTAGTGATCGATATCGAAGGAGCTGGAATTCCGGGTGACGTCGCGGTCGAATGCCGATCGCCAGCGACCACCGACCACCTCGCAGTCGACAACCCGCCCGGCTTTCCGCTCTTGGATGAGGACTTCCTCGCGGGTGTTGCAGCCGTCATCATCGAGATCGGACCAGTGGTCGAAAAGATCTCGGTCATAGCCACTCGTCCGCTCGGGTGAGACCGGCAGCGAGTTCAGCACCCGCTGAGCGCTTCGCTTGGAATCCGCCTGCGCTGGGGCGATACCTATGCCCATCGTCACCAGCACCACCAGCGAGACCGCCGAGAACCGGTACGCGCGCTTGCCCCGTGGCCCCCCAACCATGCCTCCACTGTGACACACGATTGCCTGTGTGTCGCTAGCCTTCGGCGAATGCGCACCCCACGGTGGTCCGAGTTGAAGGATCTGGTCGCCTTCGAGCAACCGACCTGGAATCCACGTGAACGCGCGTTGAAGCGGGCCGCGAGCCTGGGAGACATCCGGGCCGCCGCTCGGAAATTCACCCCCAAGGCGGTCTTCGACTACACCGACGGCTCCGCCGGTGAGGAAGTCACCCTCTACCGGCAGCGAGCCTGCTACCGCGACCTGGAATTCATCCCCACGGCCTTGACCGATGTCTCCACGGTGGATCCGTCGACGGAATTCCTCGGGCGCCCGGTAGCCATGCCCATCGGATTCGGACCCACCGGCTTCACCCGGATGATGCATAACGCGGGAGAGTTGGCCACGGCGAGCATCGCGGAACGCAACAACCTGGTGTTCGTCCTTTCCACGCTCGGCACTACGAGCCCGGAGGAACTGAAGGCTGCACTGCCAGGTGGCGACAACTGGTTCCAGCTCTACATCTCCAAGGATCGATCGATCACCCACGATCTCGTCGATCGCGTCGAGGCTGCCGGTTATTCGACGATCGAGTTGACGATCGATACCCCCGTTGGGGGTGTTCGCCGACGCGACATCCGCAATGGCCTCACCGTCCCTCCGCAACTCACTCCCGCGACGGCGCTGGATATGGCCCTGCATCCGAGTTGGTGGTGGCACAAACTCACCGAGGCACCGCTGGAGTTCGCGTCGCTACGCCACTCCGAGGGCACCGTGGCGGAACTGTTGAACCGGGTCTTCGACGCCGCTTTGACCCTCGAGGACGTGGAGTGGCTGCGTCAGCGGTGGCAGGGACGACTCGTCGTCAAGGGTGTGCAGAGCGTGACGACCGCCAAGGATCTGAAGGCAACCGGGGTGGATGCCATCGTGCTGTCCAATCACGGTGGACGCCAACTCGACCGGGCCCCGATCCCGCTGGAAGTCCTCCCTGAGGTGAAGGATGCGCTGCCCGATACCGAGGTCTATGTCGACGGCGGAATAACCGACGGGGCCGATGCCCTCGCCGCCGTCGCCCTCGGTGCCCAGGGCGTTTTCGTCGGTCGAGCGCACCTGTACGGGTTGATGGCAGGCGGAGCCGCCGGCGTGCAGAAGGTGGTCGACCTGTTCCATCAGCAGATCTGCACGCAAATGGCGCTGCTCGGCGTGCGGGACCTGAGCGAACTCTCACCCGCGAATGTGCGGTTACGCAGTTAGCGGTTACTCCGAGTCGATAGGCAGGGTGACGGTCTCCGTCCGACCCACCACGTGCGCGTCTTCGTCGTAGACGGTCACGGTCTCGTCTTCCACGATCAGGTTGCCATCCGCATCGCGGACGTCGATGGTCTCATCGACGAGCGATCCTTCGGGTGCCGAGGCGACGACCACATCGTCGGTCACGGTTCCGAGGATGTTGTCGTCTTCATCGACGACAACCTCTACTTCGATGTCTTCGCCGATCTCGATGTCGTCATCTGGCATGTGACCTCCTTAGTCGGATCTATCCAACACCGTCACTACTTCCGATGCCAACCCGTCCTCCACCACCGCTGCGCCCACCGTGGGCAGCCAGACCTTGAGCACGATCCCTTCGGCTGTGTCATCGAGTTGCCACGCCACCGAGACGTCATCGAGCATCTTGGATCCCAAACCGGTTCCCGACCCACGAACATCCATGGTCCCGTTGTTCGCGACTTCCACCAGCAAGGTGCGAACGTTCAGCAACTTCATGGTGATCCGCACCTCCGAGGCACCACCGTGCACCGCAGCATTGGCCACCGCCTCGATCAGGACATCGGCCACGGTTCCGGCGCTGACCCAATCCGCGTCGATCGCGGCGATTACCTGAGGATCGGCATTCACCTCGATGTCGCAGACACCGGCCCAGGTGGAGGCTAGGAGTCCGATCTCGTTCGCCAACGAGCGCTGCTTGGCCGGACCGAGTTCCAACCGATCGACCACTTCGGCGATCTTGTCCCGGGCGCGAGCTTCGCTCGATCCTGGGTCCTGACTCGCTCCGACCTCCTGAAGGGCCAGGGAAACAGAGGCAACGGTGCTCTGCAACGGACCGTGGACTTGCAGGGACAAGTGCCTTCGTTCCTGCACGAGAGTCTCGTTGGCACGCGCCACCTGCCACTGCAATTGCTCGGTCAATTCGCGTTGGTTGACCTGAGCGACCGTGAATAGGCCACCCACTGCACGGATGATCACGATCAGGGCAGCGATGAGGAAGATCGGGATCGTCGTGAGTAGGCGGGCAGTGAGGTCATCATCGAGGTTGTCGGAGAACCCGGGCACCACGTAGGCCACCTCGATCACGGTCTGCACCACCACGGCGAGCAGGACGGGCGTCGCCAACACCCACACCGCGCGGGCGCCCAGTGGGAGTCGCGGTAGACGGGGTCCGGTCAATCGGATGGCGAGGACGCTGAACACCCACGTGACGAGGAAGACCGCAGACAAGTAGGCCACGCTCACGGCGAACGACCCCATATCGACACTCACCTGCAGGCCCTCGCCGTCCGTCGGAGCGGTAGGCACCGAGGAAACATCGGTGGAGACGGTCTGCGCAACGAAAAAGATGGTCACCGTGAGCGCCATGAGCAGCGGCTGGATGATCGGACGGGAGAGCACCGATTGCGCCACCACGCGCCAGCCGGGCGTGGCCAGCGACCGAGGAACCCGAGGCTGATACGCGGGCGCCGCTCCCTGCAGTTCGTGACTCAACGTGCGAATTCGTTCACGCACCCGCTCGAGGCTGCGCTGGTTGAAGGTCGCCGGCTCCTGGAGCGCCTCATCGAGCATCTCGCGGATTCGCTCGATCACATCGCGGCGCTGCTGCTCCACGGTCCGCACAGCCACGGCCCGCGATTCGCGCAACTGCTCCTGCAAATCCTCCTCCTGCGCAAGACTGCGCCGATAGGAATCGAGTGCCGTCCATCCGGCGGTGATCAACAGCAGCGCCGCCGCACGTTGGAACCACATTCCCGCGGATTCCACCCGCGCCAGATCCTCATCGCCGATTGCGCGAACCAGTGCACGCGACGAACCTCCACTGATCAGGACGACAAGCACCACATAAGCGGCTCGTGTCAGCAGGTGGCGATGCCACCAACCTCGC
>CAJXNV010000019.1 GCA_913057155.1 uncultured Actinomycetes bacterium | reverse complement strand
TCGATGAACACGTGGCGGTGGTCGAACGCAGCGATGAGTCGGATGTGTTCACTGAGCAGCATGCCGTTGCCGAAGACATCGCCGCTCATGTCCCCGATGCCGATGACCGTGAAGTCCTGGGTTTGGGTGTCGATGTCGAGTTCGCGGAAGTGCCGCTTGACCGATTCCCAGGCGCCCTTCGCGGTGATGCCCATGGCCTTGTGGTCGTAGCCGACCGAGCCACCGGAGGCGAAGGCATCGCCGAGCCAGAAGTCGTGCTCGGCGGCGATCTCGTTGGCGAGGTCGGAGAAGGACGCGGTGCCCTTGTCGGCAGCGACCACGAGGTAGGGATCGTCGCCGTCGTGGCGGACCACATCCGGTGGTGGGATGACCGCGCCGTCCTTGAGGTTGTCGGTCACCTCGAGCATCGCGGAGATGAACTCGCGGTAGGCAGCGCGGCCTTCCTTGGCCCAGGCCTCGCGGTCGATCGAGGGATCGGGCAGCCGCTTGGGGAAGAACCCACCCTTGGCTCCGACAGGGACGATCACGGCGTTCTTGACCTCCTGGGCCTTGACCAAACCGAGGATCTCGGTGCGGAAGTCCTCGCGGCGATCACTCCAACGCAAGCCGCCGCGGGCCACCGGGCCGAAGCGCAGGTGCACACCCTCCACGCGCGGTGAATAGCACCAGATCTCGAACTTCGGTTTGGGCAGCGGAAGCTCCGGGATGGATGCAGGCTCGAACTTGAAGGCGACCGAACAGCGCTCGTCGCCGGTGAGGGAAATGGCATAGAAGTTGGTGCGCACGGTGGCACGGATGAGGTCGAGGAACTGGCGCAGGATGCGATCGGCATCCAGGCTCGGCACCGCCTCCAGCGCCTGCTCGATGCGCTCAACCAGGCGGTCTTCAGCCTGCTGCCGATTACTCGGACCGTCCGGATTGAATCGGGCCTCGAAGAGTTCGATCAACAATCGGGAGATCTCCGAGTGCTCGAGCACTACCTGCTCGAGGTAACCCTGGCCGAAGGTGGAACCGATCTGACGCAGGTAACGCGCGTAGGCGCGGATGATCATCGCCTGCCGCCAGTCGACTCCCGCGGTGACCACGAGTGCGTTGAAGGTGTCGATGCCGCAGCGGCCATCCCAGCAGGCGCGGAAGGCTTCGCTGAACCGGGAGAACAAGGACTCGAACTCGCGGATGCCGCCGTCGGGGAGGATCACACCGAAGGTCAGGATGCGCGCCGGCGGTCGGTTCGCGCGATTGATCTCGTAAGGGTGCTCGTCGATCACATCCACGCCGAGGCGTTGCAGGATCGGCAGCACCTGGGTCAGCGGCATCGCCTGACCGACCCGCATCACGGTGAAGCGCAACTCCCGCGAATCGGTGATGACCGGGGCATAGAGCCGCAGGTTCAACTCCGCCGGTTCGAGTTGCTCGATGGCCAAGGTGTCATCGACTCCGGTGACCGGCTCGAAGTCCTCCTTGTAGGACTCGGGGAAGGCGTCGTCGTAGATCCTCAATAGCGCAACCGCTTGGGCCTCCCCCACGCGTTCGATGAGGATGCGCGCGTACTCATCGCTCCACGAACGGGTGGCGGCCGCGACGCGTTCTTGCAGGTCGGTTTCGTCGTACACCGGGATGCCTTGGCCAATCGGCACGTGCACCACGAAATGCAGGCGGGCGAGTACGGACTCGGTGACGCGGGTGGTGAACTCCACGGAGGTGCCACCGAAGGTCTCCTTGAGTATCGATTCGATCCGCAATCGCACTGCGGTGGTGTATCGATCGCGCGGCAGGTAGACCAGGCAGGACAGGAAGCGGCCGTAGTCATCGGGGCGCACGTACAGCCTGGTTTGCCGGCGCTCTTGCAGGTGCATCACCGACTCGGCGAACTCGGCGAGGAGATCGTCGTCTATTTGGAACAGTTCATCGCGCGGGTAGGTCTCCAGGAACTGCAGCAGGTCCTTCGCGCTATGCGATCCGGGTATGTAGTCCAGTGCGCGCATCACGTAGTCGAGCTTGTCGCGCAGGATCGGGATGTCGGCCACCGAGTGGTTGTAGGCCGAGGCGGCGTACAGGCCGAGGAAGCGACGCTCGCCGACCACGTTGCCGTCGGCATCGAACTTCTTGATACCGATGTAATCCATGTAGGCAGCGCGGTGCACAGTGGATCGGGAGTTCGCCTTGCTCAAGATCAACAGATGAGGCTCACGGGCCTTGGATCGCACGGCGGTGGGCAAGATCGCGAAGGACAGCGAGACGGCGTCGTCGTCTTGACCGTTCTGCGTCACCTGGCGCAAGATGCCCAGCCCGCTCGCGGGGACCGGACGCAGTGCGTCTTCCCCGTCGATCGTCACCAGGTCGTACTCGCGGTAGCCGAGGAAGGTCAGGTTGTTGTCCGCCAGCCACTCCAGCAGTGCGCGGGTCTCGTGGATCTCGTGCGAGTCGATTCCCGTGGGCGGGTGCTGATTCAACTCGTGCGCGATCCGATGGGCTTGATCGCGCATCGGGTGCCAGTCGGTGACGGCCCTGCGGACGTCATTCAGCACTCGGCGCGTGGAGTTGATCAGCGGATCGAGATCATCGGAAACGAAATCGCGTTCCACCTCGATCCGCATCCACGACTCGATCAATGCACCCGGCGGGGCTTGATCGACATCGATGTCGAGGATCTGCTCGAGGGTGCCGTCGTCGTTCCTCGTGACGGCTAGCTGTGGATGCACGATCAGGTGCACGTTGCGTCCGGCATGGACCACATTCGCGGTGACCGAATCGACCAGGAAGGACATGTCGTCGGTGACGATCTCCAGCACCGAGTAACCGATGCCCGAGACGTCGGGGGTCCAGCCGCGCACCAGCGCCTCACCGGGTTGCCGCTGGCTCGCCCATCGCCGCATCGACTCGAGTTCGTCGACCATCTGGGGAACCTCGTGACCGGCGAACTCCTCATCGGACAGGTACCGGTAGAAGCGGGAGGCGAATGCCACCTGGTGGGGGTCGGGGATCTGCGCGAGGGCCTCACGCCACAACTGACCCGCGATGTCGCTCACGACTATCGCCCCTCGCTGCTCGACTGCTTGTCTGCCCGTCTACGCGGCTACTGGACCGCGTCGCTACTCGACCGGCTGTTCGCCCACGTTCGTCGCCTACGGTAGACCCGTACGGCGCGGGTTCGTCCACTTCGGGAAAGAAGGTCTGCGATGGCCAAGGAATTCACCTACCGGCAATCTTTCGAAGCCGATCCGGTTTCGGTCTTCACGATGCTGCGGGACCCGGAATATGTTCAAGCCAAATGCGCGGCCACCGGATCGCTCGAGACGACCGCGGAGGTCAGCGAGGCCGGGGACGGTTCGGTCACGATCGTCTCGACCAGGGTGCTGCCGGCCGAGGTGCCCGATGTGGCGCGCAAGTTCGTCGGCGAGACCATCTCCGCAACGGAGACCCAGGTGTGGTCATCGGCCGCGGCCGACGGTTCGCGCACGGCGAAGGTCGAGGTGGAGTTCAGCGGCCCGCTGGGTTTCACCGGCACGTTGAGTTTGCACCCGGCCGGGCACGGCACCGAGGTGGTGACCGAGGGCAAGTTCAAGGCATCGGTGCCCTTCGTTGGCGGGACGATCGAATCCGAAGCCGCCAAGCAGACCGAGCGGTACCTCGGCGCGGAGGAGCGAGTGGCGGCGGAGTGGACGCGCGACTGCGACTGATCGCGGGAGCCAGCAGGCTGATGCTCAGCCGGCGAGTTGCGCGCTGAACTCCCGCTCCCAGGCCTGGGAACTGGTGCGTAGCGAGGTGTCGAGGACGAGTCGGCGGCGCGAGGCGTCCATCAGGTTGGAGCCGATCGCCTCGAGGTCCTCGGGTCCGGGGCCGAGGGCATAGACGGCGGTGCCGGTGGATCGGACGACGGCCATTTCCTCGCGGCAGGTCTTGGTGACTTGCCGGCGCCATTGGCGTTCGAGGCGGGCGGATAGCGATGTGGGTTCGTCGAGATCGAAGGACACCATCGGTGCGATGACGTAGACCTCATCGAGGCCGGCGTGCGCGACGACGTCGACCGAGGTGGCCGAGATGGCGCCGCCGTCGACGTACATGCGCCCGTCGATCTCGACCGGCTGGAACCAACCGGGGATCGCGCAGGAAGCCATGACGGCGCTGGCAAGCGGGGCGACGGGCGCCCCGGGACGCCCGAACACCACGCGGTGGCCGTCGGTGTAGTCCATAGCGACGACCCACAGGTTCTCGTGCGCGGACCATTCACCGAAGGGTGTGACCGCGTCGATCAAGTGGCCCACCCGCTCGAGCGAACGACCGCCCTCAGGCAGGAACGCCGACAGCAGGGCGGTCGCCGGCAAGCCGCGGATGTTGCGCAGTCCGGAGCGGATGAGCGCGGGCGAGCCGGGGCCGCGCAACCGTGGCACGCCCGGCCGGTGGCCGCCGGTCGCGCGTTCGGGATCCCATTCGTAGCCGGCCAGCGGACCGGTGGAGACCTGCTCGTCCTTGTAGTGGGTGATGAGTTCGTCGGTGGTGACCCCGCAGGCCACGAGGGCACCGAGCACCGAACCGGCACTGGTGCCGACGATGACGTCGACCTCCTGGGGATCGAGTCCGGTGGCTTCGCTCCACGCCTTCAGTGCACCCACGGCCCAGGTGCCACCGAGTACGCCGCCGCCGCCGAAGACGAGTCCTCGACGCGTCGCTCTGTTCGCTGTGCTCACCCGGTCTCCGCTCGGCCGGGGATGATGCGCAACCCGGTTTCCTTCGCCGCGGCGGCCTTGAGTTCCTCCAGCGAGGCCGCCAAGCCATCGACCATGACGTTGACGTCGGCGAGGGCATCGTGATCGGCGGTGAGTCCGACGAAGACGTTGCCCCGGTAGGACATCAACCCGATGCTCAGCGCTTGACCTTGCACCAGGGAGGAGAACGGGTAGGCGGCGAGGAGTTCGCAACCGGCTGCGTACAGCGGTCGTTGCGGACCGGGGACGTTGATGATCGCGACGTTGTAGGCGCGGCGGCTCAGCGTGGATCCGACGCGTGATCCGAGCGCGTGCAACGTGGAGGGACCGAAGCCCGCCATCCCGGACAGTGCTTCAGCACCAACGAAGCGTTCGGTGGATCGAAGATCGCGCATGTGGAAGGCGATCTGGTGCAACCGCACGATCGGGTCCGCTTCACCGACCGGGAGGTCGATCAAGAACGCTCCGACCTCGCCGGAGGACTCCCCTTCGTGCCGTGAAACCTGCGGACCTTGGATGCTGACCGGCACGAGCGCACGCAAGGTGGCCGAGGAGTCCAGCACCCGACCGCGATTCATCAACCAGTCGCGTAGGGCTCCGGTGACGACGGTCAAGACGACGTCGTTGACGGTGCCCACGCTGGTGCCGCGCACCTCGCGCAGATCCTCGAGCGAGAGCTGGGTGGTCGCGAAGCGCCGTTGCGCGCCGATCCGGGTGTTCAGCGGGCTGTCGATCGGCGCACGGACCAGCGATGCGACCGAACGCAGCACACCCACCCCGGTCTCGCGCAGCCATCCGGTCATCGATTCGACGGTGGAACCCAGATCACGCGCGGCGCCCGTTGCCACATCCCAGGCCACGGTCGGCCGGGTGAAGGCACTGGTCAACGCGGAGGAGACGAGTTCGACGTCGCTGGGTTCGGGCCGCGGGTTCCAGGCATCGGGGGTGTCGTCGGAGATCTCGGGGCTGCGGTCGAGCATCACCTGGGCGATGTCGATCGCGCCGCTGCCGCCGACGAGCACCTGGTGGCTCTTGGTGACGACAGCGAAGCAACCGTCCTCCAGGCCCTCGATCAGGTACATCTCCCACAACGGTCGGTCGCGATCCAGCGGGCGGGCCATCAACCTGCCGACGAGTTCCTCGAGTTGGGCCCGGGTGCCCGGCTGCGGGAGTGCCGAGCGCCGCACGTGGTAGGCGACGTCGAAGCCCGGATCGTCCACCCAGACCGGCCGGGAGAGTCCGGCGGGCACCTCGCGAAGACGCTGGCGGTACCGCGGGACGTGGGCGATGCGGTTACGGATCAAGCGCACGAGGCGCTCATGGTCGAAGCCACCCTCGGGGGCGCGGAATATCGCCACCCCACCGACGTTGCGGGGGGTTTGGGCGTCCTCGGCGAACCACAGGGCCGCATCCACGGCGTCTAGACGATCCACGTCGCCTCCCTCCCGAGTGCCCTCCAGTGTGACACGCCGGGGCGGCGCAAACGGCAACAACCGGACCTGCGTACCCTTGCCCCATGCGCTTCCCCACTGCCGCGACCCTCGCGGTCGCCGGCACCATGCTCGCCGCGCTGGTCACCGCGCCTTCGGCCGCCGCCTACGGCGATGTGCCGGCGCAACGCGCCAGCCAGACCGGGTCCGAGTCCTTCGTGCCCTCGGTCAAGCGGGCCGTCCCGGTCAAACCCAAGAAGGTCAAGAAGCCCCGGCCGGCATCGCGATCGACCAAGGCCAAGAACGTGCCCGAGATGCCGATGGACGGCGGTAGCGGACGACGCATCATCTACGACAAGTCCTTGATGACCGTGTGGGTGATGAATAAGAAGAACGAGGTCGTGTACCGCTTCCCCATCGTCGGGCGCTGGGATCGACCCGTTGCCGGTGAGTACGAGATCTACTCCAAGTCCGAGCGCAGCGGCAACCCGAACTCGCGAGTGACCTTCGATCACATGACCCGCTTCGCCTACGGCAACGATGGCGTGACGCCGATCGGCTTCCACAGCATTCCGCTGTACTACGACGGATCCATGATGCACGGCGTCGATCAACTCGGTCTACCTATCGCGACCGGTGGTTGCGTGCGGATGCACGAGGACGACGCCGAAGCGCTCTACGAGTGGTCCAAGCTCGGCGACCGCGTGGTCGTGCTCGCTTCCCCGTGACATCTACGCACTTCAGCCCCCGCAGTCCTTCGCCAACTTCGCGAACGATCGCCTGATCCGAACCGTCTTGGGTACTTCGCCCAGCAGCGCACCCTTATCCACGCACTCGGTGATCGAGCGATCCTCGCGCAGGCAATGCACCGGCAGCGGGTTTCCGGACTCGAGCAGCGCGTGACCCACTGCCTTGGAAACGGATCGCTCCTGGGCGCGGCTTCGCGAACCACCGACCCGATTGACGACCACGCGCACGTCGGCATCGCCGGCGAGTTTGCCGATCGCGGGTAGTTGATCGATCAGGCGCAGGGTGCCGATCGGCTCACCGCGCGCCACCACCAGGACTGAATCGCAGTTACGGAGGGCACTGACCGTCGCAGCATCGCGCTGGTGGCCGATGCCGAATGGATCATCGTCCGCAGGGGTATCGAGCAGGGATCCGGCGTCGATGACCACACGGTCGAAGTGCTCGGCGCAGGTGTGCCAGATGCGTTCGAGTGCCGCAGGGCGGGCGCTGCCCCAGCGATCCGGGGAACCGATACCGGTGAGTACCCACAGTCGCTCGGTCAGCTTGCGGCAGGCAGAACCGAGCGAGCGAACATCGAGGGCGCCCTGGTCGGCGTAACGCGATGCGAGCAGTAGTCCACTGACGTCCTCGGTCATGCCGACCGTGACGGCTAGCGACGGAGCCACGGTGTCGGCGTCGATGAGGCACACGCGCTCACCTGCCTGCGCCCAGGCTTCGGCCAAGCCGAGTGCCACCGTGGTCCGGCCAGGCGCACCGGCCGGACCGGTGACCACGACTCGGCGTCCTTGCACCCGTTCCTCGGTTGCGTTCGGGCGCGCGCCCGGTGCATTCGGTGCATTCGGCCTATTGGGCGCGCGCTCAGCGGTAGCGGATGCAACTGTCGGGGCGTATCCAGTGCTTGGCTCAGTGCTTGGCTCGGTGCTTGGCTCGGTGCTTGGCTCAGTGCTTGGCTCAGTGCTTGGCTCGCTGCTGGATTGGGGTTGCGAGCGCAGCATGGCGATCAGTTCGCTTCGTGCGTCCGACTCGCGCATATCGACTACTCGCGTGATGCCCAGCGCACGGACCCGATCGTGTCCGGAATCGTCGTCGATCAGGCCGACCGTGCGGGTGGGCATCTCGCGTTCGATGGTGGCGATGATGTCGGCGCCAAGGCGCGGTACGGCGACATCGACCACGATCATCGCTTGCGGTTCGATCTGCGCTGCGGCCAGCAGATCGGCGGCCTCCAGGCAACGTCGTACGACGGTGCAACCGGCGCCGGAGACGGCACCGATCAAGTCGGCTTCATCGCCGCGACTGGGTGTGCACCAGATGACCCGGGTCATGACGCGGCCTGCGCGGTGGTGTCGGCGGACTGCTCGTCAGTGGATGCGTCGTCGACCGCTACCTCGGCGAGCAGTTGGCTGTCGGTCGGTACCCGCACCAGGTCGACCGCACCGATGCGACCGGCGCTCACGATGCTGGCCACCTGCTCGGGCTGCACCGATAGGACGACGGCCATCTCGCCACCGACCCCCAGGGAATCCGCGGCGACCTCCTGCACGCTGACCGACGGCAGCACCAGCACCGGCTCGGGCGCAATGTCGCTACCGGCGACGAGTGAGTCCACCTCCGGTGTCGACCACACGTCCACGACATCACCGACAGCCAGATTGACCGGGGCGTGCAAGGGGTCGACGCCGACGGTGACCGTGCGCGTGGGTCCTTGCTCGGCGTTACCGAAAGCCGAACGTGGCAGCAGATCCCCCGCGGCGACCGGAACCCGGAGCACTCCGGTGGGCTGCTCGGTCACCGGGACGTAGTCGGCACTCGCGGCACCGAGCGACACCGTGACCGGGCGCAGCGACCACTGGGTCGAACCCACGGACAACTCCCGCTCGGCCTGCCAGACGGCGATGGTGTCCGAACCCTGGGACATCACCCGCGCCCCGATGAACATCGAGGCGATCAACAAACCGACACCGAGCCACAACCGCACATCGCTCCAGCGCGGCGACCGCAACCGCACCGCGCTCGGTGGCGACGCCGTGGGGACCGCAGGCGCAGCTGCCATCGCCGAGCGCGAGGTGCCGCGACCGCGCATCCGCTTCACAAATGACGAGACCATCGATGCCTTCCCTTCCGTGGTGTTCGCTGCGTCAGCGTGAACCACGAGATCGCAATTCGCGAATGGCTATCCACAGGGCGGCATCGGACTCGGTCGTTATCCACAAACGACGGGCATACCTTGATTTCCGGGAACCATTTGGCACGATGCGCAGGTGACCGCGCGATTCCTGACGCTCGCCGACGTAGCGGAGACGCTGAACATCTCCGCCTCCCAGACGTACGCGCTCGTGCGATCCGGTGAACTGCCCGCGATCAAGGTCGGTGGCCGCGGGCAGTGGCGCGTGGAGGCTTCGGCGCTCGAGGATTACATCGCGCGGATGTACGACCAAACGCGCTCCTTCATCGCGAACAACCCGGTCGACGAGGAAACGACCACCTGACGCGGCTGGTGTCGGTCGGTTAGTGCACCTCGACCAGCGGGATCCGCACCGCGCACACCGCCGGCCAGGGGCAGGTGACCTCGTCGCGGCCATCGCGTAGCGATAGATGGTCGTTGCCGACCCAGGTCAGCCTTCCGGTGATGGTTTGAGCCGGGCTGGCTAGCCGGACTTGGATCCTTCGGGCGAAGCATTCGCGCAGCACCGAACGCCACGTGCTGTGAATGGGTGAGCGAACGGGTGGACCAACGGGCGCAGCGGCGTCCTCGTGCATCACCCGAGGTAGTCCGGTGATCGAAGCGATGGCGTGCAGCGGCAGCAGGATGCGCTCGCGGCCATCGGCCAACAGCAGGTGATCCGGCGCGCCGGATTCGACCACGCCGCTGACGGTGCTCGTATCGGTGATCGTCGCCGTCACGGCAGATCCCGGATCGAGCGCCGTGATGCGATCGCCCAAGGTGACGGCGGCCATCTCCGCCAGTGCCAATTCCCGGGCTTCCTCGTGCACTTCGACGTCCTGTTCGGCCTGCAGCACGGCTGCCGCCTCCACCCACGCACCGTGCAGTTCCGGCGAAGCTCCTGGGTCGGTGTGATCTTTCACGGGGCATGCATTCCCATCCGGTGCCCGATCCACACCCGACCCCGGATGCGCGTGGTGTGTTCTACCTCACATTCAGTGCTACGGGGTCGATGTTTGGCCCCCGGGATCACGGGGAAGAACGGCCTCGTCAACGGGCTCATCCGAAGGTCGAGTGCACGGCCATCCAGCTCCGGACCTTGACACGGCGGCATCGCCTACGGCGATAATGCCGTAGCAAACGCAGGCAAACTGCATCAAATACAGGTCAATAACATCCATCGACAGTATCGAGGATGCGGGAGGGAAGGGGTCGAGACATGACAACCGCATTCGAGTCACTCCAAGCGCCGGAGCCACAGGAGGAGCCCATCTCCGAGCCGCGCGAGGAATCCATCGTCGAGCCGGTCGAGCAGTCCATCCGACCCGCGTTGCGGGTCCTCGATGGTGGTCGCACCGGCGATGCTCCACGCCAGATGGCCCTGCCTTTGCAGTGGCAGGTCGACGGCATGCCCGCCACCCCGCCGGCTCCCGGCTACCTACGCGTGGTGCGAGATGCCGACGAACGAGCCGAACTCGCCGCCACCGCACAAGGCCGCCCGCACCCCGTCGCCTGGACCGCCCAGGTGGCACGGGTGATCTACGAGGTCGCGCAGGGCGAACGGCCGGCCGCGCAGCTACGTCGGCACGTGGCCCGCGACCAACTCGCGACCCTGGCTATCCGCGGCACCTCCTACGCCCGCCACCCGGCCGTTCGCCACTCGCGTGGGCTGTCCCGGCTACGCCAAGTCCGGGCGGTGCGGTGCTGCCTGGTGGCACCGGGCGTGATCGAAGCCTCGGCCGTGATCGTGGGTGCCGCGCGCTCGCACGCGGTGGCGCTACGACTCGAAGCGGCGCAGGAGTCTTGGCTGGTTACCGCGATCGAGTTCAGGTGATGGCCGATCCCGGCGTCAGCGGCGCTTCTTCTTCGAAGCGTTCTTGCTCTTGCGGTTGGAGCGCTCGGCGCGACGCCGCTCGGCACGGGGAGCGTTCTCGTCGACCTCGACGATGCCCTCGTCCTCGGCGTCCATCTCACCGTGCACCACACCGCCGCTCTCGTCGGGTGCGGAGTACTCCATGTGCTCGGGCCGTGAGGGACCTAGGCCCTTCGCCTCGATGGTGGGATGGGTCTGCTCGGCCGTTTGCTGACCGCTTCCCGCGCTCACCGCGGCGGCGATCGAGGCACCCACGGCCGAACCCGACAGGTCCTCGAGTTCCTCGATCTCCTCGGCCACCTCGGGGGCGATCTGCGGCTTGACCTCGACCTCCACGTTGAAGGCGTACCCGACCGTCTCCTCCTTGATCGCGTCCATCATCGCGGTGAACAGATCGAAGCCCTCGCGCTGGTACTCCACGAGCGGATCCCGCTGCGCCATCGCCCGCAGACCGATGCCATCGCGCAGGTAGTCCATCTCGTAGAGGTGCTCACGCCACTTGCGGTCCAAGACGGTCAAGATCACCTTGCGTTCGAGTTCGCGGGTGACCTCCTCACCGAGTTCCTCCTCGCGCCGGTCGTAGGCGCGTTGGGCGTCCTCGATGAGGGTCTCGGCGAGGAAGTCCGCCGACAGGCCCGCGCGACCCCCGCCGGACTCCTCCTCGACCTGCTCGATCGTGACCCCGACCGGGTAGAGCTGGTGCAACGCGGTCCACAGCTTGTCGAGATCCCAGTCCTCCGGGTAACCATCGGCGGTCGCCTGATCCACGTAGCTTTGGATCGTCTCGGTGATGAAGGCGCGAAGCTGATCCTCGATGTCCTCGCCCTTGAGCACCCGGCGCCGCTCGTCGTAGATGACCAAGCGCTGACGGTTTAGGACGTCGTCGTACTTCAAGACGTCCTTGCGGATCTCGAAGTTCTGCGCCTCCACCTGGGTCTGCGCGGAACGGATCGCGTTCGTGACCATCTTCGCTTCGATGGGGACGTCGTCGGGGACGTTGAACCGGCGCAGGAAGGAATCGACCATCTCGGCCTTGAACAGCCGCATGAGGTCGTCCTCGAGCGAGAGGTAGAACTGCGATTCACCCGGATCGCCCTGACGGCCGGATCGACCACGCAACTGGTTGTCGATACGCCGGGACTCGTGGCGCTCGGTGGCCAGCACGTACAACCCGCCGAGCTCGACCACCTCGTCGTGTTCGGCCTTCACCGCATCCTGGGCATCCATCAACGCCGCCGGCCAGGCCGCTTCGTAGGCTTCCGGATCCTCGATCGGCGAGAGCCCCTTTTGGGTGAGTGCCGCGGCGGCCATGAACTCCGGGTTACCGCCGAGCATGATGTCGGTACCGCGGCCGGCCATATTGGTGGCGACGGTCACCGCCCCGCGGCGACCCGCCTGGGCCACGATCGCGGCCTCACGCTCATGGTTCTTGGCATTGAGTACCTCGTGCGGGACACCGTTCTTCTTCAGTTGCGCGGACAAGTACTCGGACTTCTCCACGCTGGTGGTTCCGATGAGGACCGGCTGGCCCTTCTCGTGACGTTCGACGACGTCCTCCACGACCTGATCGAACTTCGCCGAGGCCGTGCGGTAGACGAGGTCGGGTTGGTCGATGCGCACCATCGGGCGGTTCGTGGGGATCGGCACCACGCCGAGGTTGTAGATCTGGTTGAACTCCGCCGCCTCGGTCATCGCCGTACCGGTCATGCCCGAGAGCTTGTTGTACAGCCGGAAGAAGTTCTGCAAGGTGACGGTGGCCAGCGTTTGGTTCTCGGCCTTGATCTCGACGCCTTCCTTGGCCTCGATCGCCTGGTGCAGCCCCTCGTTGTAGCGCCGGCCCTTCAGGATGCGGCCGGTGTGCTCGTCGACGATCACGATCTGCCCGTCGAGGATCACGTAGTCGCGATCGTTCTTGAACAACTCCTTGGCGCGGATGGCGTTGTTCAAGAACCCGACGAGCGGGGTGTTGACGGTGTCGTAGAGGTTGTCGATGCCGAGTTGGTCCTCGACCTTGTCGATCGCGCTCTCCAGCACACCGATGGTGCGCTTCTTCTCGTCGACCTCGTAGTCCTCGTCCTTGACCAGGATCTTCGCGATCCGGGCGAACTCGCCGTACCAGGCGGTGGGCTGGTCGGCCGGACCGGAGATGATCAGCGGGGTCCGTGCCTCGTCCACCAAGATGGAGTCGACCTCGTCGACGACCGCGAAGTTGTGGCCGCGTTGCACCATCTCGGCCTGGGACCAGGCCATGTTGTCGCGCAGGTAGTCGAAGCCGAACTCGTTGTTGGTGCCGTAGGTGATGTCGGCGTTGTAGGCCACCCGGCGCTGGGCGGGGGTCATCGCGGAGACGATCACACCCACCTCCAGGCCCAGGAAGCGGTGGATGCGCCCCATCCACTCGGAGTCGCGTTCGGCGAGGTAGTCGTTGACCGTGACCACGTGCACGCCATCCCCGGACAGGGCATTGAGGTAGGCCGGCAGCGTGGCGACCAGGGTCTTGCCCTCACCGGTCTTCATCTCGGCGATGTTGCCTAGGTGCAGCGCCGCCCCGCCCATGATCTGGACGTCGTAGTGGCGTTGCCCCAGGGTGCGGCGGGCGGCTTCGCGAACCGTCGCGAACGCCTCGGGCATCAGGTCATCGAGGCTCTCCCCGCCGGCGTAGCGCTCCTTGAACTCGTCGGTGAGGGCCCGCAGTTCGTCGTCGGTGAGCCCGGTGTAGTCGTCTTCGATCGCGTTGACGGCGCGGGTGATGGACTCCAGCTTGCGCAGGGTCTTGCCTTCACCAGCGCGCAGGATCTTGTCGAGCACTCCCACGTTGCGACCTTTCGACGCTCCCGCACTCGTGCGGACCGGATGGCGAAGCGGCCCCCTCGCGGGGCGCCGTCCGCGTGGACGTGCCGGCTCGCACGCCGACCTAGCCCCGTCATCCTAAGCCGCGCTGGGACACTGGGCGCCATGGCATCCGATGTCCCGGTGTTGCTCAGCGACGGCCAGGTGCGCCTAGATCCCTGCTCGGATCCCAGTGCAGATCCCAGCCCGGATTCCAGCGCAGATCCATCCGCGGATCAGCCGGCTGCGAGCACGTCGGCCGCGACGTCCGGGGCATCCGAGGCATCCGAGAAATCGACCCTGTGCTGGAGCGTGCACCGCCTCGGATCGACGGATCCGGTGGGCACGGTGTGCCTCGCGGCCGATCCCTCTCCGCACCGTCGTCGACTGACCATCGCCTGGGCCGAGGGGGTCGACTCCGAGCGCGCCACCGCCAGCGACGTCCAGACGATGTCCCAGGCGGTGCGCCTAGCGTGCCAGTGGGCGTTCAACTCCGAAGGCGTCGTCGTCGTCGCTTGGCTCGGGCCGACATCGGCCGGCCTACGCACCGTGATGCACCAGGCGGGATTCCGGATCCATCCGCTGCCCTGGCGCGCGGCCCTCGACGATGCGGGCACCCCGCGCGATGCCTGGTACGCCGACCTCGCCTCCGGCGACTCCCCCGAGCCAGCCGGGGTCACCCTCACCGCCCGCGAGCAGCACGTCCTCGCGCACATGGCCCGCGGGCGATCCAACGTCGAGATCGCCGAGCAGCTCGGTATCTCGCAGAACACCGTCAAGAACCACGTGCGCTCGATCCTCGAGCACCTCCAGGCGCCCTCGCGCACCGCCGCGGTGGTGATGGCGCTGCAGGCCGGGCTGGTGTCCTTGGATCGGCCGGACCCAACGCCGTCGCGCTGAGGGCGTCAGGTCCCGCCCTACACAACGCGCGTGCCGGCCGTCCACAGCTGCCGGATCTCCTCTTCACCCGACCCTGGCAACCACCGATGCTCGGGGCATGGATCGCCTACGCACCGGAGTCGTCTCGGGCTTGCTGTCGTCGGTGGCCGATGTGGTGCTCGGCCGCTCCTGCGCCGGCTGCGATGAACCGGGCATCGCGTTGTGCGAGGAATGCCGGCGCGCGCTACGGGCACGGCCACGGCTGCGGCGCAGCGTCGATCTCGGCGACATCGAACCCGGGCTGCACCTGCCGGTTGCCTGCTCACTGGAATACCGGGGGGCCGTGCGCCAGGTGCTCTACCGGTTCAAGGACCATCGCATCCCGCACCTGGCCCGACCGCTGGCTCCCGCGCTCGCGGCCAGCATCGGCTTCGCCGCCGAGCACGCCGGGGTCGAGTGCACGGACACCACGCTCGTGGTCATGCCGACCCGCCGATCCACCGCCAAGCGTCGCGGCTTCGATCCGCTGGGTTCGGTGGTTGCAGCCGCGATCGGCGAACAGCCCGTCGCCGATGTCAGCACACCGCTCGTCGATACCCGGCGAGCCGGCACGAGCAAGGCCCTCGGGGTGTGGGAACGCCAACTCGCAACGGCGGGGGCGTTCTCGGTGCGTGGTCAGGTTCGTGGTCCGGTTCGTGGTCAGCGTCGTGGTCGCGGCCGGCTACCCGATGGGCCGGTGATCCTGGTAGACGACATCGTCACCACCGGGGCGACCGCGCGCGAAGCCGCCGCCACGCTCATCGTCGCCGGGGTGCATGTGGTCGCGGTGGCGACGATCGCCGGCACGCCATAGTTCTTTCAGATAGCGCGCTTCGGTTAGCCCGGGTACGCCGGCGATGTCGCGTTCAACCGACCCGACCAACTGCCGCTGCTGTTGTCGTAGACCACTCCGTCGGCCCCGGCTACCAGGGTCGGCAATCCCGGGGCGGCGGCGAGGGACACCGGGCTTTCCGGGGCGCCTTGGGCCAGCAGCGAGCCGCGGCCGATGTCCACCTCGTAGACCTGCACGGCCCCGGCGCTCTCGCTGCCGAGCACGGCCAGGGAATCGGCGCTGGACCAGGCGACGTCGACCACTTCGACGAGCTTGGACTCCACCCGGATCGGGTCTTGCAGCGTGATGCCGACCCGACCCGTCGGCGACGGGCGCACGATCCGGGCGAGCAGCAAGTTGGTGCGGGGCCCGGACTGCACGAGCAGTGCGGCGCGGGTGCGATCCCGCGAAGGCACCGCGGCGCGCAGGACGTCGTCGTCGGCTAGGCCTTCCACCTCGATCGGGAAAGCCCGACCCGACGGCGAATACAACAACACCTCACCGTCCTCGTCGACCGCCCACAGGTTCGCCGGTCCGTCGAAGGCGATGTTGACCGGCAACGCTGCTCCCCGGAACGGGAACAACGTGGCGTTCGGGGTCAGGCTGCCACCGGAAAGCTGCTGCTGAGCATCGAGACCGGCGATGCGCGATGAATCGGCGGAGATCGCGATCTCGGTGAATAGCGGGTTGCGGCTGCCTGCCTGACCGTCGACCGGTTCGGTGCCATCGTCGGTGATGCGGCGCACCCCGATCGACGATGCGACGTACGCCGAGGATCCCGGCAGCAGGCCACTGGGATCCACGTCCGGCCACGCATCCCTGGGTTGCGGGTTGGGGACATCGGGCACGAAGAACGGCTGACCCGCAGCGGTGATGTCGACCGACTGCACGTCGGGCAACTGACGCAGCGTCCAGACCAACTGCTGGGAAAGCGCCTGACGCGCGGCGTCGTCGGCCACTTGCACGGCTGCGTCCAGGTCGACGCGGGCCACCCCACCATCGACGAGCACCGCATCGATGTTCAACCCGACCCCGTCGGGGAACCCGGTGCGCACCGCGGGTTGCAGCCAATCGCTCGGACCCTCGAGCAAGCGGCGGACCAATGTGGTGGCCAGGCCGGGTCCGATCACCGGGATCATCCGGGAGTCCGGCACCAGGATCTCGAAATCGGGGTTGAAGTAGTACAGCGCGTAGGAGCGGAAGGCGCGGTCCACATCGGTTTGCGAGAGCAGCAGACCGTTGGGCAAGCCGTCGATCCGCAGCCCTTCGTCCGTCTCGACGAGCCGGAAGGTCGCGAGCGCCTCGGTGCCCGGGTCCACCACTTGATAGCGGCCGCCTTCCTCGATCGTGCCCGCCTGGGTTGCGGAGAACTGCACGCTCGGGCCGCTCTCGGTGAGCGCGGGCACCCCTTCGTAGACGACCACCCCCACGCTGGGATCCCAGCGCAAGCTGGCTTCGTCGGTCAGGTACTCACGGGCCACGGCGTGATCGCCGTCGAAGGATGCGCTGGCATCCAAGAACCCCTGCACGATCTCCGGTGCGGACATGCCCGGTCGTGGTGGTCGCGCAATAACGCGGATGAACTGATCGGCGCTACTGCCACCTACCTGTTCGCCTTGTTGGATCGGTCCGGAAGTGGGCACCTGCGCGGTGAACGCCTGCGGCACATTGCCGCACCCGGCAAGCAACCCACCGGCCAGTAGCAGGCCCACAGCGGGCATGAAGGACTTAAGGGCAGGGCGACGCGTGATCCTCATCGGCCCTCCCGTTCCTCGGGAGGCATGTTGACGGTCACGACCATCTGATCGGCGGTGTCGGCCGCGGGTCCGGATCGACCGCTGTGGTCACGGTCGTCTCGCCGCACCGTGGGCCGTTCGCGTGCGAAGGCACCATCGGAGCCCTCGCGGTCCTCGCCCGGATCGACCTCCACCGCTTCGTCGCCGAGCGGCAGAACTGCATGGGTTACGGCGCCGCCAGGAACCCGCGGAAGGGTCAACCGGAAGCACGCACCGGCGCCGGGCTCACCCCAGGCCTCCAGCCACCCACCGTGCAAGCGGGCGTCCTCCAGCGCGATGGCCAAGCCCAAGCCGGTGCCGCCGGTTGTTCGAGCGCGCGCTGGATCCGCGCGCCAGAACCTGTTGAACACCAAGGACGCCTCACCCGGTCGCAGACCCACGCCGAAATCGCGCACCGTCAACGTGGCGACCTCGCCATCACCGGCGAGCTCCACCAGGACACCACTGGCATCGCCATGCTCGATCGCGTTATCCACGAGATTGCGGATGATCCGGTCGATGCGCCGGGCATCGCACACCACCGAGCAGGGACGCTCGTAGGAAGCGAAGCGCACGCGTAGGTCATGGCTGTCGGCGAGCGGCTCACTGGCATCGATCACGCGTTGCGCGAGGGTCGCAAGATCCACGGACTCGCTGTCGAGCTTGGCTGCACCGGCATCGAACCGGGAGATCTCCAGCAGGTCGGACAACAGCGCCTCGAAGCGGTCCAACTGGTTCTGCAGCAGCTCAGCCGATCTGGCCGTGGACTCATCGAGTGATTCCCGCGATTCGAACAGCACATCGGCGGCCATCCGGATCGTGGTCAGCGGCGTACGCAACTCGTGCGAGACGTCGGAGACGAATCGTTGCTGCACGCGCGAGAGTTCCTCCAACTGGGTGATCTGGCCATCGATGCTCTCGGCCATCTCATTGAACGAGCGGGCCAACTGCGCGAGATCGTCCTCGCG
>CAJXNV010000018.1 GCA_913057155.1 uncultured Actinomycetes bacterium | reverse complement strand
GGCCCGTTGCGACGCAACCCGGCGGTGTAGGTGGGTCGCCACAGCACGGTTTCGTCATCGAGCGCAGCGACCGCCCGGCCGTAGTTGGTCGAACCACGGACCACGTCCTCGGCTGCGACGGCAGCCACCGGCGCCACCGATGTAGCCAACCCGGTGATCAGTCCGCTGACCAGCACGCTTGCCAGACCAACGACCAGCACACGAAGCGGCAGCGACGACGAACGGGCGCGTAGCACGGTCATCGGGTCACTGTACGTCGCGCACGACGACGCTCACCCGCGAGCACCACGAGCACCCCGTCAAGGTTGCTTGGAAGCGGGTTCGTGGCGGTAGTGAACGCTCGACTAGTGCGTTGAACGCACCCTCCTCCACGGGAACGACCGAGTCGGTGCGCCACCGTTTCGATCCGGGCGTGCGGTATCGAATCCGCACGAATCCCGTGGCGTCGGCTTCGCCGGCACGCACTCGACCGGAAAGGCGTACCCCGCCCTTGGTCGCGCGGGCGGTGACCGACGTCATCTGCGAAACCGCGGGCCGAACCCAGAAGGTGATCGGATCGAGGGCGAAGGTTTGCTCGCTATCGGGGGAGATGGCTCGGATGGTCGTGTCCAGTCGGTACTCACCGGTGCCGTCCGCTGGACACACGAACACCTCATCGAGCAATTCCCCGGCCACCGGATCGCCGGGCAGAATCAAGAAGGTTCCCTCGTTCGCGGTGTCCGTTGCACTGACGAGCGTCTCCCCGAGCAAGGAAGTCTCATCCTCGCGTCCGAAGGTGGCGAGGATCGGGATGAACAAGCACTCGGAGTCCACGAACTGCCAGTCGTTGTCCATGGCGATCGAGACGGTGGCGGTCGACACCGATCCGGGGGGCGTCGCCGCGATCTCGGCTCGAATCGCCGAGGAACCGGCGGCCGTCAAGGCCAACGCGCAGGCCCCGGCGATCGCACCGCGCCATGACCACTTCATGCGTCTTCCCCGTTCATGCATCGTCTCCATGTCGGTGGTGCAGTGCCTCGTCGATGTCGGTTGCCACCTGCTCGGCCTTGCGCTTCGTGCGCGATCGACTATCCGCCACCCGGTCGCGCTCTTGGGCCAGCGGGGCGACGTGACCTGAGCTCGTGCCCGTGGACCAGTCGTGCACCACGCTGGTGCGCAGTACGACGTCCTGCACGCTGCGGTTCCTGCGACTGACCAGGATCCACAAGATCCCAACCTGGAAGACCACGCAGAAAGCCGACCGCAACGCAGCCAGTTTCCAACCCGGCCGACCACCACGGCGGTCCAGGACCCGAACGCCCATGAGGTTCTGGCCGAGGCTGCGCCCACTGGTACTCCACGTCCAGGTCCAATACAGCCACATCAGGAAGTAGCCGCCGAGGACGAAGTAGCCCGGGCGCGGCATCCCGTAATCGACGAGCGGGTTGAACACCAGTAGGAACAACCACACCGCGATCCAGATCCCGATGATGATGGCGCCCACCACGACCACATCGATGACCGCGGCGATGGTGCGCGTGAAGAACCCCGCGCGCTCTCCTTGGAAATCGCGGGCCGCTACCGGCAGTGTCTGCAAGACGACGCCCTCGTTCGCATCGTGGGTGCGTCGAAACTCGCGGAAGGTAGTCACGAGTGGTCCTCGGGCCGCGTGGTCATCTCGTCTCGAGCCGCGCGACGAAGCAGCAGCGTGTCGACCACGCGCGAGACGAACTCATCACTGCGCACAGCGGAGAAACGGGTGGTGGTGAAGGCATCCATCGCGATGCCGCCGGTGCTCTCACGAATGATCTGCGGTAGGTCGATCTCCTCGATGATGTAGTCCGCGATCTGCAGCATCGGCACCCGGTCGATGACCGCGTCGACATCGGTGGCCGCGACTATCTGATCGACTTCGACCCGCTCGAGGACTATCTGGGTCAAGTCGAGCTCATCGAGTGCTGCGATCACGATCCGGTGGACGTCGACTCTGCTCAACACGAGGTCCGTCAGGTCGACTCGGGAGACGATCGCATCGGTGATCGCCGGAACGAGCCGGTCCAACAGCGGGGTCACGATCGAGCCCACCATCGCTCGCAGCGTGGCCTCGCTCAACGACAGGACGGTCTGCGTGCTGTAGGTCATCAAGCCGACGGTGCTGGCCAGCAGATCGGCGGCCAGCGCACGGACGTCGCCCTCGGCCTCGTACGGCCTGGAGACCACCACGACCTCGCGACTACTCACTCGCCCATCATGGTGCACGTCCTAGCATGCGCGGGTGTCGAGTCTGAAGTGGTTCGCGGTCGTGCTCGCCGCGGTCGTCGTGTCCGCGGGCCTGGCCACCACGGCCTGGTGGGTCTCCAGCAGCATCGAACGCTCCGACCGGCAGGCGACCTTGGATCCCTTCTACGAACCTCCCGATCCGCTGCCTACCGAACCGGGCACGGTCCTGCGGATGGAACCTCTCGGCGTGGAGGTTCCCGGTGGGCAGGCCTATCGCATTCTCTACGTCTCCGAGCGACCCGATGGCACTCCCGCCGCCAGCGGCGGCAGGGTCTTCATCCCCGACACCACCGCCCCGGCGCAGGGTCGACCGGTCGTGGCATGGGCGCACGGCACCGTCGGAATGGGCGAGGCTTGCGCGCCCTCGCGAACCGTCGACCCCCTCGACGACACCTCGCAATGGCTCGACCAGATGATGGCCCTGGGCTGGGTCGTCACCGCCACCGACTACGTCGGCCTCGGCACCCCCGGCCAGGAGTTGTACCTGGTGAACCAGGCCGAAGTTCGCGACGTCGTGAACTCCGTCCGCGCCGCCCGCAATATCGAGCAGACCCAGGCCGGCTCCGACTACGTCGTCTGGGGTCACTCGCAAGGCGGGCACTCCAGTTTGTGGAGCGGACACCTGGCAGCGGACCTCGCACCGGAGTTGAACCTGCTCGGCGTCGCCGCCGCGGCTCCGGCGGGCAACCTCGCGGACATCATGA
This sequence comes from uncultured Actinomycetes bacterium, assembly GCA_913057155.1. GTDB lineage: Bacteria > Actinomycetota > Actinomycetes > S36-B12 > S36-B12 > S36-B12. The sequence goes on along the minus strand of CAJXNV010000018.1, from coordinate 15,376 downwards.
GCGAGCAGTGGGACACCCTGATCGGGTGGGGCATCGGCCCGGAGATCCTCGCCTCCTGGCCGCTGGCCGATGATCGCCTAAGCGTCGAGCAGGTCGCGGCGCCCTCGGGTATGCGTACCTTCGAGCGATTGGCCGAGTACTGCGTCTCCGATAAGCAACTGCTCGCCGAAGTGCTCGCCCTGCGCGCCGCGGGCGGGGAACTGTTCGCCATCGATCCGGTGACCCAACCGGACTGGGGCCGTTTCCTGGCCGAGCAAACGCCCCCACCACTGCCCCCCGAGATGCCGGTGTTCTTGGCCCAGGGGACCGCCGATGAGGTGGTGCTGGCCTGGCCGAACGCCAAACTCCAAGAGTCGTGGTGCGATGCCGGTTCGACCCTGACCGCGCTGTGGATGGGGGGCATCGGCCACATACCGGCTGCATCGACCGCCGGGCCCGCCGCGGTCGCCTGGATCGCCGATCGCTTCGAAGGGCGCCCCGCCGTTCGAACCTGCGACCTTCCTCCACCGGTGGCACCCGAGCCACCGGCGGAGAATGCTTCGGCTAGTCAGTAAGCGGCCCGTTCTTGCCCTGCGGGAAGTAGTCCTGTCCGATACCGCTACTGCGCTTGGGCACCATCACCGAACGGAACCAGGACACGACTTCCTCGCCGTCCTGGTTCAGCCCCCGGGTCTTCATCTTGATGATGCCCATCTCCGGACGTGAGGAGGATTCGCGAGCCTCCAGGCACAGGCTCTCGGCGTAGATGGTGTCGCCGATGTACACCGGATAGGTGAGCTTGATGTCCGTCCACCCCAGATTGGCCACGGCGTTCTGGCTCATGTCGATGACCGAGAGCCCGAGGACCAAGGCGACCGTCAGGCCGGAATTGACGATGATCCGACCCTCGGTGATCGGGTTGCTCTGCGCGAGGTGGGCGTTGAAGTGGTTTTGGTTCGTGTTGCACGTCAGCAGCGTGAACCAGGTGGAATCGGCCTCGGAGATCGTGCGACCGAACGGGTGTTGATAGGTGGTGCCGACCTCGAAGTCCTCGAAGAAACGGCCGAGCTGGGCGGGAACGATGTTGGTCATCGCCCCATGATGTCAGCGATCGCCGTCGGCCCGCTTACGCCAGCGCTCTTCCATCCGATCCATGAAGCCGCTGCTCGGACGCCGCTGCTTGCCCTTGGGCGCCGCAGACGGACCGGTTGCACCCGCGCCCGTGTCCCCGGCTCCACCGGTTCCGGCGTCGCCACCTTCGCCTTCGACGGCTTCACTCGCCGCGGCACCGCGGGTGAAGGCGAAGTAGATCAACACGGCTCCGGCGAGCATCACGACGAATCCGACGACGCCCAAGATGGCCAGCGGCATCGCCATGCCGGCCAGCAGGACGCCGAGCCCACCGAGGACCGCGAGCACACCGAGTGCGGCCCGGCTGCGGTTGGCGGCGGTGGAGTTCGAGCGCAGACTCGTGGCGAACTTCGGATCCTCCGCGTAGAGGGCCTTTTCCATCTGCTCGAGCAGACGCTGCTCATGCTCCGATAGCGGCATGGTCAGCCCCCTTCCTCTCTCGGTCCAACGGCCTCGCGCTGTGGGTCTTCACCGGTAAGTCTGCCTGACGGTCGGGCCGTTCGCCTCCCGACGGCAAGCATCTTGTTCCCAGGATAGGTCGCCAGCGGGGAAAGGGAAACCGGCACCCCGGTCAACGGTCACCGGGCGGGTGTTCACCGAGGGAGGACCTTCCCGGGCGCACCGCCCCGGGTCCGTAGCGCTGTCGTAGCCGATCCATGGCCAATTCGGCGTCCCGTCGCCCGTGCTCGGGGGCATCGAGCAGCAATTGGGCCGGGGTCTCGTCGGCCTCGGAGAGGCCTTCCATCCGCACCCCGACCAACCGGATGCGGGCCCGTTGCAGCCCGAGGGCCTCGAACAGCGCCCAGGCGGTGGCGTAGATATCGGCGCCCACGTCGGTCGGCACCTCCAACGTCCGCGAACGGGTGATCGTCGTGAAATCGGCGAAGCGCACCTTGAGGGCGACCGTGCGACCTACCAGCCCGCTGCGACGCATTCGCTGCCCGACATGGTCGGCCAAGCCGGCGATACGTGAGCGGATCCATTCGTGATCGTCGGTGTCGGCATCGAAGGTCTCTTCGTTTCCGATGCTCTTGTCCGGCTCGTGGGGCACCACGGCCCGCAGATCCCGACCCCAGGACAGGTCATGCAAGTGACGTCCTTGGGCTTGACCGAGGGCCCTTTCCAATGTGGCGAGGGGCGTGGTGGCGATGTCGGCGACCGTTTGCAGGCCGAGTCGATCGAGTTGCTGTTCGGTCTTCTCCCCCACCCCCCATAACGATCCGACGGGTAGTGGGTGCAAGAACTCGATCACCTTGTCGGTGGGAATGATCAGTAGGCCGTCGGGCTTACTGCGCGTGGAGGCGAGTTTGGCGACGAACTTGGTCGAAGCGACACCGACGGAGCAGGTGATCCCCACTTCGTCGCGCACCCGGGATCGGATGAGCGAGGCGATGGCACCGGGGCGCCCGAGCCGGCGCCTAGCCCCGGCGACGTCGAGGAAGGCCTCATCGAGGGACAGCGGTTCCACGATCGGGGTGATCGAATCGAAGATGGACATCACCGCGCGCGACACCTCGGCGTAGCGCGCATGGTGCGGAGGCAAGATCACCGCCTGCGGCGCTAGGCGTCGGGCCCGAGACATCGGCATCGCCGAGTGCACGCCGAGCGCGCGTGCCTCGTAGGTAGCCGACAGCACCACCCCCCGGTTGCCGGTGCTCGCCCCGATGATCACCGGCTTGCCGACGAGATCGGGGTACTCGAGCAACTCCACGGATGCGTAGAAGGCGTCCATGTCGACGTGCACGATGGTGCAGCCGGTGTCATCGCCACCGAAGTCGACCCGGCCACGGGGTCGACGTACTTGGCTGCGGCTCATGAACGCATCCTGTCCTCTCCTCTGCGCTACCAGCCGGAGGCGCCCGGACTGGAGTGCCACAACTTGCTCGGTGCCTGCTGGATAGGTGCTTGCGCTGCCGGTCGATCCACCGGGATTCCCGCAGGGGCGATATCGGCGTAGGGCGATTGCCGGAAACCACTCGCGTGCACGAGGACCTTGCTCGGTCCTGCTTGCTCGGCTGCAGTCGATTCCAGTGGATCTGCGGTGAGTAGCGCGCGAACCGCCTCGATGCCTTCGCTCTTCCACAGTGCCCGTACCTGGCCGAGATCCCAGCAGCCGGTGGCGCGCATGGAGACACCTTTGGGACCGGATCGACGCAACTGCCCCCGCACCACCAGCAGCCACGATCCGAACAACGTCGTGGAGTAGTGCTCTTGCACATCGTCGAAGAACGCCGCATCGACCGGGCCGGTGGAATCATCCAAGGTCACGAAGATCACCCGACGACCACTACGCACCGGTGGGCTTTGGATCGCGACCTTCACACCAGCGACCCACACCTGCGCATTCGATCGTTGCGCCAGCAGATCCTTGGCGGGTACCGCCTTGATCTCGCGCAACAGGTCCTTGTAGAAGTCCACCACATGCGCACTGACGTCCAAACCCAGTAAGGACATCTCCGCACGCACCTTCTCCGAGACCGCCATATCGGGAAGACCCGTACGCGGTACGTCGACGAGATCATCTCCCAGCAGGTCCAGTGACAACTGCGCATCCGTTCGCTTGTTGCTCGCGTGCCTATCGAGTTCGGCCACCTGCAACAGCAGGTCCCGACGCGTAACAGGCGACGGATGCACCGAATCGAAGGCGCCGATCGTCACCAGGTTCTCCGCCGTCGGTCGAGACAGGCGGGCACGCTGGAAGGCATCGGCCATCGACACGAACGGTCGTTCGCGCATGATCGCCTCCACTTCGGCTTCGGAGATACCGGCAACTTCGGTGAGGGGAATGCGAATCCCCGTTCCCTCGACCCGATAGACGTCGAAGGAGGCGTGGATGTCGACGCCATGCACCGCGACCTGGTGCCCGCGAGCATCGTCGAGGAGTAGCCGCTTGGGGTACATCCCCGGATCGTGGGTGAGGATGCCGGCGTAGAAGGCCGCTGGATAGTGCGCCTTCAACCAGGCGGACTGATAGGTAGGCAACGCGAACGCCGCTGCATGGGCCTTGCAGAAACCGAAGGAGGCGAAAGCGCGCAGCACCTCCCAGACTCGATCGACGGTAGGGAGGTCGTACCCGTGGTTGACCGCTGTCGGGTAGAACCAGGCGCGCACATCGTCTTGACCATCGGGGGAACCCATACTGCGTCGACACTCATCGGCTTCGGCGAGCGAACAGCCGGTCATCGCCGCGATGATGCGCAGGACCTGTTCGTGGAAGACGACCACCCCGTAGGTCTCACGCAAGATCGGCTCGAGATCGGGGTGGACGTACTCCGGTTCCTGCCAGCCTTGGCGAGCCATTAAGAACGGGGTGACCATGTCGGACTTGACCGGACCGGGCCGGAACAGCGAGATATCGATGATGAGATCGGCGAACTCCTCGGGTGCGAACTTGCCGAGGAGTTCACGTTGCCCCGGTGATTCGATTTGGAAGCAGCCGAGCGTGCGGGTGGAGCGAATCAACTCGAACGTACGGGCATCATCGAGCGGACGGGAATCGATATCGACCCTCGTCCCATCCGCCCGTTCGATCTCGCGGACGGCGTGGGCGATCGCCGATTGCATACGAACGCCGAGGACATCGAGTTTGAGCAGACCCATGTGCTCGACGTCATGCTTGTCGAAGTGGCTCATCTGGTACCCGGCGGCACTCGCCTCGACTGGAGTGCGGTTCAACAAAGTGGCATCGGATAGCACCACACCGCACGGATGCATCGCGATATCGCGCGGCAGGCCGTCGAGTGCCTCGACAAGATCCAGGAAGTGTTCGAGCTGCCCTTCGCGCGCCAACCGGCCGATATGCGAATCACGGAGTTCGGGCAGGTCTTCTAGTGCACTGCGCGCCTGCCGTGCCCGGACATGCGGGAATGCCTTGGCGAAGGAATCGACTTCCGTGGCATCGAAGCCGAGTGCGGCTCCGACATCGCGTACGGCGTGACGCACCCGGTAGGTCTCCATCATCGACACGCTGGCCACTCGGTCGTCGCCGAACCGCTCGCGGATGATGTCGTAGACCTCGAGCCGACGCGCGGACTCCACGTCGATGTCGATGTCCGGGAGCACCCGGCGCAACGGGGACAAGAACCTTTCCATCAGTAGTCCGTGGCGTATCGGATCTATCCCGCTGATCCCCAACAGGTGGGCGACCAGGCTGCCGGCACCGGACCCGCGGGCAGCCACCCGGATGCCACGTTCGCGCACGAGGTCGGTGACCTCGGCCACGGTAAGGAAGTAACCGGAGAAACCGAGTTCGACGATGGTGCGCAGTTCGTTCCCGAGTCGGTGCTCGGCCTCGGCGCGCTCCCCACCGCGGTACATCCTCGGAATCGCATCGCGGCAACGGGTGCGCAACAAGGCGTCGGCTTCGGCCACCGGATCGGCCACCCGACGCCCGAGCAGTACGTCGAGTTCGGGGACGAACACCTCCCCTAGCCCCAAATCGCGCTGCGGATCCAACGCGCAGTACTGCGCCAAGTGCCAGGTGTCCTCGAGCAGGCGAAGGCCACCGCGTTCTTCCCGTCCACCGGCTACGGCGGCCTGCGCGACCTCCGCGGCGATCTCGGCCATCTCGGCCGCCGACTTCACATACGCCTGACCACCCGCGGGGGGAAGCGCCTCGATGCGCGCAGAGCCCACCGGAACCAGCAGCCGTGCCGCATCCAGCACTTGGGCAACCGGCGCATCCTGCGGACGGGAATAGCGAACCGCGTTCGTGAGCACCGCGGGAAGACGCTGCTCGCGCGCCCAGGTGAGCATCCGCGCCGCCGCGGCGGTCGAGTGCCGGTGCCGTCGATGTGCGGGGAAACCCGGTTGCCGGTGGGAGACGATCCCCACCGCGAGGTAACGCTCGAACAGCACTCGCCACGGCCGGGCGGCAGCCTCCGCGAGCAGCGGACGATCCCCGGCTAGCAACCGCCCGACCTCGGAGTCCGGGCCGAGGATCGCCACGAGCCCGGCGCCGTGCTCACGCAACGCCGACCACGGAACCCACGGTTGCCCGCGCTCGGTATGGCTCCCGGTGTGTGCGGCGGATACCAGCCGACACAACGACGCCCACCCCACGGCACCGGTGGCAAGGAAGGTCACCCGCGGCTTGCTCTCATCGATCCACGCACCACCGCGTGCCGGTGTCCGACGCGGCGCGCTCGAGCGCGCACCCGGGTGCACGCGTGCCGGTTCGGTGGGCTCGACGGCGAGATCGACGCCGAGGACCGGGGAGATACCCAACCGCGCGCACTCGCGTGCCCACCGCACCGCGGCGTACAGGCCGTCGCGGTCGGTCAGGCCGATGATGGATTGCCCGACCTCGGCTGCCCGTTGCACGAGCGTCTCCGGCAGCGCGGTGCCGTAGCGCAGCGAATGACTCGAGGCGACCTGCAGGTGGGCGAAAGGGATCGCCACCGCACTACCCGACGGCGCGTAGCCGTAAGGCGAGTGCTTGCTGACCCAATGTCGGTTGGTAGGCGAGCTCGAGCACTTCGCATACCCGGGACAAGAACGTCTCCGCTTCGCGGATGAGATCGTCGGCAGCCCGATTACTCACGCACGGGATGCCGGCTTCGGCCGCCGCCCGGGTCTGCGCGCCCGCGGCGAAGAAGTCCGCCCATTCGGCTAGCGGCGGGCAGGTCTCGCGCAACACCACCCATGCACTGCGCACACGACCGCGAGCACGACCGCGGGACCCCTGGGGCGCCACCGTCGCGATCACCGCCGCGGCGGCACGTAGCGCGGCAAGGTGCGCGCTGGCGTAGCGCTCATGGGCCGTCTGCGCCAACGCGGCCCGGGCGAGAGCGCGCCGGGATCCTTGGATCAACTCCAAGGCCGGCGCCGTCGAGGGACAGGCGTGTTGCGTGGGGATCGAGATTGCGGCTGGGGTCGCAGTCATCTGATGGTCCTCTCCGGTTACCGATGCCTGGTGGCACTTGGTGGCACTGACGCGCTCGACCCCTGCTTTTTCGACCCGTGTTCCTCGACCCGTGTTTCTCGACCCATGTGCTTCGCGTGCTTCGCGTGCTTGGCATAGGGCTCAGGTGCGGCCCTGGCCACCGGGGCAGGGGTCGAGGCGGCCCCGGTGACCGTTGGGCTCTCACCGAGCACGGGCCCCGGCCGCGAATCCGGGACCCGTAATTCGAACACATGTTCGAACCACGGGGAACGTTAGCCCCACCCCCTGACAACCGTCAACCCCCGCCCCCACCCCTACCCGTTTCCCCCGGATTCCGGGGGAAACGCGTGAATCCGGACCGATTCCGGGGGAAGCGAAGCGAATCCCCCGGATTCCGGGGGAAACGCGTGAATCCGGGGGAAACGCGTGGAGGGAGGGGTTAGGGCAGCAGGTCGACGATCATGTCGATGCGCTCGGCGAGCGTGGTGTCCAGATCGGTGATGCCGCCCTCGGAGTGGGTGGACAGTCGGAAGGTAAGGGTGCACCAGCGGATATCGATATCCGGGTGGTGGTCCATGTCCTCGGCCGCCTGCGCCACCTTGGTGACGTAGTCGATCCCCCCGAGGAAGGTCTTGGCCTTCACTTGCGCAACGAGGGAATCTCCTTGCTGCTCCCAACGCGGATGCAACAGGCAGAAGTCGGCGATTCGGTCTTCGGTCAGTAGATCGGCCATCGTGGGCACCTAACGCTCGGGAAAACTCGACCGACTACGACCCTGCACCATCGACCAGCATTGCGCCAAACCGCCGGCCTACATCCGCCCCTGTTCGAAGGGCTCATCGACCGTGGTGACCGGTGGTTTCGCGGTTCCCGATCGGTACGACGCCCGAGCCAGCGCCAGCCCGGATAGCGGCACGGTGACCAGGTGGGCGATCAGCACCAAGACCAGCACCAGCACCGCCCACGGCGAACGATCGTCGATGATCGCCGCCACGATGATCAGCAACAGCCCGAGGGCCGCCGCCTTGGACACCGCACTGGCCCGGGTGAGCGGATCGGGCAGGCGCAAGATGCCGAAGCCGGCCAAGGCCACCAACCCGGCACCGATGAGCAGCAGCGCGCTCACCACGATCGACACGATCATGACGACTCCCCCGAAAGGTCACTGCGCTTGCGCGTGACCAACCGCGCCAAGCCGATGGTGGTCAAGAAGCCGATCAGCACCGCGATCAACGCGAAGTCGAACAGCACCGGCTCATCGAGGCGTATCGCGATCAACAGCAGCGCACTCACCGCCGCGATGAAGCCCAACTCGGCGGCGACCACCCGGTCGGCGCGCGATGGTCCGATGGCAGCACGCACGATGGCCGCCAACGCACCGGCGGCGACCAGCACCAGGGCGATGTCAGCGACGATCACAGGTACGTCCATCACGCCCCCTGCCGCAGCGGTTCGACGAAAGCACGGCTGACGCGATCTTGCAGATCCCGCAGTTCCTGTTTGAGCGCCGCTGGATCACCGGCGTACAGGCTATGCACCCAGGCTTCATCGAGGTCATCGGAGATCTCGACCGTCAACGTGCCCGGCGTCAGGTTGATCAAGCTGACCCACACGGCCAATTGCGTGGAAGTGGTCAGATACACCGGGACGATGACGATGCCCGGCTTGAGCGCCGCGGAGGGCTTGATGATGTCGCGGGCGACCTGCAACGAGGCGACCGCGATCGCACCGGTCGCCCACACCGCGAGCACCGGCAATCGCCACAGCCGTTGCACCACCGCGCCCATCAGGATCCACCTCCCAGCACCGCAGTGACGTAGGCGGTGGGCTCGGACAACGACTGCCCCGCCGTATCCGACAAAGCCAACAACCACTCCGGGTACAGGCCGATCCCCAAACTGATCAAAGCAAGCGCGAGACCGGGGATGACCAGCAGCGGCCGCCAGCGGGTGACCGGTGGCGCTTCCACGGCCGTTGCCACATCGATCGCCACCCCGGTTGCACCGACCGTCTCCGGGCCGACGGTGACATCGCTCGGCGTCTCCTCGTCCTCCTCCTCGCGCATGCCCTTCGGTGTTCCCCAGAACACCCCGGAGCCGAGCTTGAGCATCGAACCGAGGGTGCCGACGCTGACGATCAGCGCCGCGGCGAACACCAGCACCGATCCGGCGTCGGCGGCCGCGTTGAGCACACCGAGTTTCGCCCAAAAGCCCGAGAACGGCGGGATACCGGTCAGGGATAGCGCTGCGAGCAAGAACGCCAACGACGCCACCGGGTGCGCGCGCGCCAACCCACCGAGGCGCTTGATGATGCCGGTGCCTTCCTCGTGCTCGACGGTTCCACCGGTCAAGAACAACGACGTCTTCACGATGGTGTGGTGGATCAGGTAGAACACCACCGCCGCTAGGCCCACGGCACCGGCGAGCACCACGCCGACGAGGATGTAGCCGACCTGGCTGATCATGTGGAAGGTGAGCACTCCGCGGATAGTGCCTTCGCCGAGCGCGCCGAGCACCCCGATCACCATGCTCGCCACGCAAGCGAGGACGACGATCACGGTCACCAACTGCCCTGGTTCGTAGACCAGGGAGATGATGCGAACGAGTGCGTAGACACCGATCTTGGTGAGCAGCCCGGAGAACAAGGCGGTGACCGCGGGCGAGGTGTAGGGGTAGGTGGCTGGCAGCCAACTGTGGGTGGGCACCAGCGCCGCCTTGAGCGACAGCGCGATGACGACCACTCCGGTGGCCACGCCGACCACCGGCAGCACCCCGAGGCCGGCGAGCGCGGCCATGTTCACCGTTCCGGTCACTCCGTACACCGCGCCGAGGCCGGCGAGGAACAGCGTGGAAGCGGTGAGGTTCACGATCAAGTACAAGCGTGCGGCGCGCAGTGCCGTCAGGGTGCCGCGGCGTGACATCAGGATGTAGGACGGCAGCAGCGCCACCTCCACCATCACGAACAGGTTGAACAGATCGGCGGTGACGTACGCGCCGTAGACACCACCGGTCATCACCAAGACGGCGGGCACGAACCAGCGGTCGATACCCAAGCCGGCGGCATAGGAGAACACCATCGAGGTGAAGACCAACAACGACGACACACCGAGCATCAGCGCGCTGAACAGATCGCCGACGAATGCGATGGCCACTCCCCCGGGCCATCCGGCGATCTGGGAGACCACCACCTGACCGTCCATCGTCGCGATCACCAGTGCGATGGACACCGCGAAGACGCCGAGCGGAACGAGCAGGCCGATGAACCGGCTCACCGCGCTGGCTCCGAGTACGAAGGTGATCACCGCGGCGATCAGCGGGCCGAGGAATACCAGCGGCAGCGCCCACGTGGATAGGAAGGCGATATCGATGTTCACGACGACCGCCCCTCTTCTTCTGCCTGCCCCTCGATGCGGCCGATCGATTCGTCTTCGGCCTTGGATGACTGCTTGGCGGTGCGCGCGACCAAACTCAGCAGGTAGACCGTGACCCCGAACGTGATGACGATGGCGGTGAGCACGAAGGCCTGCGGCAGCGGATCGGCGGCGTTCTCGGCGAGCAGTTCCCCGTCCACGAGCGGTGCTTCACGTCGGAACGCACCGCCGGCGGAGATGATGATCAAGTTGGCCGCGTGCCCGAGCAGGATGAATCCCAAGATGAGCCGCACCGCGCCACCGCGCACCACCAGCCAGGTGCCTACGGCGGCGAGGAAACCGACGGCGATCGCCAACGTCATGACGCCACCCCCGTCGCCTGGTTGGTGGCGCTCGGAGCGTCGTCGCCGGAACCGTCTTCGGAAGCATCCTCATCGTCCATGCCCAGGCCATCGAGGCGCTCGAGTGCCGCGCGCACGAGCCCGACGACGATCAACAGCACACCGAGATCGAAGATCAACGACGACGTCAGCGAACCCACCACGGGCACGTCGACCTTGATCGGCTCGAGTGCGGCACCGCCGACGAGCGGACCGATGAAGGCCGAGGCCAAGGCGATGGCCAAGCCGGATGCCAACAGGGCGAAGGCGCTGGGGATGCGCAGGGAGATACCGGCGATGCTGGCCACGGCTACCGCGGCTCCGGCCACTAGACCTGCGATGAAGCCGCCGCCGGGCTCGTCGTGACCGCGCCAGAACAGCACCAGCGCCGCGATGAACAACAGCGGGATGACCACGCGCGCTCCGACTCGTAGCACTGCGCGCTCACCGGCGCCGAGGACCTCGGTGACGGCGTCTTGACGCGCGCGGATCGTCACGGCGGTGGCCGCGAGCAGGCCGAGGGCGGCGGCGAACAGCACCGTCACCTCACCGAGAGTGTCCAGTCCGCGGAAGTCGACCAGGATGGTGTTGACCACGTTGGTGCCGCCGGTGAGTTCCTCGGCCTCGGCCAGGAAGTACTCCGACAGGTCGGAGGCTTCGCGTCGTCCGGTGAAGGCCCACACCGCCAGGCCGCTGACCACGCCGACCACGATCGCGCTGATCGCCGCGGTGGTGCTGCGGCCGATATCGCGGTGCACCGGCAAGCGCGATAGCACCGGTGCGGCGACGACGACCGTGAGGAACTCCACCAGCAGCAGCGTCAACGCGACATCGGGTGCGCCGAGCAGTAGTAGCCACACGGCGATGATGAGTCCGACGAATCCGGCGAGCACGAGTGCCGCGATGGCGCTGCGCGTGCGGGCGAGGAATACGACGGCGGGAACGAGTAGCGCCAAGATGGCGATATCGACCGGCTGCGCCGATCCGGGGATCATCGCCGGTAGTCCGCCCCCTGCACCGGGGATGACGACGAAACCGATGATCGCCAGGCCGAGAAGCAGCACGCCCACCCCGAACAGGTGCACTCCCACCGATGTGGTGTGCGCCGAACGACCGACCTTGGCTCCGAATCGCAAGGTGCCGTACCAGATCCGATCGAAGATGAGCGGTGCGATGGGTGTCGGCGGTTCCTCACCGAGCCAGCGCATCACCCAGCGACGACGGAAGTGCAGGATCGAACCGAGCGTGATCGCGATGATGGACAAGATCAGGGCCGTACTGAAGCCGTGCCACAGGCTCAAGTCCGATTGCACCATGGCGAATCCGACGTCCACGGTCGTTCGGTCGATGATGCCGTTCAACAGCCCCGGAGCGACACCGAGGACCAGGCCGGCGACAGCAGGCACGAAGGCCGGTGCCAGGAACAACCACGAGGGTTCGTAGAGCTTGCGCTGGGTGAGCGGGCCGAAGAAAACACCCCCGAAGATCCGCGCGCTGTAGGCGAAGGTGAGCGCTGCGCCGAGAACCGCGATGGCTGCGGCGACGATGCCGGTCCACTCCTGCCCGGCGGTCCACGATGCCTGCGGGGTGTCCAGGAAGGAGTAGAAGGCCTCCTCCTTCGCGACGAAGCCGACCAGCGGCGGCAGGCCGGCCATCGACATCGCCGCCAGCCCCGTTAGCGCGGCGGTGATCGGCATGGCTCGCCATAGGCCGGACAGTTCGGCGAGGTCGCGGCTGCCGGCTTCCCGGTCGACGATGCCCACGAGCATGAACAGCGTCGCCTTGAACAGCGCATGCGCCGCGACCAGCAGGGCCGCTGCCGCTAGCGCTGCGGAGGTGCCCACGCCGACGAGCGCCACCATCGTTCCCAATTGGCTGACGGTGGAGTAGGCCAGCAGCGATTTCAGGTCCCGCTGGCGCAGCGCCTGGAAGGCACCGAACACCGCCGTTGCCAGACCGAAGGTCATCAAGGTCAGGTTCCAAGCGGGCATGTCCAAGAACAGCGGAGAGAACAGCAGCAGCAGGTAGATGCCGGCTTTCACCAGGGTGGCGGCGTGCAGGTAGGCGCTGACCGGGGTGATCGCGACCATCGCCCCCGGCAACCAGAAGTGGAAGGGCAACTGCGCGGACTTGGTGAACGCCGCGAGCACGATCAGCGGCCCGATGATGGCCAGGTCCGTGGTGGTCAACCGTTCCGGTGCCACGGCGAAGACGGTGGCGATGTCGGTGGTCTGGGTCTTCACCGCCAACAAGACGACGGCGCCGAACAACGAAAGGCCGCCGATGCCGGTGATCACCAGGGCGCGCGTGGCCGCCCACGCTCCGGCGGTGCCGTTGCCGGCGACCAGCAGGAAGCTGCACAGCGTGGTGACTTCCCAGAAGACCAGCAGCAAGATCAGATCGCCGGAGAGCACGATGCCGAGCATCGCCGCGGCGAACAGGTTCAACACGGTGTACAGCCGGCCGACCTCGTAGCTGGGATCCAGGTACTGCGGCGCGTAACTGAGCACCAGTGCCCCTACGCCGAGCACCAGCATCGCGAACAGCAGCGCCAGTCCGTTCAACCGCAGGGTGAACTGCACATCGAAGGCGGCCACCCACTGCCAGGACTGCACGATGGTCTCGCCGGACATGACCTCGGGCGAGTCCACCAGCAGCAATGCGGCCGAGGCCAGGAAGACCACGGCCAGCGGGTAGCCGGTGAAGCGGCCCAGGTAGCGGACCAGCAGGGGCACGAAGAAAGTGGTGAGCCCCACTAGGGCGAGGGAAGCCACGAGCATGTGCGCGACTCACCCCACTTTCCTTATGTCTGCGCCACACAACTCCTCGGTCGGCGTCACCTTCCACACTAGCCTGCGCCGCGCCCTTCAACCTGCGCGCGTGGCGCGGATCCGCGGCGGCGTCGCTACCCTCGCCCACATGCCCGGTCCCCTCGAGCAACAGTCCGTGATCCAGGTACGCGAAACCCTCGCCAGGCTCGGCGCGACGGGGGAAATCCGGCACCTCGATGACTCCGCCCGCACCGCCAAGGAAGCCGCCGACGCCCTCGGAATCGAGGTGGGTCAGATCGCGAGTTCGCTGATCTTCCTGGCCGACGGGGAACCCGTTCTCGTCGTCGCCTCCGGTGGTCACCGGGTCGACACGGACAAACTCGCGAACGTGCTCGATGGCGCCACGATCACCAAGGCCAACGCCGACGACGTCAGAAGCGCAACAGGCTTCGCGATCGGTGGGGTCGCTCCCGTCGGCCACCCCGAGCCGCTACGCACCGTGATCGATGTCGCTCTCGCGCAGTACGACGTCGTCTGGGCCGCTGGTGGTCACCCGCACTGCGTGTTCCCGACCAGCTACGACGAACTGCTGCGCATCACCGGCGGCGAGGCCGCCGAAGTCGGCGACTAATCGTTCTCGAGGGCGTCGAGCAGTTCGAGTAGTTCAGGGAGCGCCTCGCGATCCTTGGATCGAGCCGCGTACTGCTTGGATGCAACGATGTCTCCGAGTGCAGCGATGCGCACGGTCAGCCCACCTACATTTATGGCAGATGCGCGCGTGATCAGATCTGCATACGGGTGATGGCCGCCTGAGGCGTCTCTCAACTCGACGAGCACGTCTAGAGGACCGGCATCCGTCATCCATGTCGAACTTCCGAACGCCGCGAGCGTTATGGCATCCAACTGCACCGGCAGCGCGCGGGCTTCATCGTCGCTCATTCCCGCAACACGCAGCCGAGCTCCGAGTCGGCGAAGTGCGGCGGCCAAGCGTTCAAGGTTCTCTGTGTCTGTGGACGGCACGCAGTCAATGTCAGATGTTGCCCTCGTTGCCCCGTGAGCCCGGGCAGCAACACCCCCCACAAGCACGTAGTCGACTTCAAACTCGTCGAGGAATCTCAGAATCAAGTCGGGATCGAAGTCGTTCGACAACGTCGCCTCTCCCACATCCATCTGCCGACTAGGCGCTTCTTGTCTCAGCGACATGCGCCAAGAAGTCCCGGACTTTGTCCGGCGTATCGAGTTCCTCACCCGTCAGCGTTCGAGGCCCATCATCGACCGAGGGCGGCTGATTCCCCACGAGATCGCGCGCGGAAACCCATGTGTGTCGAGCGGGCAAGGACATGCACCGATGGTACGCCGCCGCCTACGGATCAGGACGGGTTGTGTAGACCACATGGGGCGTCGCACCCGTTGGCAACCCCGAGCCCCTACGCATCACCTGCGGCGAGGCCGCGGAAGTGGGCGGCTAGCGGGGTGAATGCGCTCGTTCGGCGCTGACGAGACCGCGGAGGCTCGCACAGGCATCCGGCGATTCGCCGTTGCCGTCCAATTCGTCGAACAACGCCGCGTTCAACTCGAAAGCGCGCGCAGCCTCGTCGATGAAGTCCTGCCTCTCCTCCAGCGACCACGGCACGAGGTCCAACAAGCTCTTGTAGCGGCGTCGGTAGTGCACTACGTCACCGAGATCGGAGAAATCGTAGAAACTCAACAAGTGCGGTGCGATGTCGTAATGGTTCATCATGTTGCGGGCGATCGCTTGCCCGCCGGCGAGATCACCGAGGTAGCGCGTGTAGTGATGGGCGAGCAGGCGCTGCGGACTCGCGGCCGTTTCGCGGATCGCATCGACGTAGCGACGGGTTGC
>CAJXNV010000017.1 GCA_913057155.1 uncultured Actinomycetes bacterium | reverse complement strand
GAGAACTTCCCGGTGTCGCTGGGTAAGCCGGGCTGGGAGACGCGCAACGGCGCCAAGGTGATCAGCACCGACAAGGAGGAGTTCAAGGTCTACCGCAGTGCCAGCCTGGGCCTGACCGATCCGGAGGACTTCTACGAACTCGATGCGCCGTGGAACACCCGTTTGACGCCAACCGGTGAATTCCTGCACGCAGCACCGTGGGCCTACGGACGCCTCGGTCGCTATAACGGCTCGCACGGCTGCACCAACATGTACGCCAAGGACGCCAAGTGGGTGTTCGACAACACGATCCCCGGCGACGTCGTCACCTTCCGCAACACCGGCGGCGACAGGATGGAACCGTGGAACGGCCCCGGTGGATTGTGGAACATCCCGTGGAACAAGTGGCTGAAGAAGTCGGCGCTGGGTAACGGCAACCGCGCTGTCGATTCCAGTGAGGTCGAAGGTGACGTGGAGCAGGCGCGACCGGCCGGCGCATGAACCTCGATAGCGGCAGCGATCTCGTCTGGGCTGAGCCCGGGAAGTACGTCTGGGATGTGCCTACCGGATGGCTGCAAGGCCGCGGAGCCTGGGGCGGGCTGGTCGTCGCCGCCGAAGTGAAGGCGGCGCAGCAATCGCAAGCGGGCGTCGATCCCACGCGGCGCGTGCGCAATATCTCCGCGCACCTGTTCGGAGCGCTTCCCGAAGGCCCGGCGGTCGTGGAGGTCGAGTGCCTTCGCGAAGGTTCGGCGATGAGCACCTGGCAGGTGCGCGTGCTCGGTGGCGACGGGCAACTGGCGTCGCAAGCCGTGGTGATCACCGGAACCGATCGCCCGGTCGAGCCCGGTCGACGTTGGGGGGTGGCGCAGGCGCCGAGCCTGCCGCCCTGGAGCGAGGTCGGCACCGTGCCCGTGGAACCACCCTTCGGTCCGCCCTTCGGAGCCCACTTCGCATTCCGGCCGGTCGAGGGGATCCCCGGCACCGCATCCGCGCCTCGCTGCCTGGGCTGGATCGGGCCGGCCGCCGGCGAGGAATGGTCGGCTTGGAGCGCTGCGACCATGCTGGGCATCGTCGACGCCTGGTGGCCGGGCACCTACGTGACCCTCGGATCCCTCGCGGAAGTTCGACCGATGGCCACGGTGTCCTTCGGTGCGCACTTGCTCATCGATCCGACGACGGTCGACCCGACCGAACCGCTAGCGCTTCAGTCCTGGGTGGCCGACGCCGAAGCCGGCTTCACCACCGAGACCCGCCGGCTGTGGACCAGCGACGGGCGACTCGCGGTGGAGAACCACCAGTCGATCGTGGTGATCAAGTAGGTCGGTCGCGGATCAGCCCGGCACGGGATCGAATTGGCGCCGGCTCAGCCCGGCACGGGCAACCGCTCGGCGAGATCCAAGACGCGCTCGATGTACTGCTCGGTTTCCGGGAAGGGCGGAACACCCTCGTACTCGCGCACCGCGCCGTGTCCGGCGTTGTAGGCGGCGAGGATGTTGTGCAGCGGCGTGCCCGGCACCTGCGCGACCAACTCCCGGTTCACGCAGTTCAGCGCCGCTGCCGAGTGGATGGCGTCGACGGGATCCCACACATCGCGGGTGCCGTCGCCGTCGGCGTCGATCCCGTACTGCTCCCAGGTCGTCGGCATGAACTGCGCGATCCCCTCGGCTCCCGCGGGGCTCACGGCATCGGGTTGCCAGGAACTCTCGACGGCTATCTGGGCCGCGAGGACCCGTGACGGAATAGCCGGGCAGCGCTCGGCGGCCTGCGCCAGCACCGGGCCGTACTCCTCGGGGATCGTCGGCTCACCACCGAACCGGCCGGTGTCGCGGGCTTGCTGCCAGCGCTCCCAGTCCAGCGAACCGACCAGCGAGGTGAACAGTGGACCGGCGAGCAGGGCGATGGCGGCGCCGGCCACGACAACGACGACGAGCCCGATGGTCCACACCCTGGTGGATCGGGAAGCAGGGGAGCGCTCGGGGGAGCGGATCGGGCCCATGGCGTTCTAACGGTAACCCGGGTTGCGGTCGAACCTGCGCGTACGCTGCCGGTTATGTCGTCAGTGCCCGGTAAGCCGGAGGAGTCCGGGCGCTCGGCCGATCTGTCCCAAGGCGCGCTCGAGGGGCTGTTCGACAAGGAACTGACCAACGCCTTCCAAGCGCTCGGGTGCTTCAACCTCGCGGTCTTCGGGGCGACGGGGGCGGGCAAGTCGACCCTGGTGAATGCGATCTTCGGCCACGATGTCGCCGATACCGGGGTCGGCCAATCGGTAACCAAGGGCATCCACTACCACCGCCGCGACGACGGATTCCTGGGCATCTACGACTCCGAGGGCTTCGAGACCGGCTCCGCGGGCGATCAGATCCTCGCCGGGCTGAACGAGGTCGTCACCTCGCGACGGACCGGTCCGATCGACCAGCAGATCCACGCCGCCTGGTACGTCGTCCGCTGGTCCGATCGGCGGTTCGAGGACGCGCAAGCGGCATTCGTGCGGGGACTTGCCGATCTGGGCTTGCCCGTGTTGATCGTGATCACCCAGGTGCCGAGCCGCGATGGCGAGGTCCATCCGCATGCGCGCGAACTCGCCGACTACATCACCGGTTTGGACCTGCCGATCCGCGCCGGTGGGCGGCCGGTATTGACGAACGCCATCGACGACACCTTCACCGACGCACCCGTCTTCGGACTGCAGGAACTACTGGACGCCACGTACGACGTAGCCCCGGAAGCGGCCGCGGCCGCGCTGACCGCCGCGCAGCGGCTGGACATGGAGCGCAAAAAAAAAGCGGTGAAGGCCATCATCAACCAGGCCGTCACCGTCGCTTCTGGAATCGGCGCCGTTCCGATCCCCTTCACTGACGCCGCCTTGCTGGTGCCCAATCAGGTCACCATGATCTCGCGCATCTCCGCGGCGTACGGGTTGCCGCCTCGCCGATCCCGGGCGCTCGCGGTGGCCGGATCCTTGGTCCTCACCGGTGGGGCCACGATGGCCGGTCGGTACGCCGTGACCAACCTGCTGAAGTTCGTTCCCGGTGGCGTCGTCGCTGGTTCGGCGATCTCGGCGACGGTAGCCGGCTCCTTGACCCGAGCGGTCGGTATCGCCTGGGCGAGGGTGTGCGAGTACGCACTGACGCTGCCGCCCTCGCAGCAGGATGCCTTCTGGGGCTCCTCGGCCATGGTGGACAAGTTCCGCGCGAACCTCGCTCGTCGTTGATTTCATCCGCATCCACCCGCACGGGACCTGCCCGACTGTTAGCGTCGAGCCGTGCGCCGGGTGCTGTGGTTCGTCATCCTGGCCGCTATCGGGGCGGCGGGGTGGTTTTGGTGGCGCTCGCGAGATGGTGCGCAGCTTGATGCGGTCGGTGCGCATGAGCCGTCCGGGTCGGCGCCTGCGCCTGCGGTGACCTTGCGGGACCTGGTGGACGCGCCGACCGACGCAGAGCCCACCGACGCCGGGCCCACCGACGCCGGGCCCACCGATGCGGGGCCGACCGAGCCAGAGTCGAGCGCGACGAAGAAGGTAGCCAAGAAGACCGCAAAGAAGGCGACGAAGAAGACCGCCGCGAAGAAGTCCACTACGAAGAAGACGACGGCCAAGAAGACGACTGCGAAAAAGACGACTGCGAAGAAGACAGCCAAGAAGGCGACGAAGAAGGCCGCGAAGAAGTCGACCGAGAAGGCGGCTGAGAAGGCGACGGAGACGCCGCAGGAGACGCCGCAGCAGCCGACCGAGCAGTCAACAGAGCATCCGGCGCAGCAGCCCGATCAACCGGGATCGTCGAGCCAGTAGGTCGCTGCGTACCCTGGAAGGTATGCGCTCACCGGGCAAGTTGCTCACCACGTACGGCGACCACGAGTCGATCCCGACACTGGTGCACGCCTTCAGCGGATTCGTCGATGCCGGCGCCGGGGTGCGGCAGGCGGCAGCGACCATCAAGGACTCCTGCCAGACCACGGTCGTGGCGTCATTCGATGTCGATGAGCTCCTCGACTTCCGGGCGCGCCGCCCGCGCATGACCTTCTCCAGCGATCACTTCTCCGGGGTGGACATCCCGGCGATCACGGTGAGTCGCGTCGTCGACGACGCCGGGCAACCCTTCTTGCTCCTCGATGGTCCCGAGCCCGACTACCAGTGGAACCGGTTCCTGGCTGCGGTCGACCTGGTGGTGGATGCCTTCGAGGTGACCAACGTGGTCGGGCTCTCGGCGATCCCCTGGCCGGCACCGCATACGCGACCGATCGGCATCACCGTGCACGGCAACGATCCGGACCTGATCGCCGGACGCAGTGCGGTACTCGGCGATATCGAAGTGCCCGGTCACATGGGTGCCTTGCTGGAATACCACCTCGGACAGCGGGGGTTGTCCTCCATCGGCGTCACCGCGCAGGTGCCGCACTACCTGGTGCAATTCGATTTCCCGCGCTGCGCGATGGTGCTGGTGGAAGGTCTCACCGACGTCACCGGTCTTTCCCTGTCCGGCGTAGGACTCGAAGCAGGTGCGCAGAAGGCCGAGAGCGAAGTGGCCGAGCAGCTGTCCGGCAACGAGGAATTCGCGGCGGTGGTCTCCGCGCTCGAAGCCCAATACGACCAGATGAGCGAAGCGCGTAGTGCTTTGACCAAGCCGAGCAGTGCGCCGCAGGGGGAAGTTCCCAGCGGGGACGAGATCGCCGCTCAGGTCGAGGAGTTCCTCGCCGGTCTCGGCGACGACTCCGACAAAGAGGACAAGTCCTAGATCAGCCGGTGCTAGATCAGCCGGTGCAGGTTGTCCCCGGTTGCGGCATCTCACCGGTGAGCAGGTAGCGGTCGGTGATGTCGTCGATGCACAGGTTGTTATCGCCGTAGGCCGTGTGGCCGTCTCCGCGGTAGGTGAGTAGCCGGCTGGTCGGCAGTTGTTCGGCCAGCGCTTCGGACCACTCGTAGGGAGTGGCTGGATCGAAGGTGGTCCCGATGATCAAGATCGGGGCCTCGGTGGTCGAGGAGACCGCTGCCGGTGGATTCGGGGAATGCGCGAACCATTGGGAACACGGGGCGTTGCCCCAGGACATGGCCCGCCCGAGTTCGGGAACCGCGGCATCTCGTGCGAATTCGGTGGCCGCCGCCCGAAGGCCGGGGATCCCGGGAGTCGCCGGGTAGTCCCAGCAGCCGATCGCGTAGAAGGCCGACGCGATGTTGGTGCCGTATTGATTCGGCCCGGTTTGGTCGTTGGCTAGCTGCGCGAGGATCTGCAGCGTCGTGCCATCGCCGCGTGCTGCCTCGATGAGCCCCACCCGCAGCGTTTGCCACAGGCTGGGGGAGTACATGCTGAAGAACAAGGCGGTGATCGCTTCGCCTTGGACGAGGCGGCGGGATCCATCGGTGGGCAGCGAGCGGCGGTCCAGTTTGCGCAAGATCGCATTGATTTCGCGGATGACGCCTGCGGATGTGTCCGCGACGCAACGGGACCTACGCGCGCAGTCGGCGGCGAACCGTTCGATCGCGCGCTGGAATCCCTGCGATTGGCCGGCGGAGACCTCCATCGCATCCAGGCGCGGATCGACTCCACCATCGAGCACCATGCGACCGACCCGCTCGGGGAACCGTTGCGCGTAGAGCGCGCCCAGGGTGGTGCCGTAGGAGAAACCGAACCAGTTCAGTTCCGTCTCGCCCAGTGCGCTGCGGATGATGTCCATGTCGCGCACGGTGTTGCCGGTGCCGACGAAGCGGGCCAGTTGTGCGTTGCTGGCCAGGCAACCCTCGGAGATCCGACCGGCTCGTTGCCACAGGGTGCGTCGTTCCTTGCGGGTATCGGGCGTGGGGTCGGTTCGGTACCAACGGGTGGTTTGGCGACCGGTCAAGCACGTCACGGGGCTGGAAGCGGCCACCCCTCGCGGGTCGAAGCCGACGATGTCGAACGCCCCACGGATGTCCGGATCCACCACGGTGCCGAGGTACTCGGCGAAATCGACGCCGCCTGCCCCCGGCCCGCCGGGGTTGACCACCAACGATCCACGTGCCGTTCCCGTCGCCGGGACACGAAGCAGCGCCAACTCGATAGCTTGACCGTTGACCTGCCCGGTGGCGTCGTCGTAGTCCAACGGGACGCGCACCGTGGCGCACTCGACGCTCGAGCGCCGACCTTCGCAACGTTCCCAATTCACCCGTTGTGCGTAGAAATCGGCGAGGGCAGGGTCGGTGGGCTCGTTCGCGGGCTGCGCGTTCGGCTGGCTCGCGGGCTGGAACGCATTGGCCGAAGGTGCGGTGCCCGGCCAGGTGAGCAGGGCGGCGGTGAGCGCGCCGATCGCGCCGCCCACTAAGAATGTGCGGGCGCTTCGGCCCTGGGGAGGGGTCACCACATGACGGTACGCCATGCGGTGACGGGGCAGGAAGTGTCGGGCCGGAGGTTCCATGGCAGGCTAGAGGATCAACGTGAAGGGATGTGAGCCCGTGGCATTGGGTTCGTTGCCAGGCAGCGCCATCTTCCAGTACCGCGATACCGCGGTTCTCTCGGTGGCTGCCGTCGATGCGCCTCGCGTGGTGACCTCCGAGGAAATCGACGGCCAGCTTCTCGGCGCCTACGAGCAAGCCGGCATGCGTCCGGGCATGCTCGAGCAATTGGCCGGCATCACCGAGCGGCGCTGGTGGCCCGAAGACGTCACCTTCGCCGACGCCGCCGCGATGGCCGGCGCCAAGGCGCTCGCCGAAGCCGGGGTGGACCCCGCCGCCGTCGGCCTGCTGATCGACACCTCCGTATGCCGGGAGCGCTTGGAGCCGTCCGCCTCCGTGGACGTGCATCGCCAACTCGGCTTGTCGACAGCCTGCATGAACTTCGATCTCAGCAACGCGTGCCTGGGTTTCATGAGCGGCATGCAGTTGGCCGCGACCATGCTCGACGCCGGACAGATCGACTACGCCCTGATCGTCGACGGCGAAGGCAGCCGCTACACCCAGCAGCGCACCATCGAGCGCCTGAACGCCACCTCGCCCACGCGCGAGGAGATCTTGGAGAACTTCGCGACCTTCACCTTGGGCTCCGGTGGTGCCGCGATGGTCCTGGGCCGCGCGTCGGCGCACCCCGAGGGGCACCGCTTCATCGGTGGTGTCTCGCGCGCAGCGACCGAGCACAACCTGCTGTGCCTAGGTGACCTCGAGGGCATGCGCACGGATAGTCGTGCCCTGTTGGAGGCGGCCGTCGAACTCGCGGTGGGCACCTGGGCCGATGCCGCGACCACCTTCGATTGGACCGATCTCGACCTGTACGTCATCCACCAGGTGTCGAAGGTGCACACCGAGGCGATCACCCGGGCGCTGCACATCGATCCCGATCGCGTGCCGCAGACCTTCCCCACCCGCGGGAACATCGGACCGGCGTCGATTCCATTCACCCTCGCGTTGTCGTCCGAAGGTCTGGTTCCCGGTAACCGAGTGGCCGCCATGGGTATCGGCTCCGGGCTCAACTCCGCGGTCATCGAAATCGAGTGGTGAGCGCACCGGCACGAACGCCCCCGCCGCTTCCGGGCCTGCAACCGGACTGGTCGCGTGTCGTCTTCATCGAAGACGCCTCATCGGGATCCTCGATCGGCGTGCACGTGCTGGATTCGGGAATCGTCGGCAACGAACCGGCGGCTGACATCACGGTGCTGTGCGTGCACGGCAACCCCACGTGGTCCTACCTGTGGCGCGAAGTCATCGCGCAGGCACCGAGCGGTGTTCGCGTCGTGGCCATCGACCAGGTTGGCATGGGCTTCTCGGCGCGCACCGGCCGGATGCGCCGGCTCGATGAACGCATCGAGGATCTGCAAGCGATCGTCGAAGCATTGGACATCACCGGGCGAATCGTGGTGTTGGCGCACGATTGGGGCGGCCCGGTGGCGTTGGGCTGGGCGAGTACCTACGCGGCGCCTGCGGGCAAGCTCGCGGGGATCGTGCTCACCAACACCGCGGTCCATCAACCAGATCACAGCGCGGCACCCCGACTGATCGCCTTGGCTCGGTCCCGGGCCCTGCGCGAGAACGTATGCGCCCGCACGACGACCTTCCTGCGCGGTACTACCGCCATCTCGAGGGTCGATCGACCGACCGCGCGCGCCTTCCGGGCGCCGTACGGCAGTGCCCGGTTGCGTGCACCGATCGCGGATTTCGTGGCCGACATACCGCTGGAAGACGACCACCCGTCGATGCCGACTCTCAGGCGGGTAGCCGCCGGCTTGTCGGAACTAGCGGACGTTCCCACTTTGCTGGTGTGGGGGATGCGCGATCCGGTCTTCTCATCGCGGTACCTCGACGATCTCCGGCGCCGGCTGCCCCATGCCCACGTCCAGCAATACGCCGACGCCGGTCACCTGGTGCTGGAGGATCGGCCCGATGCGATCGCCGAGATCTGGGGCTGGATCGCCGATTCGATCATCGATACGCATAGCGATGGCGCAACCGATGACGCAACCGATGACGCAACCGATGACGCAACCGATGCGCAACCACCGTTGCATCCCGCGAGCAGGTTGCACGAACGCGCGAACACTCCGGGGCAGGCGGATGCACCGGCGATCACGACCCCGAAAACCGATGGTTGGCAGACCGTTTCCTGGGCGCTGCTCGACGATCGGGCCCGGGCGCTGGCCGCTGGTTTCCGCCGGCAGGGCATAGCCCCCGGCGATCGGGTCGCCGTCTTGGTGCCGCCGAGTGCCGACCTGCTCGCGGTCGTGTACGGCTTGTGGCAACTCGGCGCGACCGTGGTCGTCATCGACGCCGCGCATAGACCACCGGCGATGGTCCGTGCGCTGCGCGGTGCGCGCTTGGATCACATCGTGGCGATCCGCCGGGCCGCACCGATCGTCGCTGCCGTGCGCGTGCCCGGCGTAGTCATCTGGCGTGATCGCCTCGCGCAGTTGGCGCGGGAATCCGGCGATGACCGAGAGGCCGGTATTGCCTGGGAGCAGGTATCGGATCCGGATGCCGACGCGGTCATCGTCTTCACGTCCGGAGCCACCGGCGCGGCCAAGCCGGTGGCGTATTCCTGGGCGCGGTTGGCGGCGACCGCTGAGGTGCTGCGTGCCGCCTACGACTTCGAGGCCAGCGACGTCCTCGTCGCGGCATTCGCTCCTTGGTCGGTGATGGGTCCACTCGTGGGCCTACCGTCGGTGATTCCGCAGATGGATGCTTCGCGTCCTGGAACCCTCACCGCGGATGCCCTCGGCTCCGCCGTTGCGCAAGCAGGTGGAACGGTGATGTGGGCATCGCCGGCAGCCGTCCGATCCGTCCTCGCCTCCGCCCCGGAAGGCAGCGCCGAGCGAGTGGAATTGCGAGAGCGCACGCGCAGCCTGCGATTACTGCTCATCGCCGGCGCACCCGTATCCCGGGCCCTGATCGGGGAGGTGACGGCGTGCTGGCCGGATGTCGATGTGCGCACGCCCTACGGCATGACCGAAGTGCTGCCTGCCACCGACGTGCGTGCGGCCGAGATCGTGGCGGCCGAGGCTCGCGGTGGCGTGCTCGTGGGTCGGCCGCTTCCCGGAGTGGAGATCGCGATAGCCGCATTGGACGAGCGGGGCGAACCCGGTGCGCGTTTGAGCGCGGATCCCGGCATCTTGGGGGAAGTGGCCCTGCGGGCTCAGCACGGCAAGTCGCGCTACGACGCTCGTGCCTTCACCGAGCGGCACGCAAGTCGGAACCCCGGTTGGCACAGGACCGGGGACGTCGGCCGGTTGGACGATCAGGGTCGGTTGCGCATCGAGGGTCGCCTCGCGCACGTGATCACCACCGCGGACGGCCCCCTGGGACCGGTGTCGATCGAGCAGGCATTGGACGAGGTGCTCGTGGACGATGGCTTGCAGGCAGCTGCGGTGGGGGTCGGTCCGAGTGGTGCGCAGGTGGTGGTGGTCGTGTTGGCCCCCGCCACCGCGAAGGGTCGTCGTAGTCGTCTGCGATTGGCTGCACCGGAACTCGTGGAACGGGTTCGCGCGAGCGTGCCGATAGCCGCGGCCGTGCTGTGGCGCGATGCGATGCCCGTCGACATCCGGCACGGCGCCAAGGTCGACCGCGGGCAATTGGCGCAGGAAGCCGATCGCTTGTTGGCGGGTCGAACGTGAGCGAGCGCGTACTGATCACCGGAGGCCGCGGGCTGCTCGGCAATGCGGTGATCGACGATGTGCGTTCGCGGGGCTGGCTGGTCACCGCCTTGCAGCGTTCGGCGTCGGGTAAGGCGGACGGTGAAAGGGTGCGCGATCATCGAGGCGATGTCACCGACGCGCGGACGGTCGAGGAGGCCATGGACGGCTGCACCGCGGTCGTCCATCTCGCCGCGAGGGTCGGAATCGAAGGCACCTGGCGTGATTTCGAATCGGTGAACGTCGAGGGCACGCGCATCGTGTTGGAAGCAGCACGCCGTCGCGGAGTTCGCGCGTTCGTTCAGGTGTCCTCGCCCTCAGTGGCCCATGCGGGCAAGCCACTGGTGGGTGCCGAAGCAGGCGTGGCCGATCCGACATCGGCGCGGGGGCACTATTCGCGATCCAAGGCCATGGCCGAACTGCTCGTCCTGGGCCAGGACGATGTGCCGGCGGTGGCGGTGCGCCCGCACTTGGTGTGGGGGCCGGGCGATACCCAACTCATCGGGCGCATCGTGGCTCGGGCCCGAGCCGGCCGATTGTTCGTGATCGATGGAGGCACCGCTTTGATCGACACGACCTACGTGGACAACGCGGGTGCGGCGATCGGAGCTGCCCTGGATCGGCTGCGGTCATCCGATACGGGCAGTTCCGATACGGGCAGTTCCGATACAGACAGTTCCGATACAGGCAGTGTCGGGCTCGGAGGCCGGGCCCTAGTGATCAGCAACGGCGAGCCACGCCCGGTTCGCGACATCCTGACCGCGATCGTCCGCGCCGCGGGATTGCAGATCTCTCCTCGGTCGATTCCCTTCGCACCGGCCTTCGCGGCCGGTGCCGCGGCCGAGACACTGCTGGCTCGTCGGGGCGTGGAGCCACCGGTGACCCGCTTCCTGGTCGAGCAACTCGCGACCGCGCACTGGTTCGACCAGCGCGAGACCCGGCGGTTGCTCGATTGGCAGCCCGAAGTCGGGTTGGACGAAGGTATGCGACGCCTCGCGGATTGGTACGCGCAGCAGTAGGGCGCTATCAGGATCGGACAACCGCGATCGGACAAACGCGGCGCGAAAGCCGCGACGCGGCGACCCGGCGTGGCAACCCGACGAAGCACCGGAATCCCGGTACAAAAGAGCAAGGCCCCTCGAAGTATGAGTTCGAGGGGCCTTGCCATGGAACACTCGATGGGTTCGCCCGGTTGCCCGGGGCCTCCGCGATGTGTGCAGTTCGCGGGGCTCGTCGGGTGTTGCCACCCAACCGATCCTTCGTCGCATTCCTCGATCCGTACCTTGCCGCCATCCCCGCCAGCACTCGGGGACTTCCGGGTCGAACCCGGTAGGCCGCTGGTCTTCGAACCGACCCGCACCTTGCGGTGCGTTGGGTGAAATACAACAGGCTTTGGCAAGCGGACACAAGGTGTTCGGGCAAAATTTTTTCGTCAATGTGTCACCTTTGAATGCATTGCTCATCGTTAGTCACATGTTTCACTCTCGTTCAACGGCCGAGGGGTGCCTTGCGTATCGGATTGAGCGTGCGTCGCCCGATAACCTCCGGCCGTGAACGCACCGCGATCGGCTTTCGGCTTCGAGATCTCGGCGCGGATGGAGGCCGGTGCGGGGATCGGCCGGGCTCCCGGTCGGGCTCTCGGTCGGGCTCTCGGTCGGGCCGGGGTGATCCACACTCCGCACGGACCCATCCGGACGCCGGCCTTCATCCCGGTGGGCACCAAGGCGACGGTGAAGACGGTGCTCCCGGAGACCATGAGCGATCTCGGGGCGCAGGCCCTGCTGGCCAACGCCTACCACCTGTACTTGCAGCCCGGCGCGGATATCGTCGAGGCCGCCGGGGGGCTCGGTGCGTTCATGAACTGGCCCGGACCCACCTTCACCGATAGCGGCGGATTCCAGGTGCTGTCCTTGGGCGCCGGATTCAAGAAGGTACTGGCGATGGATACCGGCGGTCGCACGGTCGATGACGTCGTGGCCGAAGGCAAGGATCGGCTGGCGTTGGTCGACGACGACGGCGTGACCTTCACCTCGCACCTCGACGGTTCCCAGCACCGTTTCACCGCCGAAGTCTCCATGCGCGTGCAGCACCAGCTGGGTGCCGACATCATCTTCGCCTTCGATGAGTGCACCACCTTGATGAACTCCCGCGAGTACCAGCAAGTGGCGATGGATCGCACGTTGGCGTGGGCGCAGCGGTGCATCGCCGAACACCAACGATTGACCGCCGAGCGAACCGACCGCCCCTACCAGGCGCTCTTCGGCGTGATCCAAGGTGCGCAGCATGAGGATCTTCGTCGGCGAGCTGCCCGCGACATCGGCGCATTGGACTTCGACGGGTTCGGAATCGGCGGAGCCATCGAGAAGGACAACATGTCGGCCATCGTGGGCTGGGTGTCCGAGGAGCTGCCCGAGGACAAACCCCGGCACTTGCTCGGGATCGGCGAACCGCGCGACTTCTTCACGGCCATCGAGTCCGGCGCAGACACTTTCGATTGTGTCTCCCCGGCACGCGTGGCTCGCAATGCCGCGGTGTACACGTTCACGGGGCGTTTCAACGTGAACACCAGTGCCAACCGGCGCAACTTCGCGCCCATCGATGACGAATGCACGTGCTACACGTGCCGCAACTACACCCGCGCCTACTTGCACCATGCCTTCAAGGCCAAGGAGTCCATCGCCTCCACCCTCGCCACGATCCACAACGAACACTTCATCGTGGGGTTGGTCGACCGGATCCGTGCCTCGATCGAGTCCGGGGAGTACGTGGACTTTCGAGACGACTTCCTCGCCCGCTACCCCGCATAGCGACCCTCGCGCTGCGGCTCGCTACTCGAACGAAGCGGCCGCTATGTGCTCGATGAGTAGCTTTCGACGAACGCGCCGGTGAATGTCGAGCCCTTCGCATACAAGCTGATGTCGAAATGGATCGGTTGATCTGCAGCCGACTGCGTCCTGAGGGTCTGCGTACTACTGACTTCGTGCACGCCGAGGGCGATCAGTTCCCGGGCAACCTCCAGCGCCGCGCCCGATCGTCGGATTCGGTGGTTGTCGAACGGTGGCAGCCAACGCGATCCGATGAGTTGCTCGGGCTTACCGCCGAGGATCGCCCAGTCCTCGGCCCACGCCGAGAGGATCCGTAACTCCTCGTCGAAGAGGAAGCTCGCGATGTGCGTGCGCGACGGTCCTCGGCGCATGCGGTATCCGACGCTTCGCACCGTCTCGATGAAACGTGATTCTTTCGCGGGATCGCCCAACTTCTTTCGCAGCCGGGAGATCGTCGTCTCCAGGGCTCGCCTATCGAAGTACGAGGCTTGGCCCCAGGCATCCTCCGCAAGTGTCATGGTCCGCACGACATTCGGGCTGTGCTCGGCCAGTGAGGCGAGCACGTCGAATTCCAAAGCGGTCAACTCGATCGCTACTCCGTCGACATGCGTGGTGCGCGGACCTGGCTCGATGAGCAATCCGTCGTAGTTTCGTTGGTCGTGAGTGCTGTCGAACATCACTTACCCCCCCCAGGTCGAGGACAGCAGACTCATTCGACGCTATCTGTCATGAATTCATGCATCTTTAGGCGCGCGGGGGGGTGTCCCTATGTCGGTTGTCAAGCGGCGACGGGGATTGAGGGGGTGTAGGGCTGATGGTCTCTGAGCATGGCGAACAGGACGTCGGTTTTGCGTCGGGCCAGGCAGATGAGTGCGGCGTTGTGTCGTTTGCCTTGGGCTCGTTTGCGGTCGTAGTAGGCGCGGGAGGTGGGGTCTGCTCGCAGCGAGGTGAAGGCGGCCATGAACAGTGCGTTCTTCAACCGCTTGTTGCCGCCTCGGTTGACGTGTTCGCCGCGGATGCTGCTTCCGGATCGGCGGGTGACCGGTGCCAGGCCGGCGTAGGCGGCCAGGTGAGCGGCGGTGGGGAAGGCAGTGATGGTGCCGCCGGTTTCGGCCAGGATGCGTGCTGCGATCTTGACGCCGATTCCTGGCATGGACGTCAAGATCTGGGTAAGAGGGTGGTCATCGAGGACTCTTTCCACGTCGCGGTTGATCGCGGCTCGCTGGTTGCGCAGTTGCAGGATCTGCTCGGCGAGTCCGGGGATGACTTTGGCGGCTGCGCTGGTGCCGGGCACGGTGACGGTTTGGCTTTGCAGTGCCGCCCAGATGTCTTCTGCCAGGCGGGCGTGCATGCGTGGGGCGTGTTTAGCCAGTTGCTTATCGATGCGAGTTTTGCTCCACGAGGTCATGCCTGCCGGGCCGCCGGTTTTGATCAGCAAGTGCAGCACTGCCTCGTGGGAGATGTTCTCTGCCAACGCTTTTTCCAAGCTGGGGTGGATGTGAACCAACAGCCCCCGCAACCGGTTGATCGCGGCAGTGACCTGTCCAGCGAGGTCATCGTCGTAGCCCAGCAGCATCGAGAGCTCCGCTTGCGCCTCATGGGGCAAGGTCAACCGTCGCAGCGATTGCGGGGCCGTGCGAGCGGCATCAGCGATGATGAAGGCATCGCGGGCATCGGTCTTGGATTTGCCCGGATGCAGATCCGCCAACCGGCGCATGGACAGCCCCGGCAGGTAGGCAACGTCCAAGCCCATCGATTGGGCCAACGTCACCGCCAGCGCGCCGATCGAATGCAGCTGATCGACCACCACCAGCACCTCGCCATGCCCGCAGGCGGATTCGAAGACCTCCCGCATCGCGGTTTCACTGGCGTCGACTTCTTGATCCAGCAACCGTTCACCTTCGACGTCAAGGGCGCACGCGTGATGCGTGTGCTTGCCGACGTCCACCCCAATCACCACGTCGTAACCGGCCACTCCAGCCTCCCTTCGTATGCCTGGCTGGCACGGCATCGGCACCCGGCAGCCACGTTACGAAGAGACCAGCGAAACCACCGGCCATGTCCCTATCAGCGGTCCACCAACACCACCAGACCCGGTGACAACACCCCCCGGATCATTAACGACAGGGGCAATCAGTCATGCCGGACCTGGCAGCCAGGAGTCCCCACCCGGGGACTACGAAGAAGGTAACGGGGCTTGCAATCTGCTCACAAAGCGAGATTCGGTCATCGAATGACTGATCTGAGCTGAATTGAACTGGCCTGGCCTGGAACGGGAGCGGATATCGAGTCCGCCGATGCGCGCGGCCTCAGGCCGTGAGCGCCAATTCGTAGGTCGGCTCACGCTTCTTGACCACGGCGATCACCCGATAGGTGACCGGCAGCAAGATCACTTCCACAGCCGTCTTGTAGGCGAAGCCGACCAGAACGTAGGTGATGAAGTCCCCGCCGGTGATCACGCCGTAGAACGCGATGGTGCAGAACACCAAGGTGTCGGCGAACTGTCCGATGACCGTCGATCCGAGCAAGCGCGCCCACAGTTTGCGTTCCCGGGTCTTGTTCTTGATCCACACCAGCACGTAGGCATTGAGCAGTTGTCCGACCAGGAAGCCCAGGATGCTGGCCAGCACGATCCGCGGCACGAAGCCGAGCACCGCCTCGAAGGCGGCCTGGTTCTCCCAAGCCTCGGCCGGCGGCGAGACCTGCACCAGGAAGAAGGTGAACGCGGCCAATGCGGACATCGAGAAGGCCAAGATGATCGCCCGCCGGGCTGCCTTCCAGCCGTAGACCTCCGCGAGGACGTCTCCCACGATGTAGACGAGGGGGAAAAGGAAGGCTCCGCCGTCGGTGATGAAGGGTCCGAACTCGATCAACTTGACGGCACCGATGTTCGAGATCAGCAACAAGGCGACGAACACCGCGACGATCCCCGGGTACAGGCTGTGGGGCACCTTCGCGTAGTGCGGACTCGATGCGGACATGCGCCCCCGGCAGGATTCGAACCTGCGGCCTTCGGTACCGGAAACCGGCGCTCTATCCCCTGAGCTACGGGGGCCAAGGGGAGCGTCAGGCTATCAGCGCGAACGTGCGCCATGATGTTCCGGTGCTCGAGCGGATCAAGGAAGCGGTCACGTTCGGGCAAGCCGTGATGCTGCGCTACTCCACCGTCGGGGGAAGCATCGTGGCAGGGGGTCTGTCCTTCTACGTCTTCTTCGCGCTAGCACCTACGGCGCTGGCGATCGGAGCCCTCGCCGGTGCGTTCTTGACGCAAAAGCAGGTGCAGGCGGCCATCCAGGAAGTATTCGACCGCAGCCCGGAGACCCTGAAGTCCCTGGAGCCCACAACCAAGGCTCTCGTCGAGTTGGCCGATCGCGGCACGTCGAGCGCCTTCACCATCACCACCATCGCCTCGTTCTTCGTCGCCGTGTACGTCTCCTCGCGGGTGGTCTACGGACTGCGGGCGACGCTGACGCGCATCTTCGGCGCACCCGAGCGGGTGCACGGGCTGGTCGACCGGGGCTTCTCCGCCTTCGTAGCACTCGGCGGCATGATCACCGTCGTCGTTCTTTTGCTCGTGCTGCAGTTGCTGCCGCGGATCCTGGACGAGTTGGGCCTATCCGACGTCCTTCGCCTAGTCGGCGTGCGCGTGGTGAATTGGACCGTGCTGTCCTTGGTGGCCTTCGTGGTGTGCGGGCTGGTCATCCGATTCCTGCCGGATGTCCCCACGTCGCTTCGTATGCGTTCTTGGGGGGTGCTGTTCGCGACCTTGTGGATGCTCGGATCCAGCGCCGTCTTCGGGCTGTATACGTCGCTGTCGAACACGGTGGGTGCGGCCATCGTGGCGTTCGGGACACCCATCGTCCTGTTGCTGTGGTTCTACCTGGTGTTCATGGGGATCCTGATCGGCGGCGCCATCGAGGCGCAGTTGGCTGGAGCCGAGGCGCCACCTCGCCCGGCGCCGATCCAATGGCCCGGCTGGGTGAAGGCGGCGCTGGCCAAATTGGGGATCCAGGGCATCGGCGCACCGAAGGTGCCCGACTAGAGGTGCTCGAGTAGAGGTGCCCGACTTGAGGCGCCCAATTCGCGAGTCAGGACGAGAACCAGCGCGGGGGACCGGCGACCAGCGCGGTGATGAAGGCGCCGATCGATGCTCCGACGCCGGTGGTGAACGGTCCGATGAAAGGCAAGACGACGAGCACGGCGCCGATCGCGGCGCCTACAGCGCCTACCACCACTCCGGAGCCGACGGCGAAGGCCAGTCGACCGCCGGCGCCACCCCCGGAGGAGTCGTCGTCGTTCTTCGCAGGCTGGGCGGATCTGGCCGGCTGCGGGCTGCGGCCAGCCGAGGAGCCCGGGTCGTTCATCGCGTTGACCTCGCGCAGCAGGCGCTCGATGTCGTCGTCGGCCATAACTTCAGTGTGCCTCAGGATCGGGCGGAACACGAATTGCGAAAGTGCCCCACAACGAAAAGGTGCCCCACAACGAATGAGGGCCCCACCCGAAGGTGGGACCCTCATCGAAGCTCGTAGGAGCTGAACCTTGTCAGCTCAGGCGGTACGAACCTTGTCCGCCTGCGGACCCTTGGGGCCCTGGACGATGTCGAACTCGACGAGCTGGTTCTCCTCCAGGGAGCGGTAGCCGTCGGCCTCGATCGCCGAGTAGTGGACGAACACGTCCGGTCCTCCGTCGGCCTGGGCGATGAAGCCGTAGCCCTTCTCGGAGTTGAACCACTTCACGGTTCCTTGAGCCATATTGCACATTCTCCTTGCACGAAGTTTCGCTTCGGACACCTCGCCCGAAGCGGGCTAGCCGTTCAAACCTTCGTCCGGAATCTGTGCTCATGCTCAGAAACTGCTGCGTCACCTGGCTGGCGCCGCTTCATGAACGGTGGTGCTGATCGGTACTTGCCTGCCTTGAGCATAACCACACACCTCGTCGCTACGCTCGCGCGGTGACCATCGAGGAAGTCCGCACCGCCGTTGCCCGGTCACTGGCACAAGCGCTGGCGGGCGCGGACGTGGAGATACCGGACGCCGAGGCCATCGTCATCGAGCGGCCGAAGTCCCGCGAGCACGGGGATTACGCCACCAACGCCGCGTTGGCGTTGGCGAAGAAGGCCGGACGCAACCCCCGCGAACTCGCCGAACAGATCGCCGAGCAGTTGCGCGGTGCGCCGGGCATAGCAGCGGTCGAGATCGCCGGCCCCGGCTTCGTCAACATCACCCTCGAAGCCGCCGCGCAGGGAGAAGTGGCGCGCACGGTGGTCACCGAAGGCGGGGCCTACGGGCATACCGACACCCTCGCTGGCCTGCGGGTCAACGTGGAATTCATTTCCGCGAACCCCACCGGACCATTGCACCTCGGCCATACCCGCTGGGCCGCGGTAGGCGATGCCATCGCCCGGGTGTTCGCCGCCGCTGGTGCGGACGTAGCGCGCGAGTTCTACATCAACGATCGTGGCGTGCAGATGGACAAGTTCGGCGCATCGGTCATGGCCGCCGCGCACGGCCGACCGGTCCCCGAAGACGGCTACCACGGCGGGTACATCACCGATCTCGCCGCGGCGATCATCGCCGAGGATCCCGACATCCTCGATCAACCCGAAGACGAACAACTCGTCGCCTTCCGCGAGGCCGCCTACGCCAAGCAACTGCGGCAACAGCAGCAGGTGCTCGATTTGTTCCGCACCCACTTCGATGTCTGGTACTCCGAACGCGAACTCCACGATTCCGGTGCGGTGGAACGCGGACTCGAGCGCCTACGCGAACAAGGGCACGTCTTCGAAGAGGAAGGAGCGGTCTGGCTACGCACCACCGACTTCGGCGACGACAAGGATCGCGTCCTGGTCAAGGCCGATGGCGAGTACACCTACTTCGCCTCGGACACCGCCTACTACGTCGACAAGCGCGCCCGCGGCTTCGACCGCAACATCTACCTACTCGGCGCCGATCACCACGGTTATGTCAACCGGCTGCGCGCCGTTGCCGCGTGCGCGGGCGATGACATGGACGCCAATATCGAGATCCTGATCGGCCAACTGGTGAAGATCACCCGCGGGGGAGAGGAGGTCAAGCTCTCCAAGCGCGCCGGCAACATCGTCACCCTCGAGGATCT
>CAJXNV010000016.1 GCA_913057155.1 uncultured Actinomycetes bacterium | reverse complement strand
TCTTCGCGGGCTTCCTTGAGTGCGGCTTCGCGGATGTATTCGGCGATGGTGATGTCGACCGGTTCGTCGGTGATCTCATCTTCCGGGTACAGGCTGGGACCCTCGGGCAGGGCCTGGATCAGCAGGTCGGTGAGGGTCGTGACGTTATTCCCGGTGGTCGCCGAGACCGGGATGAGCTGGCTGAATTCGAAGCCGAGTTGGTCGGCGAGTGCTTGGGCCTGCAACAACTGTTCGGCGATGCGCTCGGGGTTCGCGGTGTCGGACTTGGTGATGATCGCGAACTTGGTGGCCTTCGTCTTGGCGATCTGCTCGGCGATGAATCGATCCCCCGGACCGATGTCCTCGGTTGCCGGCAGGCAAAGGCCAACAACGTCCACATCGGCGAGGGTCTCGTGCACCTGGTCGTTCAGGCGTTCGCCGAGCAGCGTGCGGGGACGGTGCATACCGGGGGTGTCGACGATGATGAGTTGGCCGTCTTCCCTGGTGACGATGCCGCGGATAGTCCGACGCGTGGTCTGCGGACGATCGGAGGTGATGGCCAGTTTGGTTCCCACGATCGCGTTCATCAGCGTGGACTTCCCGGCGTTCGGCCGGCCGACGAAGGTGGCGAAGCCGCTGGTGTGATTCACGCGCGGCCGGATTCCACGGCATCGGCGAATTCGGTCATCGAGGTGAACGTCCAATCGGGGGTGACCTCGGCCTGCGGATCCGGGGTGGCGCCCCAACCGGGGTCCGCGTGGCGACGGTCGATCCACACGGTGGCCATGCCGCGCGCCTTGGCCGGCACGTGATCGTGGAACAGGCTCTGGGCCACATGCAGCAGCTTGTCCCGCGGAATCCCCATCGAATCGACCTGGTGATCGAGGGCGACGAAGTTGCCCTCGGCGGGCTTGTAGGAACCGATGTCCTCGGCCGTGAGGATGGCATCGAACGTCACGCCGAGCTTGGCGTTGCTCGCGGCGAAGCCGTCGTTATCGACGTTGGAAAGGATGATCAGTTTGAAATGTCGGGCCAGCCGCTCGAGTGCCTCGGCGGAATCGGGGAAAGCCGGCCAATCGGGCACCGAGATCGCCAGTGAGTGGGAGTCCTCGTAGGACACCTCGGTGTTCAGTTCCTTACCCAAGGCGCGCATCGCCCGGGACAGGATCGAGGGATAGGGATCGGTGGGGTGGTTTCGGGCAGCCTGGGCTTCTTCGGTGGCGTAAGCGACGAGCAGATCCTCGGTGCTCATATCCAAGCCGCGTCGATCGGCCCAGTCGCGAAGCACCGAGCCGATGCCGGCCTCCCAGTCGATCAAGGTTCCGTAGCAGTCGAAACTCAAGGCTTCGTAGTCGGTGATCTTCATTGCCCGTTTCCTTCGTCAGCCCCGTGGTTCGACGGTAAACGATTGGGTGACCTCACCGCGCGTCGAGCACAAGTAAACGGGTGTGGGTGTGCTGCTGGCGTCCTGGATCGTCGCGGTGGAGACCTCATCGGCGCTGGTCACGACGACAACGGCTTCGATATCGCGGGCTCCTGCCGCTACGGCCTGCGCGATAGCCAATTCCAGTGCGCTGAGCTCGAGGGAAGTGAGCGTGACGGTTGCGCCACTGTAGGAGCGGCCGGTGTCATCGCGCACGGCTGCACCCTCGGCGGCCTGGATGCGTCCGCGTGCTTGGCGCGCCAGGGAGACCAACTTGGCGTCTTCGTCGGTCAATTCAGTCATCGGAATCGTCTTCGTCGGGGCTGTCGGGTACCGCGATACGGGTGGCCAGGATCGTGCCGATGCGGTTGCGTCGACCGGCGCCGCGTTCGGCTACGAGCTGCCAGCCGTCTTCGGTGACCTCGGCATCGGGGATGGGTACCCGGCCGAGGCGCTTGGCCATGAGCCCGAGGACCGTGTCCACGCTCTCCTCCTCGGAATCGATCTCGATTCCCACGAGGTCGGCGAAATCGTCGATGTTCATGCGGGCCATGACGCGGTATCGATCATCATCGAGTTGCGTCACTTCCGGCGCCGCGGTGTCGTACTCATCGGCGATCTCACCGACGATCTCCTCGAGGATGTCCTCGATAGTGACCAGGCCCGCGGTGCCGCCGTATTCATCGACCACGATGGCCAAGTGCACCCGCGCCGTTTGCATATCGCGCAGGAGTTCGTCGGCGGGCTTGGAATCGGGCACGAAATACGCCGAGCGCATCAGCGACTCGACGGTCTCGGCGCGTTCGGCGTCGCGATGCTCGAAGGCCCGGCGCACCATGTCCTTGAGGTAGACCACGCCGACGATGTCGTCGGAATTCTCCCCGATCACCGGGATGCGCGAGAAGCCCGAACGCAGGCTCAAACTGATGGCCTGCCGCAGGGTCTTGTGCTGCTCGATGAAGACCATCTCCGTTCGCGGGACCATCACCTCCTTGGCGAAGGTGTCGCCGAGATCGAAGACCGAGTGGATCATCTTGCTCTCGTCGTCCTCGATAAGTGAGTCCGCGCGGGCCAAGTCGACCATCTCGCGCAGCTCGGCTGCGGTGTCGAAGGGGCCTTCGCGGAAACCCTTGCCGGGGGTGAGCGCATTGCCGATCAAGATGAGCAGGTTGGTGATCGGGCCCAGCACGCTGGCCAGGAAGCGAGTTGGTCGTGCGGCGATCAGCGCTATCCGATCGGCATGCTGGCGCCCCAGAGTGCGCGGTGCCACGCCCAGGCCCACATAGGCGATGACCACCATGACCGCGATCACGACGAGCATCGCGAGCCATAGCGACCAGCCATCGGAAGTGATCAGCGCTCGCACAGCCACGTACCCGACGATGATCACGGCGGTGACGTTGGCGATGGTGGACAAGAAGAACAGCACGTTCACGTAGCGGGCACGGTCATCCAAGATCGCCAATAGGCGATCAACCTTGGCCTGATTGCCGTTGCCTTCCTTGCGCAATTCGTCCAGACGAGTGCGGGAGACCCGCGCGATCGCGGTCTCGGCGGCGATGAGGAAGCCGGAGAGGACGATCAACGCCGCGGCTAGGAGCAGCAGCCATAGATTCATCTGCTTGCCTCCCAACTCGCGAGGAGCTCATCTTGCAGGGTGAACATCCGTGCGTAGTCCTCCTCGCTCGCGTGGTCGTATCCGAGCAGGTGCAGCAGGCCGTGCACTGTCAGGAATTGCGCGTGTTGATCATCGGTCCGCTGCGCGGCCCGGGCATCGGCGGCGGCGTGCTGCGGGCAGATGACGATGTCGCCGAGGACCCCCGGACCCGCAGGTTCGGTTGCCGTGCCGGGGGTGAGTTCATCGATCGGGAAGCTCAGCACATCCGTGGGCCCGGGTTCGTTCATCCAGTCCTCGTGCAAGGTGGTCATGCGCTCGGGGTCCACGAGCGTGATCCCGAGTTCGGAATCCGGGTGGACGTGCAGCGTGGTGATGACATGGCCGGCCAGATCCTCGAGGGCGTTGAGGTCGAGCGACGAGCCGGCGTCGTCGTCGACCGTGATACTCGGCAGGGTCATGGTTGCTTCTTGGCGTCGTAGCGGTCGTACGCCTCGACGATCCTCCCCACCAACTTGTGTCGGACGACATCGTGCGCGGTCAGCCTGCAGAAGGCGACATCGTCGATGCCCTCCAAGATCTCGCTGACTACCCGCAGTCCGCTTTGGGTGCCACCGGGCAGGTCCACCTGGGTGATATCGCCGGTGACGACCATCGTGGATCCGAACCCCAGACGGGTGAGGAACATCTTCATCTGCTCGGCGGAGGTGTTCTGCGCTTCATCCAAGATGACGAACGCATCGTTGAGTGTGCGCCCGCGCATGTACGCCAATGGGGCGATCTCGATGGTTCCGGTGGTGATCAAGCGCGGGATCGACTCAGGGTCGATCATGTCGTGCAGGGCGTCGTACAGCGGGCGCAGGTACGGATCGATCTTCTCGCTGAGCGTTCCCGGCAGGAAGCCCAACCGTTCCCCGGCCTCGACGGCTGGACGGGTGAGCACGATGCGGGTTATCTGCTTGGCCTGCAGTGCTTGCACGGCTTTGGCCACGGCCAGGTAGGTCTTGCCCGTTCCCGCTGGGCCGATGCCGAAGACCACGGTGTTGTTGTCGATCGCATCGACGTATCGCTTCTGGTTCAACGTCTTGGGCCGGATAGTGCGACCACGGTTGCTGAGGATGTTCGCGGTCAGCACTTCGGTCGGTCGAGTACCCGAGCGCATCATCGCGATCGAACGCTCGACGGATTCGGTGCTCAAGGCCTGTCCGGTGCGCAACATCGCGAGCATCTCCGCCAAGAGTGAATCGATCGTGCCGACCTCCTCGGCGGATCCATCGAGGGTCACCTCGTTACCGCGCACCAGGATGTCGACCTCGGGGAAAGCCCCTTCGATCAGCCGCAAGTACTCATCGCCTGGCCCCAGGAGGGCAACCATGGGCTGGGAAGCGGGGATCTCGATGGTGGTGTGTGCGTGGGCATCGCTGGCGGGAGTGCTCATCCGGGCGGCCAGGTCAGGTCTCGTCCGCCGAGGACGTGTCCGTGGACGTGGAACACGGACTGCCCAGCCCCCGCCCCGGTGTTGAAGACCAGGCGGTAGGCATCGCCGATGCCGTCGGCTTCGGCGACTTGCCGGGCAGCATCGGCGAGGTGGCCCGCGAGGGCGGGATCCTCAGCGCCGAGGGCCCCGATGTTCTCGTAGTGGACCTTGGGGATGACCAGGACGTGGGTGGGGGCCTGTGGCTCGATATCCCGGAAGGCGACGACGGTGTCGGTGGACAGCACGACATCGGCAGGGATGTCCCCCGCGACGATGGAGCAAAACAGGCAATCAGCCACCGCTGCATCCTCCCATGGTCACCGGTCGCCTACCAGCGCCCTGTCCCGGCCATGACGACACCGAGGGCCGCCACGCCCGCGGTGGACGTGCGCAACACCGTGCCACCGAGGCGGACCAGATCCGCGCCCGAATCCGCGAACAGCGTGCGCTCGTTCGGGCTCAGGCCGCCCTCGGGGCCGACGACCAGCAGCAGATCGTGCACCGAAGTGATGTCCAGGGACGTCAGTGGTGTGGTCGCCTGCTCATCGAGGACGAGGGCGATGCCGGCGTTCGCGATCAGATCGGCGACGGCCGCCGTGCTGATCGCCGGTTCGACGGCGGGGACGCGCGCCCGGCGCGATTGCTTGGCCGCTTCGCGCGCCGTGGCCTGCCACTTCGCGTGGTGCTTGGCGCCGCGTTCACCCTCCCAGCGGGCTACGCAGTTCTCCGCCTGCCAGGGCACGATGACGTCGACACCCGTCTCGGTGAGCATCGAGGTGGCCAGTTCGCCGCGGTCACCCTTGGCGATGGCCTGCACCACGGTGATGGCGGGGCGTTGGACCGGTTCGTCGATCACCTGATCGATCTCGACAACGCAGGCGTCCTTGCCTGCGACCTCCGCCACTCGACCTTCGAGTCGGCGACCTAGCCCGTCCACCAAATCGATTCGCTCGCCGACCCGCAGCCGCTGCACGCTAGCCGCGTGATGACCCTCGGGCCCGTCGAGCAGCACACGTAGCTGCGGTGCTGCCGAGGCGGCCTGGTGCGGGTCGATCAGGAAGGTGGGTGCACTCACCGCGAACTGAACGCGTCCTTCAACCGACCGAACAGGCCTCCGCCTTCGGGGCCCGCC
Organism: uncultured Actinomycetes bacterium; assembly: GCA_913057155.1. Classification (GTDB taxonomy): domain Bacteria; phylum Actinomycetota; class Actinomycetes; order S36-B12; family S36-B12; genus S36-B12. The sequence goes on along the minus strand of CAJXNV010000016.1, from coordinate 13,783 downwards.
TTGGTCTGCACCGTGTGGACTGCCTGCTCGCCGCGTAGATCGGCGAACTCACGCAACAGTTCCTGCTGACGGGCATCGAGGCCGGTGGGAACTTGGACGTCGACGTGGATGAACAAGTCGCCGCGGCCGCCACCACGGAGTCGGGCGGCACCCTTGCCCCGCAAGGTGAGGGTCTCCCCGGTCTGCGTGCCCGCGGACACGGTGATCTCCTCCGGCCCATCGAGGGTGTCCAACTGCACGGTGGTGCCGAGTGCTGCGGAAGCCATCGGGATAGCCACCACGCAATGCAGTTCATCGCCGTTGCGCTCGAAGACCGGATGCGGCTCCACCACGATCTCGACGAAGAGATCACCCACGGTGCCGCCGTTCGGCCCGACCTCGCCTTCGCCCTGGAGTTGGATCCGGGTGCCGGTATCGACGCCCGGGGGGATCTTGATCGTCAGGTTGCGACGGGTGCGCACGCGACCTTCGCCGGAGCATTCGGTGCACGGGTGCGGGATGGTGGTGCCGAAGCCTTGGCATTGCGGGCACGGCCGGGAGGTCATGACCTGGCCGAGGAAACTGCGCTGCACCGACTGGATCTCTCCGGCTCCCTTGCACATCACGCAGGTCTCGACCTGGCTTCCCTCGGAAAGGCCCGAGCCCGCGCAGGTGGCGCAGGTGGTGGCGGTATCGACCGTGATCTCGCGCTCACCGCCGAATACGGCGGTAGGCAGGTCGATCTGGATGCGCACCAGTGCGTCCTGACCGCGCCGAGCCCGCGTACGCGGACCGCGCGAGCGGCTACCACCGCCGCCGAAGAAGGCGTCCATGATGTCGCCGAAGTCGAAGCCGGTGGCGCCGAATCCACCGAAGCCGCCTCCTTGGCCGAGGGGGTCGCCGCCCATGTCGTACATCTGGCGCTTCTCCGGATCCGAGAGCACCTCATAGGCCGCGGTCACCTGCTTGAAGCGATCTTGGTGCTCGGGATCGGGGTTGACATCCGGGTGCAACTCACGCGCGAGACGCCGGTAGGCCTTCTTGATGTCCTCGCCGGACGCATCGCGAGATACGCCCAGCAGGGCGTAGTAGTCCGTTGCCACAGCCACCTACTGTCCGTTGAGAATCTTGCTGACGTACTGCGCGACCGCGTGCACCGCGCTCATGGTTCCCGGGTAGTCCATGTGGGTCGGGCCCACGATGCCGAGGGACGCTACCGGTTTGTCCGAGCGACCGTACCCTGCGGTGACCACCGAGGTGGACTCGAGTCCTTGGACCTCGGTCTCCTGGCCGATGCGTACCGTGACCGGGCTCTCGATCGACAACTCCCCGAGCAGCCGCAGCAACACCACCTGCTCCTCTAGCGCCTCGAGGACCGGTTGGATAGCCATCGGGAAGGACTGCTGGTAGCGGGCCAGGTGCGCCGTACCGCCGAGCACCACCCGCTCCTCGAGGCGTTCGGTGACCGCTTCGAGGACCGCGGACATCACCGCCTGGACGAGATTCCGGTCTTCGGGTGCGAAGGTCTGGTCGAGGTCCTGCAATGCGTCGGGGACGAAGGCGAAGGGCTTGTTGGCCACGGCCGCGTTGAGTTTGGCGCGGAGATCGCCGAGGACGTCCTCGGAAAGCGGTTCGGCGCACTCGATGACCCGTTGTTCCACTCGACCGGTGTCCATGATGACCACGAGCATCGCCCGGGTTTCGCTGACGGCGATGAGCTCGACGTGGCGGACGCTGCTGCGTTGCAGCGAGGGGTACTGCACCAGCGCTACCTGCTGGGTGAGTTGCGCGAGCAGGCGGACCGTTCGGGCCATGACGTCGTCGAGGTCGACGGCATCGCCGAGGAAGCGCTCGATGGCCTTGCGCTCGGCGGCGCTCATCGGCTTGACGTGGGAGATCTGATCCACGAACAGTCGGTAGCCGCGATCGGTGGGGACGCGTCCGGCGCTGGTGTGCGGGTGGGTGATGTAGCCCTCGTCCTCGAGCGCGGCCATGTCGTTGCGGATGGTCGCCGGGGAGACACCGAGGTTGTGTCGATCCACCAGCGCCTTCGAGCCGACCGGCTCATGGGTGGCGACGTAGTCCTCGACGATGGCGCGCAGCACGGCGAGGCGGCGGTCTTCGAGCACGGCACCTCCCGTCGGCGTCTTTGGCACTCCTGCGGTCAGAGTGCCAAGTCTACGCCCAGATCCGTGGCCTGCCGAGCGAGCCGCGCGTCGAAGGTCGCCACCGCGGATGAGGTCTGGCGGGCCGTATCCAGCACGCAGCAATCGGGCAGCCCCAGTCCTGTGGAAGCCCGTAGCGACGCCAACCGCCACGGCTGTTCATCATCGACTCTTGCTACGTGAACTCCCAGGAAGTCCCAGATCCTGCGCACCTGGTCGATGACTCCAGCCGCCGATGGGCGGATTGCGGCTTCGGCGACGTTGAACGGATGAATCAGCAGGGTTCGTCGAAATATGGACCGGCGGATGAACCATGAGGCATCTTCGTAGTGGGGATCGTCTTGGTCGGTCACCGCGATCAGCACGCTGGCGTCCAACGTTACGACTTCCCTAGGCATAGCGGTCCCAGTCCTTGCGCAGGTCTTCCAAGTAGCCCTCGGGGTAATGGATGTCGAGCGACGCCAATTCCTTCAGCGCCAATTCCACGGCCAGCACCCGCTCGACCGCGGTGAGATTCAACGACTCGGCACCTTTGAGGATCAGCTCACGGATTACCTCGGAACGACTCAGATCCGGCCACTCCTGCAAACCCGCTTCGACAGCGGCGGCGATGTCATCGGTTTCCGTTATCTGGTGCCGGGGTCGCGTCGTGGGCACGACGGAAAGTGTACCACCGAGATTTGGTGGTACACCTACACCGCGAGCGTGCGGACCACGTGGTCGGCCATCAGCCGGCCCCGACGGGTCAAGGCCAACATCGATGGCTCGTGCTCCAACGATTCGGGGTCGAGCAGGCCCTGGTCGGTGAGTTCGGTGACGGCGTCGGTGATGGCGTCGTCGTTCGTGGGAACCGCGTCGAGCGCGACGCCGGCCTTCATCCGCAAGCCGAGCATCAGGTTCTCGAGTGCTCGCTGCTCGGGTGTGAGCACTTCTTCGTCTTGCATGGGCGACAGGTTCGCGCTTACTCGCTGGGCGTAGGTATGCGGGTGCTTGACGTTCCACCAGCGTCTGCCCTCGAGGTGACTATGTGCACCCGGACCTATTCCCCACCACGCCGCATTACGCCAATAGGCGATGTTGTGCCGGCACTGCCCTTCGGGCTTGGCCCAGTTGCTGACCTCGTACCAGTCGAATCCAGCAACGGTGAGGCGCTCGTCGATCAGTTCGTAGCGGTCTGCCGCGATGTCGTCGTCGGGCATCGGAACTTCGCCGCGCTGGACACGCCTGGCGAGCGCGGTTCCCGGCTCGACGATCAACGAGTAGGCCGAGACGTGATCCACACCGGCCTCGAGAACTTCGTCGAGGCTGCGGTTCAGATCGTCGTCGGTCTCACCGGGCGTGCCGTAGATGAGATCGAGGTTCACATGCTCGAAGCCGGCTGCGCGCGCGGCTTTCGCTGCGGCGCTACTGGCACCCGGGGTGTGCGTGCGCTCGAGGGTGGCCAGGACGTGCGGTGCGCTGCTTTGCATGCCGAAGGAGATGCGGGTGAAGCCGCCTTGCTTCAGATCCTCGAGCATGCGCGGATCGACCGAGTCCGGATTCGCCTCGGTGGTGATCTCCACATCGGCGGCGATGTCGAAGTCGTCTCGGATCGCCGCGAGGAGTCGATTGAGTGCTTGGGCGCCCAGGAGTGTGGGAGTGCCACCGCCGACGAAGACCGTGTCGACACGATGGGTGTCGGCAAGTCGTTGGGCTGCCTGGTGGATTTCGGTGATCAGGTGTTCGTGGAAGGTGTCGCGGGTGACGTCGTTACCGAGTTCGGTTGCTGTGTAGGTGTTGAAATCGCAGTAGCCGCACCTGCTGGCGCAGAAGGGGACGTGTACGTACAGCGAGAGTGGGGTCGAGGGCGACAACGTCACTTCTTGCCGGCGGGTTCGGATGTCGACAACGCGGCGATGAAGGCTTCTTGCGGCACCTCCACACGCCCGACCATCTTCATCCGCTTCTTGCCTTCCTTCTGCTTCTCCAGCAGCTTGCGCTTACGCGAGACGTCGCCCCCGTAGCACTTGGCGAGGACGTCCTTGCGGATCGCTCGGATGTTCTCGCGCGCGATGATGCGTGAGCCGATCGCGGCCTGGATCGGAACCTCGAACTGTTGACGAGGGATGAGTTCCTTCAACTTCTGCGCCATCGCCACGCCGTAGCTGTAGGCCTTGTCCTTGTGCACGATCGCACTGAAGGCATCCACCGGATCCCCGTGCAACAAGATGTCCACCTTCACCAGATCGGCATCCTGTTCGCCACTGGGTTCGTAATCCAGCGAGGCGTATCCGCGGGTGCGGGACTTGAGTTGATCGAAGAAGTCGAACACGATCTCGGCCAGCGGCAAGGTGTAGCGAAGCTCCACCCGATCCTCGGACAGGTAGTCCATGCCGAGCAAAGTTCCGCGCCGGCCCTGGCAAAGCTCCATGACGGTGCCCACGAATTCACTGGGCAGGATCACCGTGGCCTTGACGATCGGCTCGGTCACGATGGCGACCTTGCCGTCGGGGAATTCGCTGGGATTCGTCACGGTCAGTTCCTTGCCGTCTTCCATGACGACGTCGTAGACGACGTTGGGTGCGGTGGAGATCAAGTCCAAGTTGAACTCACGCTCGAGACGTTCGCGCACGATTTCCAGGTGCAACAGACCCAGGAAGCCGCAGCGGAACCCGAAGCCGAGGGCAAGGGAGGTCTCCGGTTCGTAGTTCAAGGCAGCGTCGTTGAGCTTCAAGCGATCGAGGGCATCACGCAGGATCGGGTAGTCCGAACCGTCGATGGGATACAACCCGGAGAAGACCATCGGCTTGGGATCCCGATAGCCGCCCAGCGGTTCGGTGGCCCCCTTGTTGGCGGTGGTGATGGTGTCGCCCACGCGTGATTGGCGGACGTCCTTCACCCCGGTGATCAAGTAGCCCACTTCGCCAACACCGAGTCCCTGCGCCGCCGTGGGTTCGGGCGAGATGGCGCCGACCTCGAGCAGTTCGTGCACCGCTCCGGTGGACATCATGGTCACGCGGTCGCGGGTTCCGATACGCCCATCGACAACACGGACGTAGGTGACCACGCCTCGGTAGGTGTCGTAGACCGAATCGAAGATCATCGCGCGAGCGGGGGCGTCGGGCTGGCCGATCGGGGCGGGGATCAGCTCCACCACCGTTTGCAGCAGCTCGGCAACGCCCTCGCCGGTCTTGGCGGAAACCTTCAAGACGTCCTCGGGATCGCAGCCGATGATGTGCGCGAGTTCGGCGGCGTATTTCTCCGGCTGTGCTGCGGGCAGGTCGATCTTGTTCAGCACCGGGATGATCTGCAGCTCGTTCTCCAGCGCGAGGTACAAGTTCGCGAGCGTTTGTGCCTCGATCCCCTGGGCGGCGTCGACCAGCAGGATCGCCCCTTCGCAAGCAGCTAGCGACCGCGAGACCTCGTAGGTGAAGTCGACGTGGCCGGGGGTATCGATCAGATTGAGGACGTAGGTGCGGCCGTCGCCGGCCTGGTAAGGCAGCCGCACCGCCTGGGACTTGATAGTGATCCCCCGCTCCCGTTCGATATCCATCCGATCGAGGTACTGGGCACGCATGGCGCGGTCATCGACCACGCCGGTGATCTGCAGCATGCGGTCGGCGAGGGTGGACTTGCCGTGGTCGATGTGGGCGATGATGCAGAAGTTGCGAATGACGGCAGGATCGGTGGCACCGGGCAGCCAGGCGCCGCCATCCGGCTGGTGCGTCACGAGCAACCTCCAGGCCCTCGGGGGCCGATCGGGGAACCTGCCCAGAGTACGGGTACCCTTGGGCGGCTGCAGAACGCTAGGTCCCTCGGTCCGCTAGGCCGAGGGTCACCGCACCCAGACCCGACCCGAACACGAAAACCCCGGGGACACCCCGGACCGGCCGAGAAGACGAGGAACCGTGGCGAACATCAAGTCGCAGAAGAAGCGCATCAAGACCAACGAGAAGGCGCGGCTGCGCAACAAGGACGTCAAGTCGGCCGTGAAGACCGCCGTCCGCAAGTTCCGCGAGGCGGCCGACGCCGGAGACACCGCCGCCGCTACGGCGCTCGCCCGCGAGGCGAACCGCACCCTGGACAAGGCCGCGAGCAAGGGCGTCATCCACAAGAACCAGGCCGCCAACCGCAAGTCCTCGATCAGCAAGCGCGCAGCGGCTCTCTAGCTCGCAGCCGCCTGATCCGCGGCGGTCCGCGCTAGCGGGCGCTGGAGGAGACGACGAGTTTCTCCAGCGCGTAGAGCTTCTGCTCCACATCCAGCGACTGCCCTGGGCGCAAACCGCCCTTCATCATCGCCTCGGCATCGGCTAGTTCGATGATCGAGGCCGCCAGGCGGCGCTGGTCCCCGCTCCAGCGCGACCACTGGGCACGCAGCAACTTCACCTTCCACGGCGGGATCCCCAGCTCCCGTGCCACATCGGCCTCCGAAGCACCCGGACCCATGCCACCGACCCGGATGATGTCCCGCAGCGCCGAGGACAAGGCGAGCACGCTCATCACACCCACTGCCCCATCGTTACCCGCCGAAGCCGCGTAGCGCACCGACGCCAGCGCCCCGGACGGTTTGCGCTGCCACACCTGGTCGGCGATCTGCCAGCCGGCGACATCGGCCACACCCGCGAAGTAGTCGCGTACGTGCTCTTCGGTGATCGGATCGGCCGGGACATCGGCCACCAATTGACCGACCGCGGCGAACAGCATCGGCATGTCATGGCCCACCGACTCGTACAACACGTGCACGGCATCGTCGGTGACATGCCTGCGGTGCCGGGCGAATTCCTTGCTCAGCACCTCGATGGCTCGCTTGCCCTTCTTGATGGCGAGGCATTCGACTTCGGTGGCACCCGCGCCGCGCACCGACTCCAGCAGCTTCTTGCCGCCGGCGGTGCCGTCATGCTGGACGATCAACCACACCGTGTCGGGCTGGTCGGCGAGCACCTCTGCCAGCGCAGTGGCGAAGGCTTCGTCGGCACTGTGCAAGCCCACGATGTGGACGATGAGATCCTCACCGAACAAGGTGGGGGCGCATGCTTGCCGGAGATCGTTGGCCGAGTCCTCGTCGCCGGCCTCGACCACCAATCGCTCGGCCCCGGCCGCCTGTCCTTTGATGGCACGGACCGCCTCCGCAACCGCACGGTCGACCAGCGCGGTCTCACCGCCGCGGATCAAGGTGATGCGGGCCGGGGTGCTCATGGTGGGCTCAGCATGGCACGGATCACTCCAGCGATCCCGATCGCGGCACGATCGCCCAGTCCACGGTCGATCCCGCCGCATCCTCGGTGGGTACCGGCACGATCGCGATATCGCGGTGCCGATCGGTGCGAGCTACCGCCGCGCCGGCGGTGTCCCAGGATTCAAGCGTCTCCGGCGCCGGATGGGCGAACTCGTTGTCTTCGCCGACGCTGATCACCGCGAGATCCGCATCGGCCCATGCCGCGAAATCCGGATGCTGGTGGCGAGACCCGTGGTGGGGCACCTTGACGATGTCGAAGCCGCCTGCTTCGGCGAGCAATGCGGCTTGCGCGGGCGGTTCGATATCCCCGGTCAGCAACAGCCGCAAGCCGTGTACTCGCGCGTCGATGACCAAGCTGGCGTTGTTGGCGATCGAACCACTCGAAGTCTGCTTACTCCTCACGATGCGGCGTGGCCACAGCACCCGGAAGTGGGCTTCATCGATACGCAGTTGCGCCCCGGCGGTGAGGCGTCGTAATTCGACTCCGCGTTCGCGCAATGCACGTTGCACGCCCATCGATTGGGCCTTCGGTTCGTCCAGTGGGCTCGCGAAGACGGCCTCCACGTCGCGGCCGGAGAACACACCCTCGATTCCGGAGACGTGATCGGAATGGAAATGCGTGAGGATGAGCGCCGATACGTGGGTGATCCGCAAGTCCTGCAAGCAGCGGTCGATGACCCGCGCCGACGGCCCGGTGTCGACCACGACGGCCCTCCTACGGTCGCGCGCATCGGCGATGACGAAGCCGTCGCCTTGGCCGACATCGCACTGCACCATGAGCCAATCGGCCGGCGGCCAGGAGCGTCGCTCAGGCGGTAGGACCACCCACAGCACCGCGGTGAAGGCCACCACGATGCTCGACACGATCACCGGGAGCCGGCGATCACGACGCCAGGCGAACCTTGCGGCGAGCACGGCGATACCCACCGCGAGTACCGCGATCGATGCCGAGATCGGTGACCCGCGGAATCGGAAGGCATCGATCCCGCCGGCGATCCGCGCGATCTGCGCGATCCATTCGGCTACCCACGCCCCCAAGATCGCGACGATCTCCGCGAGTGGAACCAACGGCGGGATCGCGCCGAGGATCGCAGCGAGCAATCCGGTGATCGTGATGATCGGCACGACCGGCATCGCCAGCAAGTTGGCCGGCACCGCGGCGATCCCGACGCTCACCCCCATCGCGAGCAGCACCGGGGCGGTCGCCAGTTGAGCCGACAGCGTCAACGAGGCGGCGATCGTGACCGGTGCGGGAAGTCGCCCACCCGGGCCGGTGGCCTCGATACGTTCGCGGATGCGCGGTGCGAGCATCACGATCCCGCCGGTCGCAGCCACGGAGAGCGCGAACCCCCAACTGAGCGCGAGCGAGGGCACGACGATCACCAGGACTAGGACCGCGGTCGCGAGCACCGAAGGACCGGGACGCCGACCACCGACGAGAAGCGAGACGACCACGACCGCCCCCATCACACCGGCGCGCAGCACGCTGGGCTGCGGGTGGACGAGGATCACGTAGAAGACGAGCGAACCCAGCGCCAAGACGATCCGTGCGATCAGCGGTAGCCGCAACAACCACGCCAGCACGAGTACGGCACCGACGACGATCGCCACGTTGCCCCCGGACACAGCGGTCAGGTGCGCCAATCCACTCAATCGCATGTCATCGACCAGGGCCGGTGCCATGGCTTCCTCATCACCGGTCGCCAGCCCGGCGACCAAGGCCGATCCCCCTGCGGGCGTGGCCGGCAGGCTCGCGCGCAGTGCCCGACGCATACGTTCGGCGACCTGGTCGATCGGCCCGGCTTCGTGCATGGTCGCGATGTCGCCGGGACCGGCCACATCCAGGTAGCCGGCTGTGCGAATAGAACCGCCGGCGGGCCGGATGCGGCCGGTTACCCCGATGCCGGTACCCACCGGCCATGGCTGCCCGACCGACGAGTCCGCTAGCCGGTCTTCGGGCAGTGCGATGGTGAGCGGGACCTCGATCGACACAGCGCGCCCCGGCTCGGCGGCGGTACGGATAGTGCTGGTCCGGATCGGAAGGTAGGCCGCACCGAGCGAGGTGCGCATCGGTCCATCCACCACAGCATGCACATGCACCTGTTCGCGCATCACGGTCTCGAGGGCCGGAGCGCTCCAGGCCGCGAGTTGGGCACCGGCGCTGATCGCGGCCAGCGATGCCGCGGCAACGGATACGAAGACCATCGGTCGACCGCGGAAGGTGGCGAGCAAGACGGCGGCCGTCACCAGGGCGGTGAGGCACACCGCAAGGGCAACGCGGTGTCGTTGTCCAGGATCATCGACGGTGAGGACGCCCAGCAAGACGACCGCGCTGACCAGCCAGGCGGCCAGCGCCGGGGCCACCAGGCGAATATCCGTCACATGCGAACCTGGTCTTCGATGCGCTCGATCATCGAAGGACCGATGCCCGAGATCTCCGCTAGTTCGGCGACGGTTCGAAAGGGTCCGTTCTCCGTTCGCCACGCGACGATCCGTTCCGCGATCACCGGTCCGACCCCGGGAAGCTGTTCCAAGGCGGCGGCATCGGCGCTATTGATGCTGACTTTCCCGCCAGCCCCGCCCGCAGCCGGTGCGCCGACGACGATCTGCTCGCCGTCCACGACTACGCGAGCCAGGTTCACCGTTTCCAGCGCCCGGTCGTTTCGCGCCCCACCCACTGCCTCGATCGCATCGATGACCCGCGAACCCGCCGGCAACTCGACGATTCCCGGCTCGGTGACCTTGCCGACCACGTGCACGATGACCGAACCGGAACTCGGTACACCGCCGGTTGCGTCGTCGTCGTTGGTAACCGGTAGTCCCTCGCTGACCGACACCTCGCTTGCGACGACGCTCTCGCCGGGCTGACCACTCCACCACCACCACGCGACCACGATGGCCAAAGCAGCCAGCAGCACCGAGACCGCCCGCTGCGAACGCCGGTCCCACGTCCAAAACCAGCGGGGTTGATCGCTTTGTTCGTCCCCCGTGGCCGAGGGATCCTCCATCAGCAGCGGCCGGGAGCCACTGCGGGACGCTGGGGGCGCATCGAGCTGATCGGCGCGCCCGAGTGCACCGGGTGAGCTAGGCGATGCGCCGGATCGGTTGCCGGTTGCGTGTTGCAGTCGCGCTGCGGCGCGCGGTCGGTTGCGGTGGGGCCACATACCGTGACGCTAGGCACGGCGACGGGGTGCGAACCAGGGTCGATTCCGGCCCTGTGGACAACCGACACACGTGTTGGGGAAGACGCGCGCGGGAAGCTAGCGGTGCGACTAGCCGGGTACGACGTTCACCAGTTTGGGGGGCCGCACGATGACGGTGCGGATCCCGGCACCACCGAGGGCCGCGACGACGGCTTCATCGGCGAGCGCGAGCTCACGAAGTTCGTCCTCACCGATACCCGGTGCAACCTCCAAGCGCGCCTTGACCTTGCCGGCCACTTGGACGACGCAGGTGACGGCGTCTTCGACCAGGAGTTCCTCCTCGACCTGCGGCCAGCCGGCGCGCGCGACGCTCGGTTGGTGTCCCAGACGCGCCCACATGTCCTCGGCGGTGTACGGGGCTACCAGGGACAGCATGATCGCCACCGCCTCGGCTCCTTCGCGCACCGCCGGATCGGCAGGACCCGGGCCGGAGTCGATGGCCTTGCGCAGGACGTTGACCAATTCCATGAAGCGCGCCACCGCCACGTTGAAACGGAAAGTCTCGACCGCCTGCGCCGCATCGTGCAGGGCTCGATGCGTTGCCTTGCGCACCGAGATGTCACCGGCCGCGGGATCGGCACCAGGATCGGAGGTGACATCGCCGGACAAGCGCCACGCGCGAGCGAGGAACTTGGCCGAACCAGCCGGGGACACATCGGCCCAGTCGACGTCATCCTCGGGCGGACCGGAGAAGACCATGGACAACCGGATGGCATCGACGCCGTGCTCGGCGAGTTCGTCGGACAACCGCACCAGGTTGCCGCGCGACTTGCTCATCGCCGAGCCCTCCATGATCACCATGCCCTGATTGAGCAACCGCGTGAACGGTTCGGTGAAATCGACCAGGCCCATGTCGTGCAGCACCTTGGTGAAGAACCGGCTATAGAGCAGATGCAAGATCGCGTGCGTGACCCCACCCACGTACTGATCCACCGGTAGCCACTCGCGCACCTTCGCCGGATCGAAGGCCGCGTTCTCGTCATGCGGATCGACGTAGCGCAGGTAGTACCAGGAGGAGTCGACGAAGGTATCCATCGTGTCCGGGTCCCGGGTGGCTTGCTGGCCGCAGGACGGGCACTCCACGCTCGCCCACTCGGTAGCCGCCCCGAGCGGTGAGGCACCCTTCGGCTTGAGGTCCAGGCCCTCGGCTGGCGGTAGTTCCACCGGCAGTTGGTCGCCTGGAACCGGGACCTCACCGCAGGCGGGGCAGTGGATGATCGGAATGGGTGTTCCCCAGTAACGCTGACGCGAGATCAGCCAATCGCGCAACCGGTAGTTCACCGCTTCCTTGCCGGTGCCCCGTTCAGCGAGGATCTCGATGATCTTCGCGATGGCGTCGTCCTTGTTCAGCCCGTCCAACGGACCGGAATTGACGTGCAGGCCGTCGTCGGCAGTGGCTTCCCCCGTGACAGCGGGATCCTCGCCCGCATCGACCACCACGCGCACCGGAAGATCGAAGGTGCGCGCGAAGTCCAGGTCGCGTTGATCGTGCGCGGGCACGGCCATGATCGCGCCGGTGCCGTAATCGGCGAGGACGTAGTCCGACGCCCAGATGGGGATCTGCTCGCCGTTCACCGGATTGGTGGCGTACCGCTGCAAGAACACGCCCGTCTTCTCGCGATCGGTCGCCAGGCGATCCATCTCCGAGGTCTGCTTGACCTGCTCGAGGTACTGCTCGAACTCGGCTTCGGCGTCGGTGCCGTTCGCGAGCTCCGCAGCGAGGTCGGAGTCGGCTGCGACGACGAAGAAGGTCGCGCCGTAGAGGGTGTCCGGCCGAGTCGTGTAGACGGTGACGGGCTCATCGCGACCCTCGATCTCGAAGTCCACCTCAGCGCCGGTGGATCGACCGATCCAGTTGCGCTGCATCAGCAGCACCTTCTCCGGCCACTTGCCCTCGAGTTGGGTCATGTCGTCGAGCAGGCGGTCGGCGTAGTCGGTGATCTTCAAGTACCACTGGGTGAGCTTCTTCTTGGTGACGTTCGTATCGCAGCGTTCGCACTGGCCGGCGACAACCTGCTCATTGGCCAGCACGGTTTGGCACTGCGGGCACCAGTTGACGTTGCTGGCCTTGCGGTAGGCCAGGCCGCGCTGGAACATCTGCAGGAAGAACCACTGGTTCCACCGGTAGTACTCCGGATCGCAGGTGTTGAGCACCCGATCCCAGTCGAAGGAGCAGGCGTACCGACGCATCGACGCCTTCTGCTGGGCGATGTTGTCGTAGGTCCAGCGCACCGGATCCTCACCGCGGCGGATCGCGGCGTTCTCCGCCGGCAGACCGAAGGCATCCCAGCCGATGGGGTGCATGACGTTGAAGCCGCGCTGCACCCAATAGCGGGCGATCACATCGCCGAGTGCGTACGCCTCCGCATGACCCATATGCAGATCCCCGGACGGGTACGGGAACATGTCCAGGACGTACTTCTTCGGACGATCATCGGATGGGATTCCCGAGCGGAACGGCGCTAGCTCGTCCCAAACCGGCAACCAGCGCTCCTGGATGGTGGGGAAGTCGTAGCGGGTTTCCTCGGCACCGGTGTTCGCAGTCATGGCCGGGAAAGACTACCGATGGCATCGGCCAGCGCCTGCCCCACGCTGGCGTGCGCAGCCCACGACCAGTGCAGGCCATCGGGGTTCGCGGTGCCGTCGGCCAGACCGGGTAGGACGAACGGCGATGGGTCCACCAGCGGCACGCCGAGTCCGGCGGCCAGGACACGCGCTGCTGCCAGAGACGACCGGTGGTGTCGATCGCTCGGGTAGTACGGCGAGTCATACGGCGTTGGCGCGAGCAAGATCACCGGCACCCCGGGACGCACCGCTTGCACGGCTTCGATGATGCGGGTCAGGTAGCGGTCGGTTACCTGCTGCGACACTTGTCGCATAGCTCCCTTCGTGGCGCGGATGATCGCGGGCGTGAGGTCGCGGTAGGCGGTGCGCAGACGTCGTCGTAATCCGCCGGGACGCACATACGGGATCGACGTGCGCAGCCATACCGGGATGGACGCGGGCAGTTGATCCATCCCGCCGAGGCCGACAACGACGGCATCGGCGCGCGGAAGGTAGACCCCGTAGGCGACCGGGTCCTTGGTCAACGCCCACCAGCCGTCGCGCGCTGTCCAGCCTTCGCGGGCCAGTAAATCCACCTTGGCTTCCACGGCGGTGGCACACACCTGCGGGTACAGCCGAGGGTCGGTCGGATTCTCGATTCGTTCGGGTCCATGGAA
>CAJXNV010000015.1 GCA_913057155.1 uncultured Actinomycetes bacterium | reverse complement strand
ACCAGCATCGCTACGCGAGATGAGTCCAGGCCGGAGACGCCGCGGCGCGGATTCGGGTTGGTGGTGGGCGCGACGAGTGCTTGCACCTCGGCGAGCATCGCGCGGCGGCCTTCGATGGTGACGGTGACGCAAGTGCCGGGCACCGGGGCTTGGCGCTCTTCGCGGAACAGCATGCTCGGATCGACTACTTCGGCCATGCCCTTGTCGGTTTGCTCGAAGCAGGCGACTTCATCGGCCGGGCCGTAGCGGTTCTTGACCGCGCGCAGCAGACGCAGCGACGTTTGGCGATCGCCGTCGAGGGAGAGCGTGGCGTCGCAGATGTGTTCCAGGGCGCGTGGTCCGGCGACGGTGGATTCCTTGGTGACCTGGCCGACCAGGCACACCGGGATGCCCCGTTCCTTCGCAACGCGGGTGAGTGCTTGGGCGACCTCCATCACCTGGGCGACGCCACCGGCGCGGCCATCGACGTCGGCCGAGGCGATGGTCTGCACCGAATCGACGATCACCAGCGAGATGTCGGTTCCAAGCGCATCGACATGACCGATCACGTTGGCTAAGTCGGTTTCGTCGGCGATGAACAGGTCATCGCTGCGCACGCCGATGCGCTCGGCGCGAACGGCGATCTGATCGACACTCTCCTCACCGGAGACGTAGAGAGCGGGCTTGCCGGTCTTCTCCGCGATCGAGTTGGCCACGGTCAGCAGCAGCGTGCTCTTGCCGGCACCGGGTTCGCCGCTAACCAGCAGGACTTGTCCGGCCACGAGGCCACCGCCGAGCACGCGATCGAATTCGCCGATGCCGGTGCTGGTTCGTGGCACCGGACCTTGCGCGGTGACCGCGGAGACGGGTTTCGCTGCGGTGACCGGTGCTGCACCGTGCGTGGATGCGCGGCGCCCGGGAGCGGGGGTAGTGGGTGCGACCTCGGCGACGGTGCCGAACTCACCGCACTTGACGCACTTGCCGGTCCAGCGCAGTGAGGCCGCCCCGCATGCGGAGCATTCGTAGGACGGCTTGGACTTGGCCACTGCGCTCGGTGGCTAGGGAACCGGGTCGGCCGGGTGGGGAGCCAGGGCCGGGTCGGTCGGGTTGCCCTTCAGGAGTGCTTCGCGCTTGGCGCACATCTCGGCGAGGACGTCGTATGCCGCCTGGCCGATCAGCGCGACGATCTCGTCCTTGGATCCGACGTAGACGGGGTCGGGTGCGATGTGGGCATCGGTGTTGCCGGTGCAGTACCACTGGAAGTCGTGGCCGCCTTCGCCCCAGCCGCGGCGGTCGTACTCGCCGAGCACCACCACCAGGCGCTCCTTGCCGTCCTCGTATTCGCGATCCTCGTAGGTGCGTCGCAACGGCAGTTGCCAGCACACTTCCGGCTTGGTCTCGATGAAGGAGACTCCCTCGCGATTGGCCAGGTGATGTAGCGCGCAGCCGTAACCGCCTTCGAAGCCTTCGGAGTTGTGGAAGATGCACGCGTTGTCGATGACCCGGGTCTTGCTCTGCCCGTCTTCCTTCTCCGTCCAGCCGCCCTTGTGGCCGATCTCGTAGTTCTCCCAGGTCTCGGGTGTCAGCTTCTCGACCCACTTGGCAACGCGCTTGCGGTCGGACTTCTCCGAGAAGTGGGCGCCGTGCACGCAGCAGCCGGCGTCCGGGCGGTCGGCATCGATGCCCGGGCAGCCCCGACCGAAGATGCACGTCCATCGGGAGGTGAGCCAGGTGAGGTCGGCGCGGATCAGTTGATCGTCGTCGGCGGGGTCGACGAACTCGACCCATTGGCGAGGAAAGTCCAGGGCTACTTCCGGCACTCGCCGAGCCTAGGCGAAACCGCTGCGCCGGGCGACGGCGCGGGGGTGGGCTGTGGACATAGAGTGTTCTCGTGCGGATGGGCGTGCTGGACGTGGGCAGCAACACCGTGCACCTGCTGCTGGTCGACGCGCATTACGGGGCCGCGCCGATCCCGGCCTCGAAGCACAAGAAGCAGATTCGGTTGGCCGAACATATCGATGCCGACGGCAATATCGACCGTGATCTCATCGACTCGCTCATCGAGTTCGTGCAGGAGGGTCAAGAACTCGCCGAGGATCGTGGAGCCACCGAGATCATCGCGTTCGCGACCTCCGCTATCCGTGGGGCCGGCAACGGCGATGAGGTGATCAACGAGATCCGCGAACGTACCGGCTTGGACATCGACGTTCTTTCCGGCGACGACGAAGCACGCTTGACGTTCCTCGCGGTGCGTCGGTGGTTCGGTTGGTCTTCCGGTCGACTCCTCGTGGTCGACATCGGCGGTGGCTCGCTGGAGTTGGCCTCCGGCGCCGACGAGGAACCCGATACGGCGGTTTCCCTGCCGCTGGGAGCCGGACGGCTCACCCGTGAGTTCATCACCGGCGATCCACCGAGCGAGCCTGAGGTCAAGGCGATGCGCAAGCACGCCCGTGCGGTCATCGCCGATTCGATCGGACCGCTTCGCCGGGCGGGGAACCCGATGCTGTCGGTGGCTACGAGCAAGACGCTCAAGCAGTTGGCGCGCATCGCGGGAGCGCCCGCTTCCTCCGAGGGTATGTACCTCCGGCGTCGGTTGAAGTCATCGGACGTTCGTCAACTCGTTACCTTGCTATCGGGTCTGTCATCCGCGGAGCGCACCAAACTTCCGGGTGTGTCGACCGGTCGCGCGAGTCAACTGCTCGCCGGGGCGTTGGTCGCCGAAGCCGCGATGGACCTACTCGAGGTGGAGGAGCTCGACGTGTGTCCATGGGCGCTCCGGGAGGGGGTCATCCTCCGTCGCATGGACGGGCTTCCTAGATGACCACCGCTACCGAGGTCACGGGCCTCACTTCGGCTGAGGTGGCCGAGCGCGTCGAGCGCGGTCAGGTGAACGAGGCACCGAGTGCCACCTCGCGCAGTTTGTCGGACATCGTCCGCAAGAACACCTTCACCTGGTTCAACGCCCTGATCGGCTCGATGTGGATCATCATGTTGATCGTCGCGCCGATCCAGGATTCGCTCTTCGGTTTCGTCATCGTCGCGAACACGCTCATCGGCATCATCCAGGAGTACCGGGCGGCCCGGACTCTGGAGAAGCTCGCCGTCATCGGTGAAGCCAAGCCGGTCGTGCGTCGAGACGGCTCGGACGTGGAAGTGCGGCCGAACGAGATAGTGGTGGACGACGTCATCGTCATCTCCACCGGCGATCAACTCGTCGTCGACGGCGAAGTGCTCGAAGCAGCCGGCCTGCAGATCGACGAGAGCCTGCTGACGGGCGAAGCCGATCCGGTGGACAAGCACCCAGGTGAGGGCGCGATGTCCGGATCGTTCGTCGTCGCTGGTTCCGGTGTCTACCGGGCTACTCGAGTCGGAAGGGATTCCTTCGCCGCCGGATTGACCGAACAGGCCAAGCAGTTCGCTTTGACGAACTCCGAACTGCGCGATGCGATCAACCGCTTCATCCGCATCGTCAGCTACTTCCTGGTGCCCGTCGGAGTGCTGCTGCTGACCTCGCAACTCATCCGAGCCGACCTACCGGTGAACGAGGCGATCCGCGGCACGATCGCCGGGGTCGTGACGATGGTGCCCGAAGGCCTCGTGCTGCTCACCTCCATCGCGATGGCCGTCTCGGTGATCCGGTTGGCGCAGCGGCGGGTCCTCGTGCAGGACCTCCCGGCGGTGGAAGTGCTCGCTCGCGTGGACACGGTGTGCGCGGACAAGACCGGAACCCTGACCGAACCGGGCATGCATCTGAATCGGATCGAGTTGCTCGGGGACACGACAAGCGAGCAGGTCGGTCGGGTGCTGGGCGCGATGGCTGCCACCGAGACCTCCCCGAACCCGACACTGCTCGCGATCGAGGAGGCCTTCCCCGATCCCGGTTGGACGGTGCTAGGTGCGGTGCCGTTCTCGAGTGCACGCAAGTGGTCCTCGGCGGCATTCGAGTCCGAGGGGGCGTGGGTGCTCGGCGCCCCGGAGATGGTCACCCCGAACGAGCAAGCGGTGCTCGATGCGGCCGGCCCCATCACCGCGGAAGGCGCCCGGGTGCTGGTGCTGGTCGAGGGGGAGCGCGATCAGGTGCTCGACGCCGATCGTGGTCCCGGTCCGGTGCGGGCCGTCGCGTTGGTGGTGATCGATCAGAAGTTGCGAGACGACGCCGAGCAGACCGTTGCGTACTTCCTGGAACAGGGGGTGCGCGTCAAGGTCATCTCCGGCGATAACGCCGAGACGGTCGGAGCGATCGCCCAGCAGGCCGGAGTCCCGGGGGCCGATGATCCGGTGGACGCCCGGCGGGCGCCGCAGGACACCGATGATCTCGCCGAGGTGATGAGCACCCATTCGGTGTTCGGGCGGGTGAACCCGTCGCAGAAGCAGCAGATGGTCGATGCCCTCCACCTCGGCGGATCCACTGTCGCGATGACCGGAGACGGCGTGAACGACGTCCTCGCACTCAAGAACGCCGACCTCGGCATCGCGATGGGTTCGGGTTCGGGAGCTACCCGCGCCGTGGCCCAACTCGTGCTCTTGGAAAGCAAATGGTCGGTGTTGCCGGCGGTCGTCGCCGAAGGCCGCCGCGTGTTGGGGAACATCGAACGGGTTTCCGATGTGTTCTTGACCAAGAGCGTGTACTCGACGGTGATCTCCGTGATGACCGGAGTGTTCGCGGTCGCCTTCCCGTTCCTGCCCCGACACCTGTCCCTGGTCAGTGCCCTGACCATCGGTATCCCCGGCTTCTTCCTGGCCCTGATGCCGAACAAGGAACGTTTCCGTCCCGGCTTCTTCAAGCGGGTCCTGGTGTTCGCGGTACCGGCGGGCATCATCGCGGCACTCGCCTCGTGGACCAGTTACGCCGTGGCCCTGTGGGTCGGCGAACCGGTGATCAAGGCCCAGCAGGCGGCGACTGTCACCTTGTTCATGGTTGCGATGGGTGTCCTGGCGATCTCCGCGCGACCGTTGAACCCGGTGCGCTGGTCGATCATCCTCGCGATGGTCGGGGCCTTCGCCCTGGTGCTGTACGTGCCGTTCCTATCGGAGTTCTTCGCACTCAGCTTGTCCCCTGAGCGCTACAGCCTGGTCGCGCTCGGAGTCGGTGCGATCGGTGCGGTGGCGGTGTGGGTATCGGGAGTGATCGCCGATCGCTGGCGTAAGGCGGGGTCATGATCGAGGTCGGGTTGTCGTCGTCGTCGGTCTTCCCCGAATCCACGGCGGTCGCCTTCGAACTGGCGGCCTCGATCGGCTACGACGGTGTGGAGATCATGGTCGGCACCGACTCGATGAGCCAGGATCTCGCGACCCTGCAGGGACTGACCGACCACTACCAAATCCCGGTACTGGCGATCCACGCACCGTGCCTGCTGATCACCCAACGGGTCTGGGGAACCGAGCCATGGGGCAAGTTGGAGCGGGCTCGGGAAGTGGCGGAGACCCTCGGCGCCAAGACGGTGGTGGTCCATCCGCCGTTCCGTTGGCAGCGGGACTACGCGCGTTCCTTCGAGGACGGTGTCGCTCGGATGGAGGAATTGACCGACGTGCGTTTCGCGGTCGAGAACATGTACCCGTGGCGGGCCGGTCCGTCGTCCCTCGGTGCGTACTCCCCGGACTGGGACATCCGCAACCAGGACTACGCACATGCCACGGTCGATCTCTCGCATACCGCGGTTTCGCACACCGACCCCAGGGAGATGGTCGCCGACCTCGGCTCGCGGGTGGCGCACATCCACCTCGCCGACGGCACCGGCTCACCGCGTGACGAGCACTTGGTGCCCGGTCGCGGTGAACAGCCGGTCGCCGAGGTGTTGACCCAACTACGCGCACAGGACTTCTCGGGCAGTGTGATCGCGGAAGTCTCCACCCGTGGTGCAGCATCTCGCGAGCAGCGCGTGGATGACTTGCGACTTACGCTGGACTTCACGCGCACTCACTTGGGACTGACGTGAACGACGAAGACGGCGACGACGCCACTGCCGCCAAGGACAGCCGTCAAGCGGCGCTCGAGCGCGCTGCGCGGGCGATCTTCGAGCGGCGCGGCTACGCGGCGGCCACTATCCGCTCCATTTCGTCCGCAGCGGGCGTGGCGCCGTCGGTGATGTCGTCGTACTACCGGAACAAGGCCGATCTATTCACCGCGGTGATGAACCTGCCCTTCGATCCGGCGTCGGCTATCCCGCGGTTGGTGGCGCCCGGACTAGATGGCATGGGTGAGCGCCTGGTTCGGTTGGCGTTGCGGGCAGCGGAGGACGATCAGCTGCGGTCGGACCTGACGTCGGCGGCATCGGGGCTTTCGTCGGCGGCGTCCGGGGTATCGGAGACCCCCGTATCGACCGAGCAGGTGCGGGCGGTGTGGGAGTTCGTCTCGACGGAGATCATCGACCAGGCATTGGCTCGCGTGGGTGTCGGCGATGCACGGATGCGCGGGGCGTTGATCAGCGCCTACCTCGGCGGGGTGCTGGTCACGCGGTACGGCGCCCGGGTGGAGCCGCTGGCTTCGGCCACGGAGGACGACGTGGTGGCGATGGTCGCCCCGACGATCCAGGGCTTGATCGATCCGACCAAGCCGCTCCCGCGGGCCTAGGAGCCATCGAAAGCATCGAGGGCCACGACCCGGCCTGTGGGAAGGTAGCCCGATCCTGATGAGGCTTGGGAGGCCGATATGAGCGACCCGCTACGCATCGCGATGGTCGGCGGTGGCGTCATGGGCGGGGCGATCGTGGAAGGTTTCATCGATTCCACGATCGACGACCGCCTGGTCGACGTGCGCGTGGTCGAAGCCGACCACGACCGAGCTCGCTACTGGCGGGACCGAGGCGTTCGGGTAGCGGAATTGGCCGATGCCGCCGGCGATGCCGATGTCGTGTTCCTGGCGGTCAAGCCGCACCAGATCCACGCGGTCCTCGACCGACTCGCACCCAGTCTCGGCGAGCAAACGATCGTGGTTTCGATCGCTGCGGGGATCCCGTTGCAGGCCCTGCAGGCGCCACTGGGACCAGGCGCCGCCGTGATCCGAACGATGCCCAACACCCCCGTTCAGGTGGGCAAGGGGGTCATCGGGTTGGTCGTCGGCTCATCGTGCACTCCCGCGCAGGTCGCCTTGGTGCGCCGATTGCTGGAGCCGAACGCATTGACGGTGGAGGTTCCCGAGGAGCAACTCGATGCACTCACGGCAACGTCGGGTAGCGGTCCGGCGTACGTGTTCTACATCGCGGAGGCGATGCTCCGTGGCGCCAGGGAACTCGGTTTGCCGGCGGACACCGCCGCATTGCTCGTGGCCGAGACGATCACCGGTGCCGCCGAGTTGCTCGCTCGTGAGCCGGAGAACGCCGAGGGTCTGCGCAAATCGGTGACCTCCAAGGGTGGTACCACTGCGGCCGCCATCGACGTCTTCGAACGAGCCGGTGTGCGCGAGATCGTGAGCGAGGCGATGCAGGCGAACGTTCGCCGTTCGCAGGAGATGGCCGATGAACGCGAATGAGCACTCCACTTCGCTCGTTTGGGATGAAGCCCTAGCCGAATACGACTTCGGTCCCGGGCACCCGCTGGCACCGATCCGCGTGCAGTTGGCGATGCGTTTGATCCGTGCGTTCGGCTTGGATAAGGACCTGGCCATGCTCGGTCCGCTGGTTCCGGCGGAGGATGAGTTGATCTCGCGCGTACACGATGGTGCGTACATCGATGCGGTGAAGGCAGCCGGCGGCATCCCACCGGTAGCAGACCCGGTACGCGGGCTCGGCACTTCGGATGATCCGCTGTTCGCGGACATGCATCGAGCATCGGCGCGGGTGTGCGCTGCGACCTTGGCGGCCGCTCAAGCTGTCTGGCGGGGTGACACCGCGCACGGCGTCAACATCGCCGGGGGGCTGCATCATGCGATGCGGGACCGGGCAGCGGGCTTTTGCATCTACAACGATCTCGCCGTCGCGATCGCCTGGCTGTTGGACAACGGAGCCGAACGGGTCGCCTACGTCGATCTCGATGTCCATCACGGAGATGGGGTGCAGTCGATCTTCTGGGATGACCCACGGGTGCTCACGATCTCGATCCACGAAAGCCCGCAGACCCTCTTCCCGGGAACCGGGCTACCGAGCGAGATCGGCGGGCCTTCGGCACGGGGGTCGGCGGTCAACATCGCCCTGCCCGCCGGAACCGGCGACCAAGGCTGGTTGCGGGCCCTGCATGGGGTGGTGCCGGAATTGCTGGAGGCCTTCGCGCCCGATGTGGTGGTCTCCCAGAACGGGGTCGATTCCCATGCCGAGGATCCCCTCGCCCACTTGGCCTTGAGCGTCGATGGGCAGCGCCTGGGATTCGCGGCGGTGCACTCCTGGGCCCACTCCTTCGCCCACGGCCGGTTGGTCGCCGCCGGTGGTGGTGGGTACGAGTGGGTCGACGTCGTGCCCCGTGCTTGGACGCACCTCGTCGCGGAGGTGAGCGGCAGGCGACTCGATCCCGAATCCGACATTCCCCCCGAGTACCGCGAATACGTGCACGAGGCGATGGGGCGCAGTGGCCCGTTCCGGATGACCGACGGGCAAACGCCGTGGCCGCGGCCGTTGATCCAAGGGTGGAATCCAAGCGATCCACTCGATGCTGCGATCCTCGCTACCCGCGAGGCGGTGTTCGGTTTCCACGGACTCGATCCGGATCCGGAAGGCTGGTAGTCACGGTCGGTGATCGTTGTCGGGCGGTCATTTTGGGAATCAACTTTCCCGATGCCCCCGACCCCCGCTAGTGTTCTCGGCTAGGCCACCGGGCTGCCGGTGCGAAGCGAAGGATGGATACGACCATGGCCCCTACTTCCGAGAGTCCGTTGGGCGACGTGAAGTTCTTGACCGTCGCCGAAGTGGCTGCCGTGATGCGCGTATCGAAGATGACGGTCTATCGCCTGGTCCACAACGGCGACCTCCCGGCCGTTCGGGTCGGACGCTCGTTCCGGGTGCCCGAGCAGGCCGTGAACGACTACCTTCGCGACTCCTACATCGAGACGGCGTAACCGCGCTTTCCCGTCCACAGGTAGGCTTCACGGCTGATCGCCACGACGGTCGAGGCGAGTGATCCGACACGGGTCGGGAATCTAGGGAGTAGAGGCAGTACATGGGCTCTGTGGTCAAGAAGCGGCGCAAGCGGATGGCCAAGAAGAAGCACCGCAAGTTGCTGCGCCGGACCCGAGTCCAACGCCGCAATAAGAAGTAGTCCGGGCTAGCCATGGGCGTCGTCGCCGCGGTCACCGGGGTCTCCCGGTATCTCGGCGGCAAGACGGCAGCTTGGCTGGTCGACCAACCGGGCATCGACCGGGTCATCGGTCTCGATGTCATCCCGCCTCCGGCCCCCCTCGCATGCGAATTCGTGCGGGTGGATATCCGCGACCAGGGCATCGCCGAATTGCTCGAGCGCTCGAGCGTCGAGACCGTGGTGCATATGGGCGTCATCGCCACCCCGCGACAGGCGGGCGGACGGTCGATGATGAAGGACATCAACGTCATCGGCACCATGCAGTTGCTCGCCGCCTGCCAGCGGGTCGAGAGCGTCCGGCACTTGGTCGTGAAATCGACCGCCGCGGTCTACGGATCGGGGCCGAAGGATCCGGCGATGATCACCGAGGAGACGGTGCCGCGCCACCCCCCGACATCGGGCTGGGCGAAGGACTCGGTGGAAGTCGAGCAGTACGTCCGTAGTTTCGCGCGACGACGACCGGATGTGCGGGTGTGCACCTTCCGCTTCGCCAACATCGTCGGCCCGGGTATGCGCACCGGAATGACCGCGTACCTGACGATGCCGGTGGTGCCCACCGTCGTGGGTTTCGATCCGCGCATGCAGTTCGTGCACGAGGACGATGCCGTCGAGGTGAGTCGGCGAGCGGTGCTGCAGCGAACGGCGGGCACCTTCAACGTGGCAGGCGAGGGAACCGTCGTGCTTTCGCAGGTACTGCGGATGCTGGGTCGGCCCGCGTTGCCGCTGCCGGCGGGCATGCTGGGAACCGTCGGAAGATCCCTCTCGCGTGGTTCCTGGGCGGACTTCTCCCGCGATCAGATTCGATACTTGACGAGTGGACGGGTGCTGGACACCAGCGCGGTCGAAGCCGAACTCGGATTCCGGGGTTCGCATTCGAGCCGTCAAGCGGTCGAGGCCTTCGCCCAGGCGGTACGAGGTGGATAGTCATGGATAAGGCGATGCGACCTTCACGGGCAGCTCGGCTCGTGGGTGCGACCGGGCCGGCGCCGGCCGGGCGCTTTACTCCGGTCTCGCTAACCGACGAATCCACCGAGACCTGGGATGTCCTGAAGGCTCGACTAGCCGGCGACTACTCGGTCGACGACTTCGGTTTCGATCCGCAGTTCACCGATCGAGTGCTCATGCAACTCGTGCGACCGCTGTACCGGCATTGGTTCCGCGTGCAGGTCAGCGGCATCGAATCGATCCCATCCGACAGCGGAGCTCTCGTGGTGGCCAACCACTCGGGGACGATCGCCTTCGATTCGGTGATGACCCAGGTGGCCGTCCTCGATGAGCATCCGGCCCACCGGAACCTGCGGATGCTCGGTGCGAACCTGGTGTTCCAAACACCTTTCCTCGGGGATCTCGCCCGGCGCGCAGGCCACACGCTGGCCTGCCACGAGGACGCCGAACGGCTGTTGAACGCCGGAGAGGTCGTGGGGGTGTGGCCCGAAGGATTCAAGGGGATCGGCAAGCCGTTCGCCGAGCGTTACCGCCTGCAGCGCTTCGGTCGTGGCGGGTTCGTCTCGGCGGCTATCCGCACGAAGGCCCCGATCATCCCGACGGCGATCGTGGGAGCCGAGGAGATCTACCCGATGATCGCCGACGCCTCGTTGATCGCCCGGGTGCTCGGCTTGCCGTACTTTCCGATCACGCCGACCTTCCCGGCGCTCGGTCCGCTAGGTCTCGTGCCGCTGCCCAGTAAATGGTTCATTCATTTCGACGAGCCGATTCCTACCGACCATCTGCCCGAGGGCGCCGCGGACGATCCCGCGGTGCTGTTCGAGGTCACCGATCAGGTCCGCGAGCGCATCCAACGCACGTTGTATGACCTGCTTGCCAAGCGCGGCGGAGTCTTCGGCTAGCGGCGCTGGAAGTGGGAGAGCGCGTAGCCACCGGCCATGCCGACCGCGATTCCGGCCGCCCCCGAGGCAACCGGTGCGACGAACGGCTTGATGCGTGCGCGTCGCCGGAAATCGCGGATGCGCCAGTCGTGCTCGCGCGCGTGTGCTCGTAGCTCCGGGTCGGGGTTGACGGCCACGGGGTCTCCGACGAGGGACAGCATGGGGATGTCGTTGACCGAATCGGAGTACGCGCTGCAGGTCGCCAAGTCCAGCCCCTCGGCCTCGGCCAGCGCGCGAACGGCCTCGGCCTTCGCCAGGCCGTGCAACGGCGGTCCGTCGAGATTGCCGGTGTAGATGCCGGCGTCGCTACGAGCCACGGTGCCCAGGGCGCCGGTGAGGCCGAGGCGTCGGGCGATGACCGCTGCGAGCTCGCGCGGCGTTGCGGTGACCAGCCACACCTGCTGGCCTGCGTCGAGGTGGCCTTGGGCGAGGGCCAAGGTGCCGGGGATCAACTTGTCCACCATCTCGGTGTCGAAGATGTCCTCGGCGAGCGCCTCGAGCTCGCTGACCGAGCGGTCTTGCACGAAGGACAGCGCGGCCTCGGTCGCCGAAGCCATGTCCTCCATGTCTTCGGAGCCGCTGAGCACGAATTTCAGTTGCTTTCGGGCGAACCCGCTGATCTCCCGGGTCTTGAAGTACTTGCGCTTGGCGAGTCCGACGGCGAGGTGGAACAAACTCGAGCCGCGCATGATCGTGTTGTCGACGTCGAAGAACGCCGCCGAGGTCGAGGCGGAGTATTCGTCGGAGCGCGCCGCAGACGCCGAGGCCCGTCCGGCGCGCCGGTAGGAGGTCAGGACGTCGGGGGAGGTCACGAAGGCAGCGTACGCGTGCCCCGCTACCGGCTGGGGCTGGAACTGGCCTGGAACAATGAAGCCATGGCCCGGGTGCAGATCATCTCGCGGTCGGGCTGCCACCTGTGCGAGGAGGCCGAGCGGGTGGTGGCCGAGGTGTGTGCTCGAACCGGGGACGATTACGAGGTGCGCTGGATCGAGGACGATCCGCAGCTGGCCGATGAGCACGCCGAGTTCATCCCGGTGATATTCGTCGATGGAGCCCGCCACGACTTCTACCGGGTGGATCCCGAGCGGCTCGCGGCGGCACTGGGTACCAATTAACCGATAATCGGACTTCAGCGTCCGCAAGACTTTGTGCATTCGTGCACGAAGCCCTAGTGTGACGCCGCCCGATCGGCGATTCGCGCATAGCGCTCGGCGCCGGTGACGACCGACCAGCAGGTGACCTAGGTGCCTCTTCCCGATTCCTTCACCGATTCCTTCGCTTCCTCAGGTCGGGGGATCCCCGAGGCGACGGTCGCGCGGCTGCCCGTCTACCACCGAGTTCTCGCGACCATGGCCGATGCCGGGACGGTGACGATCTCCAGCGAGGAACTCGCCGCAGCCTGCGGCGTGACGAGTGCGAAGCTGCGCAAGGACCTGTCCTACCTCGGCTCCTACGGAACCCGCGGAGTCGGCTACGACGTCGCCTTCCTGACGTACCAGATCGCCCGCGAACTCGGCCTCACCAACCCCTGGGGCGTGGTCGTGGTCGGTCTCGGCAATCTGGGCCGCGCCCTGGTCTCCTACCGCGGTTTCGCGACCCGCGGCTTCACCGTCGTCGGACTCGTCGATTCCCACCCCGACATCGTCGGCACCCGCGTGCAGGTCGGTGATCGTCAGCTGTCGGTGCGTCCCCCCGAGGAGCTGACCGACGTCGTGACCGAAAGCGACGCGCAGATCGGCGTGATCACCACTCCCGGCGATTTCGCCCAGGACGTCGCCGATCGGCTCGTTTCCGCCGGAGTACACAGCATCGTGAACTTCGCACCCGTCGTGCTGAACGTCCCCGACTCGGTCGAGGTACGCAAGGTGGATCTCGCCGTGGAGTTGCAGGTGCTGGCCTTCCACGAACAACGACGACGACAACCGAGCGGTTCGGTGGTCACGCCACTGGACGCCGGCCGACAGGTGGGTGTCGGCTCTCAGGGCTCGGATGGGAAGGCGATGAACGCATGAGCCCCGCGAAGAAGGACAAACCAACTCGACCAGCACAAGCGGCACACACCAAGAAGGCGGCAGGGAAGACAGTGAAGAAGGCACCGGCCAAGAAGAGCGCACCGGCGAAGAAGGCCGCCGCCAAGAAGAGCGCCCCCGCGAAGAAGGCGGCTGCGAAGAAGAGCGCACCGGCCAAGAAGAGCGCACCGGCGAAGAAGGCCGCCGCCAAGAAGAGCGCACCGGCTGCGAAGTCAGCTGCGAAGAAGAGCGCACCGGCAAAGAAGTCGTCCGCGAAGAAGGTGTCGGTCAGCCCGGCGATGGACGAACCGACCGAGGGAACCTCGGCCCGCGCCGCCGCACCTGCTCAGATCCCCGAAACCCCCACGATCTCCTTCGTTTCCGCCGGACCGGGCGAACCGGAACTGATCGCCTATCGCGGAGCGCGGCTACTCGCCGAAGCCACCCTCGTGGTCGCCGATACCCAGGCGGTGCCGGTCGCCGAGGCTTTCGTCGATCCGGAACTGGTGATCGCCGTGGACCCGGAATCGGTGACGAATGCCGGCGAGCGCATCAAGCCCGCCATCGATGCAGTCAAGTCCGGTGGCAACGTCGTGCGGTTGTTGGCCCAAGACCCTGCACTGGGATCCGAACTCCTCGGTGAGGTGGGCGCCGCTCGGCGCGCCAAGGTCGATGTCGAGGTCGTCCCGGCGGTCAGTGCGATCACGGGTGTCCCCGCCTACGCAGGGTACGGATTGCTGGGGGGCAAGGCCCGCGAGGTGCGCGTGCTCGACGCCCAGGATTCGACCATCGCGTGGGAGCAACTCAGCACGCCTCGTACCACCGCGGTATTCCCCGCCGGAGCCAACCGACTGGTGCACATCGCCCGATCCCTGCTCGATGCCGGTCGCGCGGGCAGCACTCCGGTTGCCGTGACCCGCGACGGCACGACGGTCGATCAGTACACCTACGTCACGACCCTGGCCGAGGCAGCCGAATCGACGGCCACCCGCAAGGGCGGCTTCGTGGTGATCGGTGAGGTCGTCGAGCAGCGTGAGCGACTCGATTGGTTCGAGCGCAAGTCCCTGGTCGGCTGGCGCGTACTCATCCCGCGTACCCAGGACAACACCGCGGCGCTGGTCTCGATGCTGCGACGTCATGGTGCGGTGCCCAGCGAGGTACCCACGATCTCGGTCGAGCCACCGCGCACGCCGCAGCAGGTCGAACGCGCTGTCCGCGGACTCGTGGAGGGACGCTACGAGTGGGTCGGCTTCACGTCGGCGAATGCGGTGCGCGCGGTGCGCGAGAAATTGCAGGAGTACGGACTCGACGCCCGTTCCTTCTCCGGTTTGAAGGTCGCCGCCAGTGGAGTCGGAACCGTCGATGCCCTCATCGAGTTCGGTGTCCGTCCCGACCTCACGCCGGGCGGGGATCAAAGCACCAGCGACCTGCTCGATGTGTGGCCACCGTTCGATTCACTGCTGGATCCGATCAACAAGGTCTTCTTGCCGCGAGCCGATATCGCGACCGACACCCTCGTCGCCGGGCTGACCGAACTGGGCTGGGAGGTCGAGGACATCACCGCGTTCCGAACCGTGCGGGCGGCACCACCCCCCGCACCGGTGCGCGAGGCGATCAAGACCGGTGGGTTCGATGCCGTCCTGTTCACCAGCAGCAGCACAGTGCGCAACCTGGTCGGTATCGCCGGGAAGCCGCACCAGTCGACGATCATCGCCTGCATCGGACCGAACACCGCCAAGACGGCCGAAGAGCACGGCCTACGGGTGGACGTGCTCGCCGATGTCAGTACCCCGCAGGGACTCGTCACGGCTCTCGCCGAGAAGGGCGACTCCTTGCGCGAGCAGGCCGTGAGCGAAGGCCTCGAGGAGTGGCGACCGAGCAAGCGCAAGGCCGCCGGCAGGCGCAAGTCCTGACGGTGAACCCCGATCGAGCGAACTCACCTGGCATCTTGCGGCTTCAGGTGCATTGCTTAGGCTCGCTAGCGTGAGCGGCACTCGAAGCATCGTCCATCTGTTGCGTCACGGTGAGGTGCATAACCCCGAAGGGGTCCTCTACGGACGTCTGCCGGGCTATCGACTCTCCGATCGTGGGGAGCAGATGGCCCAATTGGCCGCGGAGGCGCTCGCCGGTCATGACATCGCAGCGGTGGTGTCCTCCCCGATGGAACGGGCCCAGCAGACCGCCGAGCCGATCGCGAAGGGCCACGGCCACGACATCGCGATCGAACCGCTCGCCATCGAAGCGGACAACGTCTTCGAGGGTCAACGGGTGAGCGTGGGTGATGGCGTGCTGCGGCAACCGGCCACGTGGCGGCACCTATGGAACCCCTTCCGGCCGAGTTGGGGCGAGCCGTACGACGACGTCGCAGCTCGCATGCGCCAAGCGATCATCAATACCCGCGAACTAGCGCCCGGTCGGGAATCGGTACTCGTCAGCCATCAACTACCGATCTGGATCGCCCGGCTCGACGCCGAAGGTCGTCGGCTGTGGCACGACCCTCGCTCGCGCCAATGCAATCTGGCATCGCTCACCTCGCTGACCTTCGATGACGACGAACTCGTCGCCATCACCTACAGCGAGCCGGCCCGCGACCTGCTGCCCGGTGCCAGCAAGGTGGCCGGCGCCTGACGATGCGACGTCTCCTGCCGCTCCTGCTCGGGGCGTTCTTGCTCGTCGGTTGCGCGTCGGAGTCCTCGAGTCCGTCGGCCGACGATGGCTCGGGTTTCGTCGGCGGCGATGGGTCGATCGTCATCATCGATCCGAGCGAACGGGTCGCCGCACCGGAGGTTCGCGGATCGACCCTGGAGGGCGCGGACATCGCCCTGTCGGACTTCCGCGGCGACATCGTCGTGCTCAACGTCTGGGCCTCGTGGTGCGCACCGTGTCGGGCCGAGGCGCCGGAGCTGCAGGAGGTCTGGGAGGAGTCCGAGGGTGCGGGCGTGCAATTCATCGGGTTGAACACCCGGGATTCCACCACCGCCGCCAGAGGGTTCGTCGACACCATGGGCCTGACCTTCCCGAGCGTGGAGGATCAAGACGGCCGACTGCAGTTGCTGTTCGCCGATTCCCTTCCTCCCCAGGCGATCCCCTCCACGTTGGTGATCGACCGCGAAGGACGGGTCGCTGCGCGGGCCCTGGGTCGGGTGAGTGCGGGCACCTTGCGTGGGCTGATCGAGGAGGTCGGGCAACGTGGGTGACATCGGCACGCTGATCACCAGCGGTTCGATGTTGGTCGCGATCCCGATCGCGATCGCCGCGGGATTGATCGCCTTCGTCAGTCCCTGCGTGCTGCCGCTGGCTCCGGGGTATGTGTCCTACGTAACGGGGTTGACCGGCGCCGAACTCGCGACCGGTGCACGTAAGTCCCGGGTGCTACTCGGCAGCGTCCTGTTCGTCCTGGGCTTCAGTGCGGTGTTCGTCTCCTACGGAGCGTTGTTCGGCGGGCTCGGTTCGGTGCTGCTGCGCTATGAGGGGATCATCACGCGGGTCATGGGCGTGCTCGTGATCGTGATGGGCCTGGCCTTCATGGGGGTCCTGCCGTGGTTCCAGCGCGAGTACCGGCTGTTGAAGGCACCCACGTGGGGATTGGCAGGTGCCCCGCTGCTGGGCGTGCTGTTCGGCTTGGGCTGGACGCCCTGCATCGGCCCCACGCTCACCGCAGTGCAATCCCTCGCGCTCGCAGAGGCCAGCGCCGGTCGGGGGGCCTTGTTGTCCTTCGCCTATTGCATCGGCCTGGGGCTGCCGTTCATCGCCTTCGGGCTGCTGATCGATCGCATCGCGCCCGCCACCGCCTTCATCCGACGCCACTACGCCCTGATCATGCGAATCGGCGGCGGCATGCTCGTACTAGTGGGCATCCTGCTGGTCAGTGGCTTGTGGTTGCAGTTCACCATCTGGTTGCGGGTGACGATCCCCGGATTCGAAACGGCCCTGTGAAGCGGAACTACCGATCGTGTCGCAGACTTAGAAGGTCATGACTGCCCCACCGAGCGCTCCCTCGCTACCCACCGAAGCGCCCGTTCCCCCCATGGGAGCCGGCGGCTTCCTGCGGTGGGCCTGGCGCCAGTTGACGAGCATGCGCACGGCGCTGATCTTGCTGTTCGCCCTGGCAGTGGCGAGCATCCCCGGCTCGATCCTGCCCCAGCGCGGGAACAACCCGCTGCTGGTCGATGAGTGGATCGCCGAGCAACCCACCCTCGGTCCGATCATGGATTCCCTCGGCTTCTTCGATGTCTACGGTGCACCCTGGTTCGCCGCGGTCTACCTGCTGTTGTTCATCTCGCTGATCGGCTGCGTCCTGCCGCGGGTGGGCGTGCACTGGCAGGCGATGCGCAGCCAGCCACCGGCGGCACCCCGTCACCTGAAGCGGATGTCGGAGTTCACCGAACAGCAGGTGGCGGCCTCGCCGGTGCAGGTGATCGACGAGCAAGCCGAGCGACTGCGTCGCGATCGGTGGCGAGTGCGCACCGGCGCCACCGAGGACACCGTGTGGCTATCGGCGGAGAAGGGCTACCTACGCGAGACCGGCAACCTGGTGTTCCATCTCGCACTCGTCCTCGTGCTCGTCGCGGTGGCCGTGGGCGGACTGTTCGGCTGGCGGGGCAACGTGATCGTGAAGGAGGGCAACGGGTTCTCCAACACCCTCACGCAGTACGACGCCTGGGGCGGCGGCCGACTGGCCACCGCCAACACCATCCCGCCGTTCGCCTTCACCCTGGACGACTTCGCGGTGGAGTTCGAGCGCAGCGAAGCCCAGCGCGGTTCCCCGCGACTGTTCCGGGCCACCGTCGACCTGCAGCGCGAGCCCGGAGGGGATATCGAACGCGAGGCCATCGAGGTCAACTACCCGATCTCCATCGCCGGGGCGAAGGTGTTCCTCGTCGGCCACGGGTACGCACCCACGTTCATCGTGCGCGATGCCGGCGGCGGGATCGTCTACGACGATTCCGTGCCGTTCTTGCCGCAGGACGGGAACTTCACTTCCACCGGCGTGGTGAAGGTGCCGGACACCTCGCCGCAACTCGGCTTCCAAGGCATCTTCCTGCCGACTTCCGCGATCGACGACATCCGCGGTCCGCATTCGGTGTTCCCCGACGCCGACGACCCGTCGGTGTTCCTATCGGCCTGGGAAGGCGACCTCGGACTCGATTCGGGGGTACCGCAGAGCATCTACTCGCTGGAGACCGAGCAGATGGAGCAGATCGGCCTGCGGGCGCTGATCCCCGGCCAGACGTGGGACTTCGCCGGTGGGGAGATCGAGTTCACCGGCTGGCAGCGGTGGGCGTCCTTCCAGATCGCCTTCGATCCAGGCAAGGAGGCCGCGCTGGCCGCTTCGATCCTGGCCATGGTCGGACTTACCGTCTCGCTGTTCACGCGTCGGCGTCGCCTATGGGTCAAGGCGCAGCCCGCGGCCGGCGGAAGTAGTCTCGTTCAGGTAGCGGGCCTAGCCAAGAGCGAAGCCGGTGACGTCGGGGAAGACGTCGCGCGGGTTCGCGATTCGTTCGACGACGACGATCGGGAGGATCGACGATGACCACCGGCACCGGAGGGATGGCGCTGGCCGAGGCGAGCAACGCCTTCATCTACGCCACGATGCTCACCCTCACCATCGCGATGGTGTTCTTCGCCGCTTCCTTCGCCAGTGGCCGTCGACCCAGCACCGCCAAAGCCGTGGCTGCCGGCACCGCCAGCACCGCCGGGTCGGTGGCGCTCCTGGACCGAGACCACGAGCAGCCGGTTGTCGATTCCGGTCGTCGCCTCGCAAACATCGGGATGTCGCTGACCTGGCTGTCGCTCGGCTTGCTCACGGTCGCACTCATCCTGCGCGGTGTGTGGGCAGGGCGGGTGCCGTGGGGGAACATGTACGAGTTCTCCATCAGTTCGGCTTGGGGCGTGCTCGCGGTATTCCTCGTGATGTCCCTGCGTCGGGACTTGCGCTGGCTCGGACTGTTCGTCGTCATTCCCACGCTGCTGACCCTCGGCTTGTCTGTCACGGTCCTGTACACCGAGGCGGCGCAACTGGTTCCGGCACTGAAGTCCTATTGGTTGGTCATCCACGTCTCGGCGGCCATCATCTGCGCGGGTGCGTTCACGGTCGCGGCGTCCTCGGCCGGGCTCTCGCTGGTGCAGTCGCGGATGGAATCACGGGGCCGTGCCTTCACCGGGCCGATGGCCGCGATGCCCAGCGCGGAGAAGCTACGCACCTTCACCAGCCGACTCATCGCGTTCTCCTTCCCCGTATGGACCTTCTCGGTGATCGCGGGGGCGATCTGGGCGGAGAACGCGTGGGGTCGGTACTGGGGCTGGGATCCCAAGGAGACCTGGGCGTTCATCACCTGGGTGGTCTACGCCGCCTACCTACACGCGCGATCCACCGCCGGCTGGCGCGGTGACAAGGC
>CAJXNV010000014.1 GCA_913057155.1 uncultured Actinomycetes bacterium | reverse complement strand
TGATCCGCAATCAGCGCCGGAGGTGCCCGCTGTCTTGGAGTCCGCCGCAGTCACCACCCCACCGGAGACCGAGGAACGGATCCTCGACAAGCAGGAGTTGACGACCCTCGATCAGCGCATCACCTATCCGGACGAGAAGCCCGCACGGATCACGAGCGAGACGATCGTGTTGGAACCCGGCGAGCAGACCGGTTGGCGCAGGCACCGCATACCCGTGTACGTACAGGTGCTCTCCGGGACCTACACCGTGGACTTCGGCGAGGACGCACTCGTGGAGTACCCCGCCGGTTCGGCGTTCGTCCAGGCGATCAAGACCGACTACAACGGCACGAACGTCACGCAGGAACCGGTAACTGTCCTGCACGTGTACCTCGGCGCCAAGGGCATCCGCGACGTCATCGAGCGCTAGGTGCCTCGTCCATGTCACGACCGTCTGCGATGTCGCCTAACTCGATGAACGAGACGTCGTCGCGGCCGCTGAGGAAAGTGCGTGCCCCTGCGTCGCCGGCGACCGTGTCGATGAGATGTCTGAAATGCTCTCGCGGGATGCGAACCGGGTGACCGCGTTCGCCGTCGAAGGTGGCGACCGCCAATCCACCGGGAGCCTGCGCGACCCGCGCTAGCGCTTCGGTGGTCAAGCCCGGTAGATCCACCAAGGTGATGAGGGCGTGGTCGGCTTCGGTCGTGGCATTCACCCACTTCAAGGCGATGCGTAGCGAGGAACCCATCCCTTCTTCCCAGCCGTGATTGACGATGACGAGGGCATCGTCGACTCTGCCTTCCCAGGCTCCCAAGATCACGAAGACCGGATCGCAGCCGGCTTCGCGCAGCAGACGTACCGAGCGGTCCACCAGGCGTTCGCCCTCGTGCACGTAGGGGGCCTTGGGTCCCCCGAATCGTCGTCCTTCACCCGCGGCGAGGACGACTCCCGCCACGGATGCGGATTCGGCGGATGCATCGGTCATCGAGGCGCTCCCGGATGGATCGGACCATCGGTACTGGTCAGATGGCGGCCGCTACCGCCCCACCTGGCTTGCACGATCTCCGCGGCGATGGAGATCGCGGTCTCCTCCGGAGTTCGCGCCCCGAGGTCCAGACCGATGGGCGAGTGCAACCGAGCGAGGTGTTCTTCGGAAACACCTGCTTCGCGCAGGCGTTCGAGTCGGTTCTCGTGGGTGCGGCGGGAGCCCATGGCACCCACGTAGCCGGCCTTACTGGCGAGCGCCACCTCCAGGGCCGGCACGTCGAACTTCGGATCATGGGTAAGGACGGCGATCACCGTGCGCTCGTCGATCTCCTGCTTGGCAAGCCAGCGGTGCGGCCAGTCCACCACCACCTCGTCGGCGTCCGGGAACCGCTTGGACGTCGCGAAGACCGGACGCGCATCGCACACTGTCACCCGGTATCCCAGGACCTTGCCTACGCGCACGAGCGCAGCGGAGAAGTCGATAGCGCCGAAGACGAACATCTGCGCCGGTGGCGCGAAGCTCGCGACGAACACATCCAAGCCCTCGCCAAGGCGTTCACCCTGAGGTCCGTAGTGCAAGAAGCCCGTGGTGCCGGCGGCCAGGAGGCCGAGGGCGTCCTCCCGCACCGTGTCATCGAGCCGCGCGGTGCCGAGCGAGCCCTCGGTGCGGTCCGGGCGCACGACCAGGTGACGGCCGACGCGATCCGTCGATTCCTCCGGAGCGCGAACGATAGTTGCGATAGCTAGAGGTTCTTGCGCATCGATGCTCGCTGCGATCTGCTCCAACTCGGGCCAACTTTGCCGGTCGACCCGTTCGACGAAGACCTCGATGATGCCCCCGCAGGTCAGGCCCACCCCGAAGGCTTCGTCGTCGCTTACGCCGTACTTCTCGTAGCGCGGAAGCCCATCGGCGAGGATCTCCACACCGACGTCGAACAGCGCCCCCTCCACG
The DNA here is from genome assembly GCA_913057155.1 of uncultured Actinomycetes bacterium. Classification (GTDB taxonomy): domain Bacteria; phylum Actinomycetota; class Actinomycetes; order S36-B12; family S36-B12; genus S36-B12. The sequence continues at coordinate 17,664 of CAJXNV010000014.1, read as the reverse complement.
CATCCGCCACTCACCGAGCCCACGGCCTCGTGATCGCCGGTCACGAGCATGGCCGCCCCGGCCGGTCGCGGCGCCGACTTCCAGGTGCGGACCACGGTGGCCATGGCCACCGGTTCCCCGGATCGGTAGGCCGAGAGCAGATCCTCGAGCACCTCTCGCATGATCAGCAGGGTAGGCCAATAATGGGGCGATGACGCAGCCGAAGGCCGCAACCTCCCTGGAGGGAACGGGGGTTCGCAGCGCGTGGGTGGGCACCGAGCCCATCGACGCCGACGATCTGCGCCGGATGGTCGCCGATCCGGCTGCCGGAGCCACCGTGGTCTTCACCGGGGATGTCCGCGATAACGATCATGGCCGCTCGGTGGTTTCCCTCACCTACGAGGCGCACCCCGGTGCCGAGCAGGTGCTGATCGACCTCGCTGGACAGATCGCCGCACGCGATGAGGTGATCGCCGTCGCGGTGGCCCACCGGCATGGTCCGATCGGGATCGGGGAGTCGGCATTGGTGGCCGCGGCGAGCGCGCGGCACCGCCACGAGGCCTTCCAGGCATGCGTGGATCTGGTGGAGGAGACGAAGAAGCGCATTCCGATCTGGAAGCATCAGGTATTCGACGACGGCACCGAGGAGTGGGTGAACTGCGCATGAGCGACCAGCCAACGAGTCTCGTCGACACCTACGGCCGCGTGCATCGGGACATGCGCGTGTCCTTGACCGACCGCTGTTCGCTGCGGTGCAACTACTGCATGCCGGCGGACTTCGCCGATTGGATCCCCGGCGATCACCTGTTGACCACCGATGAGTTGATGCTGGTCCTCGACGTCGCCACCGAGATGGGTATCGATCAAGTTCGATTGACCGGTGGTGAGCCGCTGCTGCGTCCGGATGCGGTCGACGTAGTGCGTCGCATCTACGCCCTGCCGCACGCGCCGAAGATCTCCCTGACATCCAACGGCCTGCGTTTGCCGCAAATGGCGCAAGACCTTGCCGATGCGGGTCTGGAGCGAGTCAACATCAGCTTGGACACACTCGACCCCCAGCGCTTCAAGGAGATGACCCATCGGGATCGCTTCGATGATGTGATCGCCGGTATCGAGGCAGCGAAGGAAGCCGGATTGCTTCCGGTGAAGGTGAACTCGGTCTTGATGCGCGGGGTCAACGACGACGAAGCGGTGCCCTTGTTGCGGCATGCACTGGAGAACGACTGGCGGTTGCGGTTCATCGAACAGATGCCGCTCGACGCCGGGGGATTGTGGGCTCGCCCGAAGATGGTGACGGCCGACGAGATCATGGAAACCCTGTCGACGGAGTTCGAGTTGACACCGGTTCCCGGACGCGGATCGGCGCCGGCCGAGGAGTTCTACGTGGATGGCGGCCCCGCGACGGTCGGCATCATCGCGAGCGTGTCCCGTCCGTTCTGCGCAGCGTGCGACCGACTGCGACTCACCGCAGATGGTCAGTTCCGCAACTGCCTGTTCGCCCAAGATGAGACGGATGTCCGCGCGACGCTGCGCGATGCCTCGCTCAGCGAGGACGAGATAAAGGCGGGGGTCGCTGCAACCTTGGCCAAGGTCACGCGTGCCAAGTTGCCCGGGCACGGGATCAACGATCCGTCGTTCATCCAGCCCGCCCGGCCGATGTCGGCTATCGGTGGTTGAACGGCTAAACGGTTAGACGGTTCGCCGGCTCGACGGTTCGCCGACTAACCGCCAGCGAACGGCGGCAGTACGTCCACCTGGGAACCCCCGGGCACGGTGATCTGCGCGGGTTCGCCGTGGACGGCCGTCGCATCGACCAGGTACGAACACCGCGGCAGTACCTCGGCTAGACCCGGGAACCGATCGGTGAGTTCTGCGATGATCCCGGCCAGGGTTCCGGGCTCGGTGGCGGTCGAGGAGACGCCCGCGGCGGCCCGGGCGGCGGCGAAGAGCCGGATGGTCACCTGCACGGGTCAACGATAGGCAGGCGGCCCCGTCGACGCCTGCCGTTGGGCGTGCTCCGCTGTTGCAGGGTCCGGCAAATCGCGAATTCGTGGCGAGCGCTGGACGGCGTGGGTACCGTGTCGGGGTAGTCGACCGCCGAGTCACCGGATTTTCGAGAAGAGGACCTCGACCACCATGGACCTGACGAACTCGTTCACCGTTCCCGCCGATATCGAGACCGCGTGGAACACCCTGCTCGACGTCGAAGCGATCGCGCCTTGCATGCCAGGAGCCAAGTTGACCGGCGTCGACGGTGATGACTTCACCGGCACCGTGAAGGTCAAGTTGGGCCCGGTGTCGCTCACCTACGGTGGTGAGGCGATGTTCCTGGAGAAGGACGCCGAGAACCACGTCGCGATCATCGAGGGCACCGGCAAGGAAACGCGGGGTTCGGGTACTGCCAAGGCCGTCGTCACCACCGCGCTGATCGCGGAATCACCGGAGGTAACCAGGGTCGATGTGACGACCAACCTCACCATCACGGGCAAGGCCGCGCAGTTCGGCCGTGGCGTGATGCAAGACGTCGCCGGACGCCTCGTCGACCAGTTCGCAGCCAACCTCGAAGGTGTCATCGCCGCGCGCATGCAGCCCGCAGGGGACAGCGGCGATAGTGCGAGCTCAGCAAGCACAGCCAGCACGGGTGGCACGCCGGACGAAGGTGGCCAAGCCGGCGCCACTGCATCCGGGTCGGCTCCGGCGGCCGCGCCCACGCCCCCGGCGCCGCAGGTCGAAGCGGAGGCCCTCGATCTCGGTGCCGTCGCCGCGGGTCCGGTTCTCAAGCGCGTCGTCCCCGTAGTGGTCGGCGTCGTCGCCGTCGCCGCCATCGTCTGGTTGGTCGCGCGGAAGCGATGAGCCTCGCGGAACTCGTCCCCTCGCCGGAGGCATTGGCCGATCGGCTCGAGTCCTGCGGTTATCTCGCCGACGAGGGTCTAGCCACCGCATTGTTCTGCGCCGTCCGACTACCCCAGCCCCTTCTCCTCGAAGGCGAGGCGGGGGTGGGCAAGACCCAAGCCGCGAAGTCCTTGGCGCAGATGCTGGACACCCCGCTCATCCGGTTGCAGTGCTTCGAGGGCATCGATGCATCGGAGGCGCTGTACGAATGGAACTATCCGCGCCAACTGCTCAGCATCCGGATGGCGGAGACGCAAGGTGCCTCGTTGGATGAAGCCTCCCTTTTCGAGCGCGACTATCTGATCGAACGTCCGCTGCTCCAAGCCATCGAACACGATGGCCCGAACCCCGCTGTGCTGTTGATCGACGAAGTGGACCGAGCGGACGAGGAGTTCGAGGCCTTCTTGTTCGAGATGCTCGCGGAATCCGCGGTGACGGTCCCGGAGATCGGCACCATCGAAGCGCGGCAACCACCGATCGTCATCTTGACATCGAACCGAACGCGCGATCTGCACGATGCGCTCAAGCGCCGGTGCCTCTACCACTGGATCGACTACCCCGATTTGGAGCAGGCGACGGCCATCGTGCGTGCCCGGGTTCCGCAAGCCTCCATCGAACTGACCCAGCAGGTGGCAGGTGCCGTCGAGCGGCTACGCGGTCTCGATGTGCAAAAGCCGCCGGGGGTGGCCGAGGCCATCGATTGGGTGCACGCGGCTTCCCTGCTCGGCGTGGTCGAACTCGACGAGGATGGGGTGGAGCGCACCTTGAGTTCGGTACTGAAGTACCGCGAGGACCAAGACCTTGCTCGAGCCGAAGGACTGTCCTGGGTGGCTAGTGGCTAGCAGCGCCGACCTACCGGCTATCTGCACGGCATTCGGCGATCTGCTGCACCAGGCGGGGGTGCCGGTAACCCCCGAGCGCAGTGCCCGCTTCACCACGAGCGTGGTGCTCGCCGAACCGACATCGCTGCACGAGTTGTACTGGCTCGGTCGGGTAACACTGACGACCGCACACGATCAGTACGAGACATACGACCGTGTCTTCCGACAGGTGTTCCGAGGTCTCGTGGACATCGCGGATATCCGAGGCGATGCCGCCGAATCCGACGAAGGCGGTAGCCCGGCGCCTGCGCTGCCAGGCGAGGCCCCTGCCCCGGACACCGGAGACGGCGGTGGCGGCCCCGAGGGTCGGCAGGGCAGCGGCGCGACGCCCGGTGCGATCGACAGTGACGCCGATGCCGATCATGCGAGTGCGCTGGCTGCCGTGAGCGCCCGTGAGCGGGTCAACGACAAGGAGTTCTCCACGCTGACCGACGAGGAATTGCGGCTGATCCAGCGCCTGGTCGAACAACTGCCCTTCGTGCCGCCGCTGCGGCGTGGTCGGCGCACCCGCCGTCACCGCAAGGCCGGTGACATCGACATCCGCGCGACCTTGCGCCGGGCGCATCGAAGCGCCGGCGATCCGGTGCAGATGGTCCACCGCAAGCGCACCACCAATCCGCGACGCATCATCCTGATCGCCGATGTCTCCGGATCCATGGAGCCCTACGCACGCATCTACCTGCACCTGCTGCGCGGCGCGGTTCGGGCCATTAAGGCCGAGGCCTTCGTTTTCGCCACGCACCTGACCCGGTTGACCCGGCAGCTGTCGACGAACCACACCGACGTCGCCTACCGGCAAGCGGCCGCCGCGGCGAACGACTGGTCCGGTGGCACCCGCATCGGTGTTGCCTTGCGATCGTTCGTCGAGGATTTCGGTCGCCGCGGAATGGCCCGGGGGGCGGTCATCGTGATCGTCAGCGATGGTTGGGAAAGCGACCGTCCGGAGTTGCTGGCCGAGACCATGGAGCGGCTGTCCCGGCTGGCGCACCACATCATCTGGGTCAACCCGCGCAAAGCGGCTGAGTCCTTCGAGCCCCTCACCGGCGGGATGGCCGCCGCGCTGCCGTATGTCGATACCTTCTTGTCGGGTCACAGCCTGCGCGCGTTGCAGGACGTGATGGACGCGATTTCCGAGGCCGGTGATCGGGTCGAGCGCAGTACCCGGGCGCGCGCTCGGCTGGCCTCCTAGGCTGACGCCGTGCTGGTTTCGGTTGATGAGTACCGCGAGGGCATCCTCGCCGGCCTGACGCCGCTCGCACCGATCACGCTCTCGCTCGCCGAGAGCCATGGTTGCGTGCTCGCCGAGGACGTCACCGCGTCGTGGCCGCTGCCCTCCTTCGACAACTCCTCGATGGACGGCTATGCCGTACGTGCGGCCGATATCGCCCAGGCGAGCAGTGAACAGCCGGTGAGCTTGACGGTGGTCGACGACGTCCCCGCGGGTTACCGGGCAGATGTCGATGTCACACCGGGTACGGCCGTACGCATCATGACCGGGGCTCCGATCCCGACCGGAACCGAGTGCATCGTGCCCGTCGAGTTGACCGACGCCGGTATCGAGACCGTGCAGATCCGTGATGTCGTGGAACCGGGTACCTACATCCGTCGAGCCGGTGAGGACGTCATCGTCGGCGACACCGTGGTCCGGGCGGGGACACTGCTGTCGGCCCGCCACCTCGCCGTCATCGCCGCAGTCGGTCGGGGCTCGTTACTCGTGCACCCGCGGCCACGGGTAGCGGTGCTTTCCACGGGTAGCGAATTGGTGGAACCCGGGACACCGCTGAGCAAGGGGCTGATCAGCGACTCCAATAGTTTCCTGCTCGTTGCGGCTGCGAACGAAGCCGGAGCCCAGGCATACCGGGTGCCCCCGGTAGCGGACGATGCCAGCCTGTTCGCCGAAGCCATCGCCGATCAACTGCACCGTGCGGATCTCATCCTCACCAGCGGCGGAGTGAGCATGGGCGCCTACGACACCGTCAAGGAAGTCTTCACCGCCAAGGGCACGGTCGAGTTCACCAAGGTGGCCATGCACCCGGGCATGCCGCAAGGACACGGTTTCGTAGCGGACGATGATCGTGACCCGGTGCCGGTCATCACGCTGCCCGGTAATCCGGTGAGTTCCTTCATCTCCTTCGAGAACTTCGTGCGCCCTGCGATCCACAAGCTCCGCGGCTTGCCGGCGGAGCCGCGGCCACGCAAGGCGGCGCAGATAACCAAGGCGATGGATTCCCCGGAAGCCAAGCGGCAGTTCGCGCGCGGTCGTTTCCTGGGCGACGGGCGCGTCGAACCGGTGGGCGGCGGTCAGGGTTCGCACGTGATCGGTGGTTTGGCGCAATCCGATTGCCTGATCGTCGTCCCCGAGGGAGTCGGGCACGTGGGTGCGGGGGACACAGTGGACATCGTCGACCTGCGCGAGGACGTGCGGTGACCGATTTCACCCATCTCGACGAGTCCGGCGACGCCCGCATGGTCGATGTCGCAGCCAAGGACGTCAGCGATCGGCGTGCCGTCGCCGAGTCGTTCGTCGCGGTCGGCCCGGAAGTCGTCGCGCTCCTGCGCGGTGCCGGCGTCCCCAAGGGTGATGCGTTGGCCGTTGCGCGGATCGCGGCGATCGGTGGCACCAAACGCACCGCCGACCTCGTGCCCTTGTGTCATCCGATAGCGATCCATGGGGTGGATGTGGACCTGCAGGTCGAGGATGGGGGAGTGCGGATCACGGTGGCCGTGCGCACTGCCGATCGCACCGGAGTGGAGATGGAAGCCCTGACCGGTGCCAGTGTCGGCGCCTTGGCGATGATCGACATGGTCAAGGGTGTCGATCGGTCGGCGATGATCGAGCGGGTCGTCCTGCTGGAGAAGAGCGGCGGGCGATCGGGGCACTACCTGCGCTCGGAGGATCGATGACCTACCGCGCACTCGTGGTCACGGCATCGAACCGTGCTTCGCGCGGTGAGTGGGAGGACACCTCCGGCCCGATCCTCGTCGCGGGTCTGCGCGACCTGGGCCTGGAGGCGGAAGGCCCGCAGGTGGTGGCCGATGGGCAGCCGGTAGCCGATGCGCTCGCCGCCGCCGTGCGCTCGGGCTTCGATCTCGTGCTCACTACGGGGGGCACCGGACACACCCCCACGGATCTGACGCCGGAGATGACCCGTGCGGTCATCGAACGCGAATCACCGGGGTTGGCCGAGGCCGTCCGCAACTACGGCGTATCGAAGGGCATCCCCACCGCGATCCTGTCCCGGGGCATCGCCGGTATCGCGGGCACGACCTTGATCGTCAACCTGCCGGGATCCACAGGTGGATGCAAGGACGGCCTGGCAGCACTCGGCCCGGTGCTCCCGCACGCGCTGGATCAAATCCACGGCGGGGACCACGTTCGCAACGATCAGGAATAGTCGAAGGGACCGGCCGATAGCCGGTCCCTTCGCGAGGGAGCGCTCACCCGAGCGTCCACTCAGATGAAGAGGAGTTGCGCCCCTTCGGTCAACTCGATGAAGTCGCTGGCGTTGATGATGCCGTCGAGATCATCGAAGAGATCTGATTCGTCTACATGGTTCATGTCGGCGCTGAGCCTGCAGGCCCACAACTTCGCACCGGATGCCTTCAGCAGTTCCAGGAATTCCGGAACCGGTGGGATGTCGAGTTCCTCCAGGGACTTGTTCATCATGTGGGTAGCCATCGAGGTCATTCCCGGAAGCGGCGCCAGCGCGGCCGGCATGTGCGCGGCCGGGTTACCGACCGGGGAGAACTTCAGGTGCTCCATGCGACCCTTCGTGATCATGTCGAATCCCCAGAAGGTGAAGAACAGGTGGACATCCACCCCTTCACCGAGGGCGGCATTGCCGAGGATCAGCCCCGGGTAGGCCATGTCCAAGCTGCCCTTGGAGCAGATGATGGCCAGCGTCCGGTCGGTCTCGACGTCGTCGTCGAAGGACGGGACGATCATCTCCGCAGTTGCGGTCATGTCAGCCTCCTAGACGCAGCCATGGGGCTTGGGCAGGCCGGCGATGTAGGACATCTTCTTCGCCGGCTTCTTGGGAAAGAGCCGAAAGAGCGTCTTGGTGTCGACCCCACCGGCAGTCGAGACCCGGCGGATGGTCGGGGTCTCGCCCTTGGCCTGGAAGTCCTCCCGAAGGAATCGGATGACCTTCCAGTGATCGTCTGTCATGTCGACACCGATCGCGGTGGCCAACTCCTGGCCGATGTTCTCGTCCCATTGGTCGTACTCGGTCATGAACCCTTCGTCGTCGACGACGAGCTCCTTGCCGTTGATAACTGTCGTTGCCATGGCGATCAACTCCTCACGTGTGCCTGGCTGGTGCTTCCTAGGCCGAAAGCGCCGGTTCCTTCTTGTCTTCGGTTTGCAGTAGGTCGGTGCGCTTGCCCTTCAGGGACATGTGCGCGGGCAGCGGCATCGAACGCCCCGGCATCAGCACGTTCCAGTAGATCCACCGGAACGCGAGCTTGCCGAGGTGGTTGACCCGGCTCTCCTTGAGTAGGTTCATCGGGCCTACTCCGGCGTAGGGGAACTTGCCGGGCAGGGGTTCGTAGTCGTAGTTGAAGTCGATGAGCATCGCCTTGCCGCCACCGGTCTCGATGAAGCAGTTGGCGTGCCCGTCGAACTTGTGGGTCATCTCCTTGCCGGCGATGTGCTGCAGGAAGTTCTCCACGAAGACGTCGATCTCGAAGTGCGCCACGGATCCCGCCTTCGATGCGGGGATGTCGTTGGCGTCTCCTAGCGCGAAGATGTTGTCGTACTGCGTGGACAGTTGGGTGAACTTGTCGACGGGCACCAAATTGAGTTCGTCCCCCAAGCCGGAGCGCGCCACGAAGTCCTGGCCCATGTTCAACGGCACCGTGACCAGCAGGTCGAAGGGGACCTCGCGCTCGTCGTAGGACACCAACGCCTTCTTGTCATCGTCGATCTCCATCAACATGAAGTCCGGCTCGACGTCGATGCCCTTCTCCTCGAGCGTGTTGCCGAAGGCCTCCGCCGCGATCGGCTTGGTGAAGGCTCCCGGCAGCGGGGTCACATACGTCATCTCGACCTTGTCGCGGATGCCCTTCTCGGTGAAGAAGGCATCTGCGAGGAAAGCGAACTCCAAGGGAGCGACCGGGCACTTGATGGGCATCTCGACGATGTTGACGACTAGTCGACCGCCCTCCCAGTCGCGCAGTTTCTCCGCGAGGGCCACCGATCCTTCGTAGCTGTAGAACTCGTGGATCGACTCGCGCCACTGCGGGCCGAGCATCCCGTCCGTCTGGTCCGGCCGGGGGCTCACACCGGTGGCGATGATGAGCATGTCGTAGCCGAACTCGCGACCATCGGTGAGCGCCACCACTTGCTCGTCGGCGCGGACGGCATCGATCTCGCCGTATTGCAGATCGACGCCCGAATGGAGCGTCGCCCGGCGGGACTTCGTCACCTGCTTGGGTGAGTAGGTGCCGAACGGCATGAACAGGTAGCCGGGCTGGTAGCGGTGCTCGTCATCGGCATCGATGACGGTGATCGCCCAGTCCGAAGCGCCGAGTTCCTTGCGCAGTTTGTTGGCGGCCATCGTTCCGGCGGTTCCACCGCCGAGAATCACTAATCTCCTCATGTCCCCGACGCTACGGCGGGGGGAGGTGGGTTCGGCAGGGCCGAAGCGCAGGACTCTTCGGGACCTTCGTCAGGTCACTTCAGGGTCTGTTGGTGCCGCTCCCAGGATTCCCGGATCTCCTTCTCCGCCTCGGTACGACCCACCCAGGTCGCGCCCTCCACGGACTTGCCGGGTTCGAGGTCCTTGTAGACCTCGAAGAAGTGTTGGATCTCCAGCCGGTCGAACTCGGCCACATGGTGGATGTCCCGCATGTGCTCCATCCGTGGATCCCCCGATGGCACGCACAGCACCTTGTCGTCTCCACCTGCTTCGTCCGTCATGCGGAACATGCCGACTGCTCGACAGCCGATGACCACCCCGGGGAAGGTGGGCTCTTGCACCAGCACGAGCGCATCGAGCGGATCGCCGTCCAGGCCGAGGGTGTCGTCTATGTACCCGTAATCGTGCGGATACCGGGTCGAGGTGAACAGCATCCGGTCTAGGCGGATGCGGTGGGTGGTGTGGTCCATCTCGTACTTGTTGCGGCTTCCGGCCGGTATCTCGATGGTGACGTCGAACTCCAGCGGTTCCATGCTTCTCCCCTTAACCGTGACGCGTATCGGTACCGGTGCCCCTTCGACCACTGCGGTTCTGCGTAGGGTAACGGCCGGAAGGAGGCGCGATGACAGCGCTGCGTACGCGCGCGGGAGCCTTGGCCGCGGCGGGCATCCTGGCCTTCCCGGCGGTGCTGGCGGTCCCCACCGCGAGCGCACCTCCGGCCCTAGGCGCCGATACCTTGCCCCCGGCCTCCCCCTCCGCTAACCCGAGCAACCCGAACACTCCATGGTCGGCGGTGGCCGCCGATTCCGGCACCGGGCCCAGCGCAGCGGGAGTGATCGACCAAATCGACGAGCTCGCCACGTCCAAGGCCCTGCGCCGATCCGGTGTGGTGGTGGTCGATCCGGGCACCGACGCAGTGCTGTACGACGACCGTGCCCAGCGTGCCTTGATACCCGCGTCGAGCCTGAAGATCCTCACCGCCGCAGCCGCGCTCGAGGCGCTCGGGCCCCGCACCAGGTTGGCCACCACGTCCGCCGCGGCGGGGGATGTCGTCTACCTCGTGGGTGGGGGAGATGCCACCTTGGCTCGCAAGGACGAGCGAGACGCACGTCCCCAGGGCCCCGCGACGATCCGCAGGTTGGCGCGCGAAACCGCGACGGCACTCGGTGGCACCACCCGGGTGGATGTCGTGTTCGACGATTCGCTGTTCACCGGCCGGAAGTTGGGCCCGGGATGGGCGGATGGTTTCCCGGCTTCGGGGGTGGCCGCGCCGGTCTCGGCGTTGATGATGGATCAAGGACGCAGGTCCGCGGATTCCCGCGCTCGGGTGAAGGATCCGGCTCGCAAGGCTGCTCGGGCTTTCGCCAACTACCTCGAGAAGCAGGGTGTGCAGGTGCGCGGCATCGAACGGGGAGTGGCACCGAGTTCAGCGCGCGAGCTCGCGCGGGTGGAGTCCGCGACGATCACCGAGATCGTGCAGATGATGCTCACCGAGTCCGACAACGACGTAGCCGAATCCCTCGGTCACCTCGTCGGCAGGGCGGTCCTGCAGGACGGATCCTTCGCCGGTGGCGCGCGCGCCATGACCCAGGTCCTCGCCGAAGCCGGGATCGATATCTCGGGGATGGAATTGGCCGACGCCAGCGGGCTGTCCGGTCGCAACGAAGTCGCGCCCATCACCATCGCCGAGGTACTCAGCGACGTAGTCCGCGAGGAGAGGTGGAGTGCAATCTCCGGCGGGCTCGCGGTGGCGGGCGTCTCCGGCACGCTGGCCGACCGGTTCGCCACGCGCGCCACATCGGCCGGCCGTGGCGTAGTGCGCGCGAAGACCGGAACCCTCACCGGAGTCGGCGCGCTAGCGGGCACGGTGCTGGACTCCGATGAACGCCCCCTGGTGTTCGTCGTCCTCGCGAATCGTGTGCGCTCGCAAGCGCAGGCGCGTGACACTATGGATCGAATCGCCAGCAAACTCGCAGAATGTGGGTGCCGTTAATGGGCTACGACAATCCGATCGTCCTGCCGGTCAACCAGTTCGACCACTTCTACCGGGGCGGCGATCGCATAGGCGCCCTGCGTCATGGCCCCGGGGGACCACGCAGGCCCGAGGAATGGATCGGATCGGCAACCGCCCGGTTCGGTCAGGCGCCGGCGGGCCTGACCGTGCTGCCGGACGGCACGTACCTCGCCGAGGCGATCAGCGCCGATCCCAACGCTTGGCTCGGCCCCGATCATGTCGACCGTTACGGGGTCAGTACCGAACTGCTGGTGAAGTTGCTCGACCTCGACCAACGACTCCCGGTGCACCTGCATCCCACGCGGGACTTCTCCCGCACGCACCTCGGGCTCGCACACGGCAAGACCGAAGCTTGGTACGTGCTCGATGCTCCCCCCGGTGCGCGGGTCGGTGTGGGATTCGCCGAGGACATGTCCATGGAGCGCATGCGCGAATGGGTGATGGATCGCGAGAGCGAAGCCCTGCTGTCCGCCCTACGCACCCGCGAAGTGCGCCCCGGTGACGCCATGCTCGTCCCGGCCGGACTCCCGCACACGGTCCAAGCGGGTGTTTTCGTCCTCGAACTGCAAGAGCCGACCGATCTATCCATCCTGCTGGAGTGGGAAGGCTTCGCCGTCGACGGCTTCAAGGACGGCCACCTCGATCTCGGCTTCGACACCGCTTTGCAGGCGGTCGATACCGCCGCAGTCTCCGATTCCGATCTCGACCGACTCGTGGTTCGCCGGGAGGACATCGAGCGAGAGGGCCTGGTCACGGCCCTGCCGCTCGAAGCCGACCCCTACTTCCGTCTCCATCGTCTGGCACCCGGTGGTTCGGGTGAGCCCGCACTCGTCGATGCCGGCCTGGTAGATGCGGGCCGGGTAGAAGCCGGCTTCGCGATCGTGCTCGTCACCGACGGGCACGGCGTGCTGACGATCGGCGATCACGGTCGGGAAGTCACCCGCGGCGATGCACTGCTGATCCCGTACGCAGCGGGGCCTTGGACTCTCACCGGGAACGTCGTCGCGATGGTCGCCCGCCCACCGGGGGCCGACGCACCGGTGGCCCCGCGATGAGCGATCCGATCGATTTCGAACTCGCCGGACGAGTCGGGCGTCGTTTCGCACCCGATGGACCGGACTTGACGTTGGACCAGGCACGCAACGTGGTCGCCGAATTGCGCGATCACGCCACACAAGCGCGCGAGCACGTGCACGCGATCACCGGGATGGAAGCCGAGCCGGGCCACCCCGCGGTGGTCGTCGACCGCGGGGACTGGATCGATTCGAACGTCGCCGCGATGGGCAAGGTCCTCTCGCTATGGCCAGCCGCTCTGGAGCGGCATGAGGAATCATCGAACGCGGCGAAGGCCATCGGTCCGCGTGCCAGTGCGGTGCAGGTCGGAGCGGCCCTCGGTTGGCTGAGCGGCAAGGTGCTCGGTCAGTACGAAGCGCTCGCCGACCCCGGGCGGCTACTACTCGTCGCCCCGACGATCGTGCATATCGAGCGGGTACTCGAAGTCGAGCCGCGGGACTTCCGGTTGTGGGTGTGCCTGCACGAGGAGACCCATCGAGTGCAGTTCGGCGCAGTTCCCTGGCTCGACGGCTACTTCCGGGATCTCATCACGCGGGCATTGCAGACCTTCGATGAGACCTCATCCGGGGAACGTCTCCTGGCGATCGCGGGTGAGGTGTTCGATGCGATCATCAAGCGGCGCACCCCCGATCTGATCACCGCCGCGCAAACCCCCGAACAGCGCGCCGTGCTCGACGAGATCACCGGTTTGATGTCCGTCCTCGAGGGGCACGCGGATGTGGTCATGGACGAGGTCGACACCTCGATCATCCCGACCGTGCCGCAGATCAGGGAACGCTTCGAGAGTCGCAGGGCGAGCGAGGCCAGTGTCCGGGGTGCGGATTCGCTGTGGCGTAAGGCGTTGGGGATGGACGCCAAGATGGCCCAGTACCGCGAAGGCGCGGCCTTCGTCCGCGCGCTGATGGCCGAGGGCGGCATGGCCACGGTCAACCGCGTCTGGGATCGGGCCGAGAACCTACCGAGCGCCCAGGAGGTTCGAGACCCCGATCGCTGGCTCGCGCGTGTGCGCGGGATCGCTGCGTGAGCGTCAGCCCTCAAGCGCAGTCCCTTCGGCATGCCGTAGCCGAATGCATCGAAGGCGGTGCGGTGGTGGTCGGGTGCTCGGGTGGCCCGGATTCCCTGGTGCTCGCCGATGCAGCGGCTTGGGCGGTACCCCGAGCCGGGGGTTCCCTCACGGTGTGCATCGTCGATCATGGGCTGCAAGCCGACTCGGCGCAGGTTGCCCACCGGGCGGCCGATGCCTGCCGCAGCGTCGGTATCGACGATGTCGAGATCCGGCGGGTGCAGGTAGCAGACGAGGGTGGGCCGGAGGCAGCAGCCCGGCGGGCCCGGCGGGCCGCCCTCGAGCAGGTCGCACGCGAGCGAGGCTCGCAGCAGATCCTGCTCGCGCACACCCTCGACGATCAGGCCGAGACCGTGCTGTTGCGACTGGCCCGCGGTTCGGGCGCGCGTTCCCTGGCCGCTATGCGTTCGTGCGATCCACCGTGGCACCGCCCATTCCTGGGTAGCACGCGTGCGCAGGTGCATGAGGTAGCCCAGGAGCGTTTCACCGCTCGAGGATTCGCGCCCTGGGATGACCCGCACAACCACGACCCGCGTTACGCACGGGTGCGGGTGCGGCGCAGCCTGGGAGTGCTCGAAGCCGAACTCGGTCCCGGTCTCGCGCAGAGCCTGGCACGCTCGGCGGCCCTGCTCGGAGACGATGCCGAAGCGTTGGAGACCTGGACCCGAGGCGAGTTCGAACGGATCGTGGAATGCGAACCCCATCGGTGCGCGGTGTCCACCGATGCGCTCAGCGAACTGCCGCGAGCCATCCGCACCCGGATCATCCGTGCGATGCACCAGCATCTGGCCGGTATCGGCGACGACCTCACCTTCGATCACATCCAGCAGGTGGAGGCGATGGTCTCGCGTTGGAAGGGACAGGGGCCGGCGCGGCTGCCGGGCCCGATCGAGGCACGCATCGAGTGTGGAAGGCTTACCCTCACCGCTGAACCCCGGGAGATCTGAGTGGAATCCGAAGACGTCGAAGCCGACCTCGACCACGTGCTCCTCACCGAGGCGCAATTGCACGAGCGCATCGCCCAGATCGCCGCACAGATAGACACCGACTACGCCGGTCGGACCCCGCTACTCGTAGGTGTCCTGAACGGTGCGGTGATGGTGATGGCCGACCTCGCGCGCGCCCTGCACATCCACGCCGATATGGACTGGATGGCGGTCTCCTCCTACGGCTCGGGCACCACGTCGAGTGGGGTCGTACGGATCCTGAAGGACCTGGACGCCGACGTCGCCGATCGCGATGTCCTCATCGTCGAGGACATCTTGGATTCGGGCCTGACCTTGTCCTGGCTGCTGAAGAACCTGAAGTCCCGGCGGCCCGCCTCCCTGGAGGTCTTCACACTGCTGCGCAAGCCGGACGCCATCAAGGTCGCGGTGGAGCCCAAGTACATCGGTTTCGATATTCCCAACGAGTTCGTGGTGGGTTACGGGCTGGACTACGACCAGCGCTACCGCAATCTGCGCTGCGTGGGCACCCTCGCTCCACACGTCTATTCGAACTAGGCCCTCGGCCAGCGCAGGGCGTCCACTCGCAGGGTTCGCGCTCGGCTGAAGCCTCCCGCCCCCCGACCGGTGGGCGGGGAATCGCGAGTCCGTTACCGTTAAGCGGTGAACGTGAAGCGGTGGCTGCGCGGCCCGATCTTCTGGATCGCCATGGCCGTCGTCCTCGTGCTGGTCGGTTCCAGCGTGATCTCCGGGCTCGGAGCACCCGAGGAGATCGACACCGGCGAGGCGGTTTCGCGGATCACTTCGGGCAGTGTGGATACCGCCACGCTCATCGACCGTGATCAGGTTCTCGAGCTGACCTTGAAGAACGGCGATCAGGTCCGCTCCCACTACATCACCGGGCAGGGCGTCGAACTGCAGAACCTGCTGCAGGAGCGAACCGACGCCGGTCAGTTGCCTGGCGGATACAACGTGGTGGTTCCCAGCGAGAACATCCTGGTCACCTTGTTCATCTCGCTGCTTCCCTTCGCCCTGCTCATCTTGCTCATGGTGTTCATCTTCAGCCAGATGCAAGGCGGTGGCGGTCGCCTGATGAACTTCGGCAAGTCCAAGGCCAAGACCTTCACCAAGGACATGCCGCAGACCACCTTCGAGGACGTGGCCGGAGCCGATGAGGCTGTCGAGGAACTCGTCGAGATCAAGGACTTCCTCGCCGATTCCGAACGCTTCCAGAAGGTCGGCGCCAAGATCCCCAAGGGCGTCTTGCTGTACGGGCCACCGGGAACCGGTAAGACGCTGCTCGCACGAGCCGTCGCCGGCGAGGCCGGAGTTCCCTTCTACACCATCTCCGGCTCGGACTTCGTGGAGATGTTCGTCGGCGTCGGTGCCAGCCGAGTACGCGATCTGTTCGAGCAGGCGAAGGCCAATGCACCGGCGATCGTCTTCATCGACGAGATCGATGCGGTCGGACGTCATCGCGGCGCGGGACTCGGTGGTGGACACGACGAACGCGAGCAGACGCTGAACCAGATGCTCGTGGAGATGGACGGTTTCGACGTAACCGGCGGGGTCATCTTGATCGCGGCCACGAACCGTCCGGACATCCTCGATCCCGCCCTGTTGCGTCCGGGCCGGTTCGATCGTCAGATCGCCGTCGAACGCCCGGACCTGAACGGGCGCTACGAGATCCTGCAAGTGCACGCCAAGGGCAAGCCGGTCGCCGAGGATGTCGATCTGATGGCCGTCGCCCGCCGCACTCCCGGCTTCACCGGTGCCGACCTCGCGAATGTCCTGAACGAGGCCGCGCTGCTGACCGCGCGTTCGGACAAGACCTTCATCGACGACGAGTCCCTCGACGAGGCCATCGACCGGGTGATCGCCGGTCCGCAGAAGCGCACTCGGATCATGGACGATCACGAGAAGACGATCACGGCCTATCACGAGGCCGGGCATGCGATGGTCGCCGCGGCGCTACCGGGCAACGATCCGGTGCACAAGATCACGATCATGCCCCGCGGTCGCGCCCTCGGGTACACCATGGTGCTGCCCGATCAGGACAAGTACTCCACCACCCGCAGCGAGATGCTGAACCAGCTCGCCTACATGCTCGGTGGCCGCGCAGCCGAGGAATTGATCTTCCACGATCCCACCACCGGTGCGGCTAACGACATCGAGAAGGCCACCTCGGTAGCCCGCGCGATGGTCACCCAGTACGGCATGACCGAACGCCTCGGAGCGATCCGTTACGGCCAGGAGCAAAGCGAAGTGTTCCTCGGCCGGGACATGGGCCATATGCGCGACTACTCCGAGGAAGTGGCAGCGGCCATCGATGAGGAGGTACGCACCTTCATCGAAGCCGCGCATCAGGAGGCGTACGACGTCCTCGTGGAGAACCGGGATGTGCTCGATGCCCTGGTTCTGGCCCTGCTCGAGCGCGAGACGTTGGACAAGGCCGAGATCGAGGAGATCTTCACCGAATTGAAACTACGTTCCCCGCGGCCCGCCTGGACGGGTTCTGCGCGACGCGCCCCGGACACCCGTGGACCGATTCCCTTCCCGGGTGCTTCATCGAACGGCCACTCGTCGACCTCGGGGCTGGAGAAGGCGATGAACGAATCTCACGATCCCGAGTCCCGCTAGGTCCACCGGTGTCCATCGATCCGGTGCACTCCGGCACCGATTCCACTGCCGGCGAATACGACGCCGACGCCGTCGCGAAGGCCATCCGCGATCTGCTCATCGCGATCGGCGAGGATCCCGATCGCGACGGATTGAAGAGCACTCCTGATCGAGTCGCGCGTAGCTACGCCGAGGTGTTCGGGGGCCTTAGGCAAAGCGCCGAGGATGTCCTCACCACCACCTTCGATCTCGGGCACGACGAACTCGTCCTGGTGAAGGACATCGAGCTGTACAGCACCTGCGAGCACCATCTGTTGCCGTTCTACGGTGTCGCGCACGTCGGCTACCTACCGAATAAGTCCGGCCGCATCACCGGCTTGTCGAAACTCGCCAGACTCGTCGACGTCTTCGCCCGGCGACCCCAAGTCCAGGAACGACTCACCTCCCAGGTGGCCGATTCGCTGATGCGGATCCTGGAACCGCGGGGTGCCATCGTCGTGATCGAGGCCGAACACATGTGCATGGCTGTCCGTGGTGTTCGCAAGCCGGGAGCGAAGAC
>CAJXNV010000013.1 GCA_913057155.1 uncultured Actinomycetes bacterium | reverse complement strand
GTGCGCGAGCGTGGTTGGGCGCTGGCGGACGGGGAACTAGAGGAGGGCCTGATCGCCGTCGCGGCGCCGGTCTTCAGTGCCGACGGCAGCGTGGTCGGGGCGCTTTCCATCTCCGGACCCACGTTGCGGATGTCGCGTGAGGTCACGCGGGATTACGCGGAACTTCTCGTCACCGCAGCCCAAGCGACCACCGATGCGCTGGCATCGAGCGCGGGTTCGACGGACTCAGGCAGTACGAGTGTCACGCAAACAGGAGGAAGGGTGGGTGCCGCATGACGCCGGACGACATCTTGAAGGCGCTGTACGACGAGACCATGGTCGGCAACGCGCCGGCCGTCCTCGACTACACCGCCCAGGGCTTGGAAGCGGGCATGTCTCCGGACACCTTGCTCTTCGACGCCTTGATCCCGTCCCTGGAGGAGGTTGGCGCCCGCTTCGAGCGTGGTGACTTCTTCGTTCCCGAGATGCTGGTCGCCGGGAAGGCGATGGCGGGTGCGCTCGAGGTACTGCGTCCGCTGCTCGCCCAGACCGGCGCCGAGAGCGTCGGGACCTTCTTGATGGGGACCGTCAAGGGCGATGTCCACGACATCGGCAAGAACCTCGTCAACATCATGCTCGAGGGAGCGGGCTTCCATGTGATCGACATCGGCGTCCAGGTTCCCCCGGAGAAGTTCATCGAGGCGATCGAGGAGCACAAGCCGGACATCGTGGGAATGTCCGCCTTCTTGACCACGACCATGCCGATGTTCAAGGCCAACATCAACGCGATCGAGAAGGCGGGTCTGCGCGACGACGTCATCATCATGGTCGGAGGTGCGCCGGTAACCCAGGAGTACGCGGACGTCTCCGGTGCCGACGGCTACGCGGCGGATGCCGCAACCGCCGTCCGGGTGGCCAAGGAACTGCTGACCGTCCGCGCCGGCGCCGAGGCCTAGACGTGCTGCGCAAACTGCTCCCCGTCGTCGAGCACGTGGTGAAGGGGCCGGTCTGGGACTGCCAGATGTGCGGTCAGTGCGTGTTGCACTCCACCGGGATGACCTGCCCGATGACCTGCCCGAAGACGCTGCGCAACGGGCCATGCGGCGGGGTTCGCCCGGACGGCAAGTGCGAGGTGAAGCCCGAGATGCGGTGCGTGTGGGTCAAGGCGCATGACCGTGCGGAGAACATGCCGCTGCTGCCCAAGACGTGGCGCGAGGAGATCACGCACATGCGCCCGCCCGTCAACAACGAACTCAAGGGCGATTCGTCCTGGTTGAACCTGGTCAGTGGTCGGGACCGGCAGACGCCGGCCGGTTGGCAGGAGGGCTAGGCATGGAGGATTTCGGGGGACTGCTCGCGGATCGACGACGCCCCATCGTCACGGCCGAATTCCCATCGCTGGACGGCGGTGATCTCGACACGGTCGCGGCTGCCCTCGATCACTATCGGCCCTACGTGGATGCCGTGAACATCACCGACAACCCGGCAGCGCACGCGCACGCGAGCAACGTCTCGATGGCCATCGCCGTCAAGCAACTCGGTGTCGAGCCGATCATGCAGGTCGTGTGCCGGGACAAGAACCGACTCGCCGCGCAGGCCGACGTGGTCGGTGCCTCGATGCACGGGGTGACGACCTTCTGCGCACTCACCGGCGACGACGTCACAGCGGGCGATGAACCCGAAGCGCGCCGCGTCTTCGATCTCGACAGCCCGCAGCTCATCTCCGTCATGAACGGGATCTCGCGGGGCCACTACCTCTCCGGGCGTGAACTCAAGCACCCCAAGGAACTCCTGATCGGTGCGGTGGAGAACCCATTCGCTCCACCACCGGAGGTCCGAGTTCGACGGGCGAAGATGAAGGTCGATGCCGGTGCGCGCTTCCTGCAGTTGCAGATCGGCTATGAACCGCATGCCCTGGAGTCGTTCATGGCCGGCGTCGTCGCCAACGGGGTGGCCGAGCGCGCGGCGATCTTGCCGACGGTGATCTTGACCAAGAGCCCCGGCGCCTTGCGCTTCATGGACGGGCAGGTTCCCGGGATCCACGTCCCAGCGCCGGTCATCGATCGGATCGCCAACGCCGAGGATGCGGCCGAGGAGTCCTACCTGCTGGTCCGCGAGCAAGTCGAGCATGCCCTCGCCCTGCCGGGAGTAGCCGGCGTGCACATCACGGATTTCCGCCACGACGATTCACTGCGCCGACTCGTGAGCGACCTCGCGCTCGGGCCGGCCTTCGCTCCGAGCGCGGCCGCGACCGCGTAAGGCACACGAACAGGGCACACGTACCGCTGGCGCCAGCCACCCAACCCTAGGAGCACCATGCACACCACCGTCAGTTCCGCCAACCAGACGTTGACGATCGGATCGGACCAGCCCTTCTGCATCATCGGCGAGCGCATCAACCCCACCGGACGCAAGGCCTTCCAAGAGCAGCTGCGAGCCGGAGACCTATCGGCGGTGGAGAAGGACGTCGCCGATCAGATAGCCGGTGGCGCGATGATGCTCGACGTCAACATGGGTGCCCCGTTGGTCGATGAGGCCGCGCTCCTCGCCGAGGCCGTGAAGCTGATCCAGGGCCTGACCGACATGCCGCTGTGCATCGACTCCTCGATCGTCGAGGCCCTCGATGCGGGTCTGGCGGCCTACGAGGGCAAGGCGCTGGTCAACTCGGTGACGGCCGAGGACGAGCGAATGGAACTGATCCTGCCCTTGGTGAAGAAGTACGGAGCGGCGGTCATCGCCTTGCCCAACGACGACAAGGAGATCCCGGAGGAGCCACAGCGGCGCTTCGAGCTCACCGAGTACATCGTCGAGACGGCGACCAGCAAATACGGGATCCCCATCGAGGACATCGTCATCGACCCACTCGCGATGCCGATCGGAGCCGACTCGCAGATGGTCGTACGCACTTTGGAGACCATCGAACTGATCGCCGACAAGATCGGGGTGAACATGACCCTGGGGGCGTCCAACGTTTCCTTCGGAATGCCCGACCGACACACCCTCAATTCCGTGTTCCTTCCGATGGCGATGGGTGCAGGATTAACGAGCGCGATCATGGACGCACGGACGGATCAGATCGTGACGGCGGTCAAGGCGGCGGACCTGATGCTCGGTAACGACGAGTGGGGGATGAACTGGATTTCCTCGCACCGGGCGAAGGAAGCAGCGAAGGGGTAGCGGCAGTCGATGGCGGATCCGGGTTCGAAGCAGGTCTCGGGTAGCACGGGCGACGCAGATGAGGCGGTCGTCCTACCGGAGTTCGCCCCCGAAAGCGAGGAAGTCGAACTCGATACGACCGTCCTGATCGAGGACCCCGGCCCGGAGGTTCCCAACCTCGAGGAACCGGACACGACCGAAGTCGCCCGGGTGGCGATGGTCTTCGAACCGTCGGGAAAGCAAGTGCGGGCTCCGGTCGGGGTGAACGTCTTCGATGTGGCGAGCTGGAACGCCATCGCGGTCGACTCGACCTGCGGTGGCCACGGCACGTGCCGCAAGTGCCGGGTACAGATCCTCGAAGGCGAGGTGCCGGCGGGCAGCGTCGATGCGCGCGCCTTCACCGAAGAGGAGATGGCCGCCGGATGGCGCCTGGCCTGCCAGGCAGCGGCGTGGAGCGATCTGCGCGTCCACGTGCCACCGCTGACCACCCGACCGAAGGCATCGACAGTTGGCGTCGGCCGTCAGGTCATCCACCGCCCGACCGTGCTCAAGCGTTTCCTGGAGCTACCCGAGCCGAACCTGTCGGATCAACGGCCGGACCTTCGGCGCGTGATGGACGGCATCACCGATATCGCCTCGTCCGCCGATCCGATGGTCCTGCGGGGATTGCCGCGGGTACTTCGGGGTGCGGACTTCAAAGTGACTGCCGTCGTGGTGGACGACATCCTGGTGGCCGTCGAACCCGGGGACACCAGCGATCGCGTATTCGGAATCGCCTTCGACCTCGGAACCACCAGCGTGGTCGCGACCTTGCTGGACCTCACGAACGGAATGCCGTTGGCGGTCTCCTCGATGCTCAACAAGCAGCAGCGGTACGGCGCGGACGTCATCAGCCGCATCAGTGCCACGATGCTGGATCCGTCGTCGCTGGAGTCCTTGCAGCAACTCGCGCACGACACCCTCGATGAGTTGACCGAGGAAGTCTGCACCGAAGCCGGTGTCGAGCGAGCCGAGGTCTACCAGGTGGCGCTGGCCGGCAACGCCACCATGGTGCAGATCACCTTGGGTATCGATCCCGAACCCCTCGGCGTCGCGCCGTTCATCCTGGCCGCCGAGGACTACCCGGATGTCAAGGCCGACGAACTCGGTATCAAGGTCAACCCCCGTGCACGTGCCTGTCTGTTCCCCGCGCTCGGTGCGTACGTCGGTGGCGACATCGTCGCCGGGGCGTTGGCGTGCGGCATGGACCGCGATCAGCGCATCCGCTTGTTCATCGACGTCGGCACGAACTGCGAGATGATCCTGGGCAACGGAGAACAGTTGCTCGCCACCGCGGCACCCGCTGGTCCGGCCTTCGAGGCGGCGTCCATCGCTTGTGGGATGCGGGCAGCCGCGGGCGCGATCGAAGTCGTCCGGATAGACGACTCCGGGCTGCACATCGAGGTGATCGAGGGAGCCGAGCCGACGGGCATCTGCGGCTCGGGCTTGGTCGATGCGGTGGCCGAACTGGTGCGGGTGGGCTTGATCGATGCCTCCGGTCGGTTCGTCTCCGATGAGCTGGCCCGCGAAGTAGCACCGCAGGTTGCCGACCGATTGGTGATGCGCGGTCAGGAGCGGGTCTTCGCACTCTCCGGTGAGGTACCGATCGACCCGGCGAGCCTGGATCGGGTGGTCTACCTGTCCCAGCGCGACGTTCGCGAACTGCAGTTCGCGAAGGCGGCGATCTCGACCGGCTGGGCCATCTTGCTCGAGGAGTTCGGAATCAAGCCCGAGGAAGTCCAGCAGGTACTGCTCGCCGGCTCGTTCGGTAGTTACCTGTCGCCGAAGAACGCCATCCGCATCGGGCTGGTGCCGGATATCTCCGTGCCGCGCGTGGTCAGTGCGGGGAACGTTGCCGGGGAGGGCGCGAAGATGGCGCTGCTGTCCGGTTCGGAGCGCAACGGCGCGCACACGCTCGTCGAAGTGATCAACTACGTCGAACTCTCCGATCGGGAGGACTTCAACGATCGCTTCGTGGAGGAACTGGCCTTCCCGGTCACGTGAGTGCGCCCGAGGTCGGACTCATCGCGTGCGGTGCGCTCGCATCGGACCTTCGCGAACTCCAGGCCGAGCGCCAGTGGGATGTGGCGATCTATCCGCTGCCGCCGCTGTTGCACAACCACCCCGAGCAGATCGCCGGAGCCGTGGAGGAGTTACTGGATCGGCACACCGGACGGCACCGCACCTGGGCGATCGGCTACGCGGATTGCGGCACCTACGGGGCACTGGACGAGGTGTGCGAACGTCGTGGCCTGCGCCGGTTGGCCGGCGATCACTGCTACGACCTGTACGCCGGACGCGAGCAGATCGCGGAATTGATGGCGGCCGAGCCGGGCACGTACCTACTGACCGACTTCCTCGTACAGGGCTTCCATCGTTCGGTGATCGTCGAATTGGGTCTGGATCGGTATCCGCAGCTGCGCGAGGACTACTTCGGCAACTACCGCCAGGTCGTGTGGTTGACCGGCCGTGGTGTGGATCCGGCGCGGCGCGCCGAACTCACCACCGCCGCCCAGGAGGCGGCCGATGCGCTCGGCCTGCCCTTGGTGATCCGCCCCGTCGGGCGGGAGAACCTGGCCGCCGAAGTCGAGTCCCTGCTCCCGTAACCCCCGTTCCGGCGTCGGAGGTCGGGCGAAATCAGCAGATTTCGGCCCGACGAGTGACGCCGGAACGGGGGAGGTCGGGGGTCGGGAAATTTCTCGGGAAAACTGGTGTACAAGAGTGGGCAACACTGATATATCTATACCGATGACTTCCACCGCGTCCGCACCGACCGGCTCGCTCGCCGAGCAGGCCTACGCCCGGCTGCGCCGGCTGATCTGCACGGCTGAACTCGAGCCGGGGTCGGTGATCGTGGAATCCGAGTTGTGCGAGCAACTCGGTATGGGCCGGACGCCAGTGCGTGAAGCCCTGCGCGCACTGGCGTCCGAGCACCTGATCGACGTCTACCCCCGCCGCGGGATGTTCGTGGCCGGGGTCGATCCCCGCGACCTGCGGGCGATCAGCGAGGTGCGTGAACGCTTGGAGCCCTTCGCCGCTGCCCTGGCGGCCGAACGACGCGACGACGAGGACATCGCCATCATCGACGACGTCCTCACCGACCTCGCGGCGATCGAGGGCGACGATCTCGACGAACACCGCTCGGCCCTGATGGACCTAGACGAGCGCATCCACAAGTGCGTCTACCGGGCGACCCACAACGCCTACCTCGAGCAGAACCTGGATAGCTACTACACGCACGCGCTGCGCATCTGGTACCTCGGACTGACGAACGTCACGCATCTGCAAGATGCCGTGCTCGAGCACCGCGAACTGCTCGAGGCGATCCGAGACGGGGACGTGGAGCGAGCGACCACGGTCATGGGCAAGCACATCGAGGGCTTCGAAGCCGAGATGAGGCGGGCCCTGTAGGCCGAAGACGAGAACCGACCAGCGCAAGAACAAGAACGACGACGAAACACCAACGAGTAGTAACGAAACGAAGCGATCAGGAAACGGAAGGTAGGAGTACATGGCTGAGGAACTGAAGGCCCCGACGAGTGCCAAGTGCGTGGTGATCGGAGCCGGGATCGTCGGCAACTCCATCGTGTACCACTTGGCGCGCTTGGGGTGGAGCGACATCGTCCAGGTGGATAAGGGCCCGCTGCCCAACCCGGGGGGTTCGACCGGACATGCGTCGAACTTCATCTTCCCGACCGATCACAGCAAGGAAATCACCCAGTTGACGTTGGAGAGCGTGCGTCAGTACCGGGAGATGGGCGTGTTCACCGAGTGCGGGGGAATCGAGGTCGCCCGCACCGAGGAGCGGATGCAAGAACTCCATCGGCGCATGCAGTCGGCTAAGTCCTTCGAGATCGAGGACACCGCGATGCTCACCCCGGCCGAGGTCAAGGAGAAGGTCCCCTACATCGACGAGGAAGTGATCCTCGGCGGATTCTGGACTCCCTCCGTTGGCGTGGTCGACTCGCTGCGGGCGGGGACGATCATGCGTGAGCGGGCCCAGGAGATGGGGGCACTGAGCAGCCTGCCGAACACCGAGGTGCTCGACATCGAGGTCACCGACGGCAAGGTTTCGGCCGTCGTCACCGACCGGGGCACCATCGAGACCGACTGTGTCGTGGTGGCCTGCGGCTGCTGGAGCCCGCGGATCGCGGCGATGGCCGGTGCTGCCATCCCGTTGACTCCGGCGGTCCATCAGATGAAGGACATCGGTCCGGTGCCGTTCTTCGCCGACACCAAGGGCGATATCGAATGGCCGATCATCCGCGACATGGACACCTTCATGTACGAGCGGCAGCACGGAACGGGCTTGGAGATCGGCTCCTACGCCCACCGGGCGATCTTGTACGAGGCCGATGAGATCCCCTCGAACGAGCAAGCCGCGCTCTCGCCGACCGAGATGCCCTTCACCCAGGAGGACTTCGACCTGCAAGACGAGCACGCGATGGAACTCATGCCCGACATCGTGGGCGATGAGAACATCGGCGAGAAGTACGCATGCAACGGTCTGCTCTCCTTGACCCCCGACGGTGCACCCATCTTGGGTGAGACGCCCGAGGTCAAGGGCCTGTGGTCCGCAGCCGCGGTCTGGATCAAGGAAGGTCCGGGAGTAGGCAAGGCCATGGCGGAGTGGATCGTCGAAGGTGAGCCGGAGATCGATCTGCACGGCGCGGACATCGCCCGCTTCTACGAGCATCAAAAGACGCGCGAGCACGTGGTGGCTCGAACCTCGGAGGGCTTCATCAAGACCTACGGGATCATCCACCCCGGCGAGCAGTGGACCGCTAACCGCAATGTGCGGCTGTCTCCGTACTACGAGCAGCAAAAGGCGCTCGGGGCGGTCTTCTACGAAGCAGCCGGTTGGGAGCGGGCCTTCTGGTACGAGGTGAATGCACCGCTCGTCGAGAAGTTCGGCGACGCCGTGATGCCGCGAACCGCGGAATGGGATTCGCGCTGGTGGTCCCCGATCATCAACGCCGAGCATCTGCAGATGCGCGAGACCGCGGGGATGATCGATCTGACTCCCTTCGCGATCTTCGACATCACCGGTCCGAGCGCGCTGGATGTCGTGCAGCGCACCGCGATGCGGCAAATGGACGTAGCGATCGGCAAGGTCATCTACACGCCCGTGCTCAGCCCGCGGGGTGGTTTCAAGTCCGACCTCACCATCATGCGGTTGGGCAAGAACCACTTCCGCGTGGTGACCGGTGGCGCGCACGGAATGGCCGACCGTAAGTGGTTCGCCGACCAACTCCCCGCCGACGGCACCGCACAGTTGCAGGACCTGACCTCGTCGATGACCACGCTGGGTGTGTGGGGACCGAACGCGCGTGCCATCGTGCAATCGCTCACCACGGCGGACATGTCCCACGAGGGCCATCCCTTCGGAACCTGTCGCGTGATCGAGATGGGCTCGCTACGGGTGCTCGCTTCTCGCATCTCCTACGTGGGTGACCTCGGTTGGGAGCTGTACCTGCCGATGGAGCAGGGCGCGAAGCTGTGGGACATGGTCTGGGAGGCCGGACAGCAGCACGGCCTGATCGCCGTCGGCGTGGGTGTCTACGGCACCACCGGTCGGATGGAGAAGGGCTACCGCGCCTACGGCGCCGAACTCGATACCGAGTACACGGTCGTCGAGGCGGGAATGGCACCCAAGAAGGTGAAGGAAGCCGATTTCATCGGCAAGGAGGCCTACCTCAAGCACCGCGAGGAGGATCCGGTCGCCTTGATGTGCACGCTGTCGGTCACCGACCACACCAGCTCCAGCGGGGAGAAGCGCTACATGCTCGGCATGGAGCCGATCCTCACCCTCGATGGGGCTCCGATCACCGACAAGAGCGGTCGACGTTCGTTCGTGACGAGCGCCGGCTCCGCACCATCACTCGGCAAGCACCTGTTGATGGCCTACCTGCCCCCCGAGCACGCCGTGGAGGGCAAGGAACTGCTCGTCGAGTACCTCGGCGAGCGCTACCCCGTGGTGGTGGACCGCGTCGGCGCCACGCCACTGTTCGACCCGAACAACGAACGGATCGTGAGCTGATGGAAATCTGCGTTTGCATTAAGCGCTATCCCTCGCTCGGCAGCGCGATCGTGCTGACCGAGGACGGGATGGCAATCGATACCGACAAGCTCGGCTTCACCCTCAGCCCGCACGAGGAGTGCGCGGTCGAGGCGGCCGTCCAGCTCAAGGAAGAGCACGGCGGAACGGTCACGCTGGTCACCCTCGGACCCGAGGGCGTGGAAGAGCAGATCCGCGAGCAGTTCGCGATCGGCGCGGACCGCGCCATCTGGGTTCGATCGGAGACCACCGACGTGGACCCGCAGGCCGCTGCTGCCGCGTTGGGCGATGCCATCGAGGCCGATGGCACTGCCTTCGATCTGATCCTGCTGGGATCGGAGAGCGCGGACAACGCCAATGCCCAAACGGGCGTGCGGCTCGCGCACCGACTCGGGCGACCGGTGGCCACCGCGGTCAAGGGGATGACCATCGCCGATGGCACCGCGACCGTCGAACGCGCCGTCGGCACCATGCGCGAGGTCTACACGGTGCCGCTGCCGGCGGTGGTGACCGTCAAGGACGGACTCAACATCCCCCGCTACCCATCGGTACCCGGTCGAATCAAGGCGCGCAAGAAGCCCATCGAGGAGGTCGCCGGCAACCTGGCGGATCCGCGGATCGAACTGATCGGTCTGACCGTCCCGGTGCGCGAGTCAAAGGGAGCACAGGATCTCGGCGCCGGCGATGAAGCCGCCGACGCCCTCGTCGACGTCATGAAGCAGATCGGAGTGTTGTCATGATCATCGTCTACGTCGATCACGATCGCGGGGAGATCGACCCGCTGTCGTTCCAGGTCGTCAGTGCCGCACGCACTCTCGACGACGACGTCCAAGCCGTGGTCGTCGGACCGAATGCGGAGAAGTGCGCCGACGAACTCGGCAACTTCGGTGTGCGTACCGTGCATCACGGCACGCACGACCGGATCGCGGACTACACGCCGCTGGCGAGTGCGCGTGCTGTCCTGGATGTCATGGATCGGCTGACGCCGCGTGCGGTGTTCGCGGCCGGCACACCCCGCGGCAGCGAGGTTCTCGCGCACATCGCCGCTATCCGCGATCTGCCGCTGGTCACCGAATGCAGCGCTATCGAGTTGACCGGACCGGACACCGCGGAGGTCACCCGCGCGCGTTGGGGCGGCAACCTGCTCGAGCGCAGCAAGGTCAGCGCCCAGGTGCTGCTGGCCACGATCCAGGCCCATGCCTTCGCCGCGACGGAGGATCCGGGCGCGGCACAGATCGAGGCCTTCGACGTACCGGTTACCGACGCCGACCTCGTGGTCGGGATCGTGGACCGCACCGGAGCGCAGGCAAGCGGTGTCGGCCTGGCCGAAGCGAAGGTCGTCGTCTCCGGCGGCCGCGGCATGGACGGACCGGAGGCCTTCGCGATGCTCGAGGAACTCGCCGACATCCTCGGCGGTGCCGTGGGCTGCTCTCGGGTGGTCACATCCGCGGGCTGGCGTCCGCATGCCGAGCAGGTGGGGCAGACCGGTACCAAGGTCGCACCCGAGCTGTACTTGGCCTTCGGCATCAGCGGAGCCACCCAGCACATCGCCGGGTGCAAGTCCGCGAAGACGTTGATCGCGGTCAACACGGATGCGCAGGCGCCGATCATGACCCACGCGGACTACGCCGTGGTCGACAACCTGCACACGCTGTTGCCCGCACTCATCGAGAAAGCCCGCGCCGCTAAGGGCGCCTGACGCTTCGGAGAAGTCTTGCCAACCGATATCGAGATCGCGCAAGCCGCGACCCTTCGGCCCATCTCGGAGATCGCCGAACTCCTCGGCATCCCCGAGGAGGCGCTCGAGCCCTACGGGCGAACGAAAGCCAAGGTGCAACTGGACTGGCTGCTGCAGCAACCGGTGCGCCCCTCGGCACGGATGGTTCTCGTAACGGCCATCAGCCCCACGCCGCCTGGCGAGGGGAAGACCACCACCACGGTCGGTCTCGGCGATGGCCTGCGACACATCGGCAAGGACGCGATGATCGCACTGCGCGAGCCATCCCTCGGTCCGGTCTTCGGCATGAAGGGCGGAGCGGCTGGCGGGGGTCGGGCGCAGGTGGTGCCGATGGAGGACATCAACCTGCACTTCACCGGCGACTTCAACGCGATCGCCCTCGCCAACAATCTGTTGGCGGCGTTGATCGACAACCACGTCCATCACGGCAATTCGTTGGGCATCGATGTGCGGCGGGTTACCTGGAAGCGCGTGGTCGATATGAACGACCGAGCACTGCGGCAAATCACGGTGGCGCTCGGTGGCCCGGGTAATGGTTTCCCGCGCGAGGACGGATTCGACATCGTCGTCGCCTCGGAGATCATGGCGATCTTCTGCCTTGCGACCGATCTGGAGGATCTCAAGGAGCGCATCGGCAAGATCGTCGTTGCCTACACGCGCGACAAGGAGCCGATCCGCGCGCGCGATCTGAATGCCCAGGGTGCGATGACGGTGCTGTTGAAGGACGCACTCGCACCCAATTTGGTGCAGACCCTGGATGGCACTCCGGCCTTCGTGCACGGAGGGCCGTTCGCCAACATCGCGCACGGCTGCAACAGCGTGATCGCCACCACCGGTGGCCTGCGCCTGGCCGACTATGTCGTCACCGAAGCGGGATTCGGGGCCGATCTCGGTGCCGAGAAGTTCATCGACATCACCTGCCGAAGCGCTGGTCTGCGGCCATCGGCGGCGGTGATCGTGGCCACCGTGCGTGCCTTGAAGTTCCACGGCGGCGGGGATGCCAAGAACCTGACGACCGAGGATCTCGATGCCCTGAAGGCGGGGATGGTGAACCTCGAACGTCACATCGAGAACGTGCGGGATCACTACGGCGTCCCACCGATCGTGTCCATCAACCGATTCGTCTCCGACACCGACGCTGAGTTGGAGCTATTGCGCTCGCACGTGGAATCCCTAGGCGTGCCGATCGTGCTCGCCGATCACTGGGCGCAAGGCGGTGCCGGAGCAGCGGATCTCGCGCGCACCGTGGTCGAGATCTGCGAAGCGGACACCAAGGCCGTCGACGCCGGTCACGACTCCTTCGTCTACCCCGACGAAGCCTCGTTGTGGGAGAAGATCGAGTCCATCGCGACGAAGATCTACGGGGCGTCGGAAGTCACAGCCGACGCCAAGGTACGCACGCGGCTGCGCGAACTCGCGGAGGAGGGCTACGGACACCTACCCGTGTGCATAGCCAAGACCCAGTACTCCTTCTCGACCGACCCGTCCTTGCGTGGCGCGCCATCGGGTCACTCGATGAACATCCGCGAGGTACGGCTATCGGCTGGAGCCGGTTTCGTGGTCGTCGTATGCGGGGACATCATGACGATGCCCGGGCTACCGAAGGTTCCCTCGAGTGAACGCATCGACGTGCAAGACGGTCAGGTAGTCGGGCTGTTCTGATCGTGGGGCACACCACCGATCCGCGGCCGACGATCCGGCTGGAGGACGTCACGGCGAAGAGTTCCCGGGAGATCGACCGGATCGACCGGGTGGTCGTGGAGTCGCCTTTGACGATCACCGTCGGGGAACACGTGCTGGCGACCACGATGCGAACGCCCGGGCACGATCTCGATCTGGCAGCCGGGTGGCTGGTGTCCGAAGCCGGACTCCGGCGCGCGGACGACATCGTCGGGATGAAGGCGTTCGCCGCCTCGGCCCGGGCGGGCGACTCCGAGGGCGGCAACAAGCCCGAGGAGATCGACACCGTGCGGGTGGAGCTCGCGTCCGGTATCGAACCACCGCGTCCGCGGGCCTACGTGACCTCGAGTTCCTGCGGAGTCTGCAGCGCAGACGTGCTCGATGCATTCCCCGAGCCCTACGCCCCGTTGCACACTCCGGGGTGGAAGCTGCAACCCGGACAGGCCCTGGAACTGGTGCGCCAAATGCGGGCCCGGCAGAAGATGTTCGACCTCACCGGCGCGCTGCACGCCGCCGCGCTCGTCGGCCCGATGTCCGAAGTGCTGTACGTACGCGAGGACGTCGGTCGACACAATGCCGTGGACAAAGTGATCGGGCACGCGTTGATGGAGGGCGAACTTCCGCTCACCGACCACGTGCTCGTGGTCAGCGGGCGGGTCTCCTACGAGATCGTGGCGAAGGCCCTGACCGCGTGCGTCGGGGCCATCGTGGCGGTTTCCGGACCGACCACACTCGCCGTGGACGTCGCCCGGGCGCACGATTTCCTGCTCATCGGTTTCGCTCGCGATGACCGCATGAACGTCTACTCCGGAGGGACGTGGATCGACGCATGACACTGACCCGCGAGTACTCGGCTTGGTCACCGGATGAGGCCGAGGAGATCATCGCTCCCATCGCCCGGACACCCGGTCCGATCCTGCGGTGCCTGCAGGCGATCCAGGAACGGTTCGGTTACGTACCGGCAGATGCTGTCGCGCTCGTCGCCCAGCGCTGCAACGCCACTCGTGCCGACGTCCACGGAGTGCTCACGTACTACGCCGACCTGCGCACCCAACCCCCGGCTGCGATACCGGTTCGGCTATGTGCCGCTGAGGCTTGCCAGGCCGTCGGCGGGCGCGAATTGCAGCGCGAGTGGGAGCAAGCGTGCGAAGCCGACCAGCGGCTCGCCGAGTTGACCGGCGGGAACGAACCCGTGTTCTGCCTTGGCAACTGCGCTCTCGGCCCGGCCGCCCTCGTCGGTGACCGACTGCTCGGTCACGCGAGCGTCGAACGGATCGAGGCTGCCGTAGGCCGGCTGCGAGAGCAGCAGGGACTCCAGGAAGGTGACCGGTCATGACGACATGGTTCGTTCCGCGCGATGCCGCAGCCCGATCCGTCGGTGCGGACGACGTCGCCCAGGCCCTTACGAGCCAGGGACACCGGGTGGTGCGCACCGGCAGCAGGGGCATGCTGTGGCTCGAACCGCTGGTCGAATGCGCCCCCGAACCCGGCGGTGCTCGAGTGGGTTGGGCCAACGTCACCCCGGAGGACGTCGTCGAAGGCCGGCTGCAAGAAGGCGCCGCCAATTACCTCGGCGTCGTGGCGCAGGTGGACTACCTGGCCAAGCAGGATCGCTGGGTATTCGAACGCGTTGGCGTGATCGATCCCGTCGATCCGGAGGACTACCTCGCCAACGGCGGCCTCGCCGGCCTGCGTGCTGCCTTGGAAAAGTCACCCGAAAGTGTCATCGACGAGATCGTCGAGTCCGGACTACGCGGACGCGGTGGAGCCGGATTCCCGGCCGGCATCAAGTGGCGCACCGTCGCCCAGACGCCGCCGTGCCCGCATACCGGCGAACCCGCCAATGCCCCGGCCCACAAGTACATCTGCATCAACGCCGATGAAGGCGACAGCGGAACGTTCGCCGATCGCATGCTCATCGAGGGTGATCCGTTCTGCCTGCTCGAGGGGATGACGATCGCCGCGCATGCCGTCGGCGCCGACAAGGGCATCGTGTATCTGCGATCGGAGTATCCGGATGCCATCGAGGTGCTCCAGGAGGCGATCGTCACCGCCCGGGATCGAGGCTGGCTCGGCTCCTCGGTACTCGGCACCGAGCTTTCCTTCGACGTCGAGGTCTACGTCGGTGCCGGTTCGTACGTGTGCGGTGAGGAGACCGCGATGCTGGAGAGCATCGAAGGTCGACGCGGCATGGTCCGGGTCAAGCCGCCGCTACCGGCGATCGAGGGACTATTCGGCACCCCGACGGTGATCAACAACGTCATGACCATGGCCAGCGTGCCTTCCATCATGGCCAGGGGTGCAGCGTCCTACGCACGCCTGGGCACCGAGAAGTCGCAGGGCACGCAGGTATTCCAGATCGCGGGCAACACCGCTCGCGGCGGCATCGTCGAGACCGCCTTCGGCATCACCGCGCGCGAGTTGATCGAGGACTTCGGTGGCGGCACCCGCTCCGGTCGGCCGGTGCGTGCGGTGCAGATCGGTGGACCCCTCGGGGCCTACCTGCCGGCGGATCGGCTGGACGTCGCGATGGGCTACGAGACCCTGGCGGAGGCCGGAGGGATGATCGGCCACGGCGGGGTCGTGGTCTTCGACGAATCCGTGGACATGGCCGAGCAGGCCCGATTCGCGATGGAATTCTGCGCCGAGGAGTCCTGCGGCAAGTGCACGCCCTGCCGAATCGGTTCGACCAGGGGGGTCGAAGTCATTGACCGGATCCGTTCAGGGGAGGATCCTGAGGACAACACGGTGCTCCTTAGGGACCTGTGCGAGGTGATGACCGACGGTTCGCTGTGTGCGATGGGGGGACTGACTCCCATGCCCGTACTCAGCGCGCTGGACAACTTCCCCGAGGATTTCGCACCGCACACGAGAGGACGAGAAGGATGACGGTTCTCGATGACCGCGTAGATGACCAGCGCGATCTCGGCACGCCAGCAGTGCAGTCCGAGACGATCGTCACGGTGCACATCGATGGTGTGCCGGTCCAGGTACCCGAGGGTACGTCCGTCATGCGCGCGGCGGCGCTGTCCGGAACAGCGGTGCCGAAACTGTGCGCCACCGACAATCTCGCCGCGTTCGGATCGTGCCGACTATGCCTCGTGGAGATCGACGGTAAGCCCGGAACTCCGGCGTCTTGCACCACACCGTGCAGCGAGGGGATGTCCGTCCATACCCAGACCCCGCGGCTGGACAAGCTCCGCAAGGGCGTCATGGAGTTGTACATCTCCGACCATCCACTCGATTGCCTGACCTGCCCCGCTAACGGGGACTGCGAACTGCAGGACATGGCCGGCGTGGTCGGGTTGCGTGACGTCCGCTACGGCATGGAGGGGGAGAACCACCTCGATGCCCCGAAGGACGAATCGAATCCGTACTTCACCTTCGATGAGAGCAAGTGCATCGCTTGCAGCCGCTGCGTGCGGGCGTGCTCGGAAGTGCAGGGCACTTTCGCGCTCACCATCGCCGGACGCGGATTCGGTTCGAAGGTCTCGGCCAGTGATGGCGTTCCCTTCCTCGACAGCGAGTGCGTCTCCTGCGGCGCCTGCGTCCAGGCCTGCCCCACGGCCACCTTGCAGGAGAAGACGGTCATCGATCTCGGTGTCCCGACGCGCAAGGTGAAGACGACCTGCGCCTACTGCGGCGTCGGTTGCTCCTTCGTTGCCGAGCTGCGCGGCGATGAACTCGTTCGCATGGTTCCGGACAAGACGGGTGGGGCGAATGAAGGCCACTCCTGCGTGAAGGGCCGGTTCGCCTGGGGCTACGCGGGCCACGAGGATCGGGTGACCTCACCGATGATCCGCGATTCGATCGACGACGACTGGAAAGTCGTCGACTGGGACGAAGCGATCGCCTTCGCCGCCGGGAAGTTGACCGCGATCCAAGAGCAGTACGGCGTCGACTCCATCGGTGGCATCACTTCCTCACGCTGCACCAACGAGGAGGTGTACGTCGTCCAGAAGATGGTGCGCGCCGCGTTCGGCACCAACAACGTCGATACGTGCGCCCGGGTTTGCCACTCACCGACCGGCTACGGGTTGAAGCAGACTTTCGGCACCAGCGCGGGAACCCAGGACTTCAAGTCGGTCGAGAAGGCCGACGTGATCATGGTGATCGGCGCGAACCCGACCGACGCGCACCCGGTCTTCGCCTCACGGATGAAGCGTCGGCTGCGCGAGGGTGCGGAGTTGATCGTGGTCGATCCGCGCACGATCGATCTGGTGCGCTCCACCCACATCGAGGCGAGCCACCACCTGCAGTTGAGGCCGGGCACGAACGTCGCGATCGTCAACGCCATGGGCCACGTGGTGGCCACCGAAGGCTGGATCGACCGCGACTTCGTGCAAGAGCGTTGCGACCTTGCGTCCTTCCAGGCGTGGGAGGAGTTCATCCGGCTGCCGGAGAACAGTCCGGAAGCCCTCGAGGAGGCCACGGGCGTCCCTGCCGATCAGGTTCGGGCGGCGGCGCGTGCCTACGCCACTTCCCCCAACGCAGCCATCTACTACGGCCTCGGCGTCACCGAGCATTCGCAAGGGTCCACCATGGTGATGGCGATGGCCAACCTCGCGATGGCGACCGGCAACATCGGTCGTGAGGGAGTCGGTGTCAACCCGCTCCGCGGGCAGAACAACGTGCAGGGTTCATGCGACATGGGATCGTTCCCGCACGAATTCAGCGGCTACCGACACGTATCCGACGACACCGTCCGCGAGCAGTTCGAGGCGCTGTGGGGAACCGAGATGCGTGCGGATCCGGGGATGCGCATACCCAACATGCTCGACGCCGCGACGGTGGGTGAGTTCAAGGGCATCTACATCCAAGGTGAGGACATCGCGCAGTCGGATCCGAACACCGAGCACGTTGCCGCAGCGCTGCGCGCGATGGATTGCGTGATCGTCCAGGACCTGTTCATCAACGAGACCGCGAAGTTCGCCCACGTGTTCCTGCCCGGGACTTCCTTCCTGGAGAAGGACGGCACCTTCACCAACGCCGAACGTCGTATCAACCGAGTGCGTCCGGTGATGCCGTCGCGCACGGGGATGGCCGAGTGGGAGGTCACCTGCGCCTTGGCCAAGGCCATGGGATACGAGATGGACTACGCCACCTCGAGCCAGATCATGGACGAGATCGCCGCGGTCACGCCGACCTTCTCGGGGGTCTCCTTCGATCTGCTCGACAAGGTGGGCAGCGTCCAGTGGCCGTGCAACGAGCAGGCTCCGCTGGGTACACCGGTCATGCACGTGGATCGCTTCGTGCGCGGCGAGGGGCAGTTCATCACCACTCCCTACGTCCCGACCGACGAGCGCTCCACGCGCAAGTTCCCACTGCTCTTGACGACCGGACGCATCCTCAGCCAGTACAACGTCGGGGCGCAGACCCGTCGAACGAACAATGTGGTCTGGCACGCCGAGGACGTCCTCGACATCCACGAGGCCGATGCGCAGACCCGCGGCATCGCCGACGGCGACTGGGTGGAGGTCAGCAGCCGTGTAGGCGTGACTCGCTTGCGGGCACGCATCAGCGACGACATCCCCGCCGGCGTGGTCTACACCACCTTCCATCACCCCGTCAGTGGCACCAACGTCATCACCACCGACAACTCGGACTGGGCGACCAACTGCCCGGAGTACAAGGTCACGGCAGTCGAGGTGCGCCCATCGGCCCAGGTGCCCGCGTGAGCCACGACCTCGACTACGAGCAAGCGCACCTGGTGAAGATGGCGAACCAGATCGCATCCAACGTCCCGAATCGCGATGACATCGCCGGTCAGGTCGCCAACCACTTGCGAACCTTCTGGACTCCGGTCATGCGTGCGGACATCATCGAGATCGCCCGATCCCATCCGCAGGAACTGGCGGCGCAGGTGCACGACGCATTGGATCGACTACAGACAGTGGAGGCATGATGGCCGAGGTCCAGATCACCTACTGGCGGGACATCCCCTCGCTCGTGGTCGCCCGCGAGGGCGAGGATGTGGTCAAGGTTCCGCTCGCGCAGCGCTTCCAGGAAGCGATCGACGAAGCTGCGATGCGACTCGGCGATGTCGACTCCGAGGCCTACCTCGCCGGTTGGGTGCGCTCGGATTGGGAGCCGGTGGAAGGCGATCCGGGGACGGCCGCTGCGGTCAAGTCGGAGGAACTGGAAACCACCTGGGATGAGTCCTCGTTGAACGCCTACCTCGATGGACTCGTGCAGTAGACGTTCACGCGTTCAGCCGCAAGTAACCCCAGGACAACGACGCCGCTAGCGCCACCCACACCTGGTAGGGCAATAGGACAACGCCCCATACCCATCCGGTCAAGAAGGCGATGATCACGATGGGCACGGTCAGCACGGCAGCCGCACTCAAGGCCACGGCCGAGGAGACGAAATCGTGCGGCACGTAGAACATGTACGCCCAGGCCAATGCCGCGGCCACGCTGGCGAGCAGGAAGACCAGGAGCACGGCGACGCGCAGGGGCGGTGCCTGCCACGCCACGACACCGGACACCACGGCGAGGGCGATGAAGTTGTAGGGCCAGATCAACCCGAAGACCCACGACGGTGGCTGCCAGGCGGGTTGCTCGAGCGAGCGGTACCAACCGGTATCGGTTCCCACCCACACTCCGGATAGCACCGCGTAGGCGATCACGGCGGCGACCGCGAGGACGAGGGCCGCTACCCGCCAGGCATCCGGCGTGGTCACGTGCGCGCCAATGCGTTATCCACCGCCGAGAAGAACGCCGAGACGGATCCGTCGAGTTCGAGTTCGTCGGGGCCGAGGATCGCCTGCCAGGTGCCGTCGTCGTAGTGCGCGAGGACCGTCGGCGTTCCGAGCGTGCAGGCAGCGACCTCCGAGGCCGACCTCTCGTTCAGGTGGACCAAGCGGATCGGAACGCGATAGCCCCGACAGGCCGCATCCCATTCGGCCTTGCGACGCACGGTGCTGTGCGTGATGTCGCATAGGGCGCAATGCGCGGTGCCGCGTGCCTTGCCCAGTACGTAGCGCAACTCCCCGATCAGTCCACCGTCTGCGTGGTAGACGCCGACCAGCTCGACGGGCGTTCGCCGGCTGTGGTCTGCAAGTTGCTCGGGCTGCTCGGACCGATCCGTCATCACCCCAGTGTGGACGACTCCTGTTCCCCCGCACGTCATGTGCGGTGAATAGGCTTCGGTCATGGCTGAGATCGAAGCGTTGATTGCCCGGGAGATCCTCGATTCGCGGGGGAATCCGACCGTCGAGGTGGAGGTCCTGCTCGAGGACGACACCGTGGCGCGAGCCGCAGTGCCTTCGGG
>CAJXNV010000012.1 GCA_913057155.1 uncultured Actinomycetes bacterium | reverse complement strand
CCCATGGGGTATGGGGTAATTGGCAGCCCGACTGGTTCTGGCCCAGTTAGTCTAGGTTCGAGTCCTGGTACCCCAGCGACGAGCGAGTGCTCGGCACGGCCCCGTTGTGTAGCGGCCTAGCACGCCGCCCTCTCAAGGCGGTAGCGCGGGTTCGAATCCCGTCGGGGCTACGAGTGAGGGCCCTCCCACGTGGGAGGGCCCTCATGCTTGCCCCCGTAGAATTCACGGGTAACGCGCAAGACCCCTCGCTTACGAACGCCCGATTAGCACCCCTTACCTGGAGGCCTCCGTGGGACGCACCCTCGCCGAGAAGGTCTGGTCCGACCACATCGTCCGCTCCGTCGAGGGTGAACCGGACCTGCTGTACATCGACCTGCATCTCGTGCACGAGGTCACCAGCCCGCAGGCTTTCGACGGATTGCGTGCCGCCGGTCGGCCGGTGCGTCGCCCGGATCTCACGCTGGCCACCGAGGACCACAACATCCCCACCATCGATGTCGACAAGCCGATCGCCGATCCGGTGTCCCGCGCCCAGGTCGAGGCCCTGCGCAAGAACTGCGCGGATTTCGGGGTGCCGCTGTATTCCCTCGGCAACATCGAGCAGGGGATCGTGCACGTAGTCGGCCCGCAGCTCGGGTTGACGCAGCCGGGCATGACCATCGTCTGCGGGGATTCCCACACCAGCACCCACGGAGCCTTCGGAGCGCTGGCATTCGGCATCGGAACCAGCGAGGTCGAGCATGTCCTCGCCACGCAGACCCTGCCGCTCAAGCCGTTCAAGACCATGGCGATCAACGTCGACGGCGAGTTGCCCGAGGGCGTCTCGGCGAAGGACATCATCTTGGCCGTGATCGCGAAGATCGGCACCGGCGGTGGCCAGGGGTACGTCCTGGAGTACCGCGGCTCGGCGATCCGGTCGCTGTCCATGGAAGGGCGCATGACGATCTGCAACATGTCGATCGAGGCCGGTGCCCGCGCCGGGATGGTGGCTCCGGACCAAACCACCTTCGATTACGTCGAGGGCCGTGAGCACGCGCCCAAGGGTGCGCTTTGGGACGAGGCCGTTGCCTACTGGCGCACCTTGTTCACCGACGACGACGCCGTCTTCGATGCCGAAGTGCACATCGACGCATCGTCGCTATCGCCGTTCGTGACGTGGGGCACCAACCCCGGTCAGGGATTGCCGCTTTCGGCGTCGGTTCCCTCGCCCGATGACGCCAAGGACGAGGTCGACAAGGTCGCCATCGAGCGGGCGCTGGAGTACATGGACCTCACGCCGGGCACTCCGTTGCGCGAGATCGGTATCGACACCGTGTTCATCGGTTCGTGCACCAACGGGCGGATCGAGGATCTGCGGGTAGCGGCACAGATCCTGCAGGGCCGCACGATCGCCGACGGCATGCGCCTGATGGTGGTGCCCGGTTCCGCCCGCGTGCGCTTGCACGCCGAAGCCGAGGGACTGGACCAGATCTTCATCGACGCCGGTGCCGAGTGGCGTGGGGCGGGTTGTTCGATGTGCCTGGGTATGAACCCGGACAAGCTCACGCCCGGCGAGCGCAGCGCCTCGACGTCGAATCGCAACTTCGAGGGGCGCCAGGGTCCCGGTGGCAGGACCCATCTGGTCTCCCCGGCGGTCGCCGCCGCCACCGCCGTTACCGGACACCTGGCCTCACCGGCGGACCTGGCCTAAGCGACGAGGACGAGGAGCACATCGATGGAACGCTTCATCCGGCACACCGGAACCGCCGCGCCGCTGCGGCGCAGCAACGTAGACACCGATCAGATCATCCCGGCGGAGTACCTGAAGCGGATCACCCGCGATGGCTTCGAGGACGGCCTGTTCTCGGCGTGGCGCAAGGACCCGGAATTCGTGCTCAACCAGCCCGAGTATCAAGGCGTCAGCGTGCTCGTGGCCGGACCGGACTTCGGGACCGGATCCTCGCGCGAGCACGCCGTGTGGGCGCTGCAGAACTACGGCTTCGCGGTCGTTCTTTCCTCACGTTTCGCCGACATCTTCCGCGGTAACTCCAGCAAGGGCGGCCTACTGACAGCGCAGGTGGACCAGGAGGTCATCGAGCGGCTGTGGGAGATGATCGAAGCCGACCCGAGCACCGAGGTCACGGTGGACCTAGAAGCCCGCACGGTCACGGCGAAGGACCTGCAGGCCGATTTCGATGTCGACGATTACGTGCGCTGGCGCTTGATGGAAGGCCTCGATGACATCGGCATCACCTTGCAGCACGCCGACGACATCTCGGAGTTCGAAGCCACGCGAGCGGACTTCAAGCCCGTGACGTTGTCGTAGTCGTCGTAATCGTCACAGCCGATCTCTCGCGCGACTGTGACGGAAATCCCTTGCAACGCAACATGAATCACCGGCGCGCCGAATCGCGAAAACCCCCTGCGAACATTAGGTTTCGGGTGTCGGCCAAAAGGTCGACTACTTGAACCCTCCGGAGGGGTAACACTCGTGAACAAAGCAGATCTGATCGACAACGTGTCCGATCGCCTCGGACACAGCAAGAAGGACGTCACCGACATCGTCGATGCCTTCCTCCATGAGACCAAGAAGGCCGTCGCCAAGGGCAACAAGGTCGCCGTCAGCGGCTTCGGGGTTTTCGAGTCGACGGCCCGCAAGGCCCGCATCGGCCGTAACCCGCGTACCGGCGAGGCAGTGAAGATCAAGGCCACCAAGCTTCCGAAGTTCCGCCCGGGTGCGGAGTTCAAGGGCGTCGTCTCCGGCGCCAAGAAGCTCGTGGAGCCCACCGCCGCGAAGCCCGCTGCCAAGAAGGCCGCGAAGAAGGCTCCGGCCAAGAAGGCCGCTGCGAAGAAGACGGCCAAGAAGGCTCCGGCCAAGAAGGCCGCTGCGAAGAAGACGGCCAAGAAGGCTCCGGCCAAGAAGGCCGCTGCCAAGAAGACGGCGAAGAAGACCACCCGTCGCTAGGCCCAGCAAGCGATATCGCTCGATCGGGGACCGCCTGCAAAGGCGGTCCCCGATCTGCGTCGCAGGCCTGTTCTAGGCCAGGGCGCGCGCAGTCGCCGGGCCCACGCCGATGCGCTGCGCGTCCCACAGATCGATCTCGGTATCCACATCGCGTCGGGCGCGTAGCCAATGTTCGCTGCGCTGGTCGCCACCGAGTTCCACCGCGCCGGCGGCCCGGTGGCGGGCCCGGGAATGCTCACCGAAGTAGGGCGTGGCGCTTGGATCCTTCGCACACCACATGGTCGATCCGGTGCCGGCGGTGTCGGCCACGAACGAGACATCGTGGTCGTTCGCGGCGGCTAGGACGGTGGACAAGGTCTCACCCGTCAGGCACGGGGTATCCCCGAGTATCGCCACGACCGGCTCGCCGGGATCGACCTGACCTCGGACCTGGGCGATGGCCGCGTTGATGCCTTCGGTCCCGACCTGGATCACGCCACGGGCCCCGCAGTCCTCGGCGAGGGCGACCGCATCGGGATCGGAGGTGACCACGAGGACATCGCCGATCTCAGGACACTGGGAGCAGGCGGCCAGGACATCACGGGCGAAGGCCCCGGTGACGGTGGGCGCATCGAGCCGGCCCGTGAGCCGGGACTTACCGGCGTTGAGCGAACGGATGGGCACGATCGCGGTCCAAGTTCCCACCGGCATATTGAACGCTATCGGCGGCGATCGGTGGGCTAGACCTACTAGCCTGCGCTGATGACCGGTCACGGGATGCGCCACGTTCCCCGGGTGCGGCGCCGCTGGAGACTCGGCCCCGGCTACCGGATCGCGGTGTTCTTGCTGTGGCCGGTGATGACGGCCTTCACCAAGCGCGATTGGCGTGGAATGGAGCGGCTCAACACCGACGACGGCGGCATCATCGTGGTGGCCAACCACATCTCCTGGTTCGATCCGCTGGTGATCTCGCACGCCATGTGGGAGAACGATCGCCCACCACGGTTCCTGGCGAAGGAATCGGTGTTCCGGGTCCCGGTCATCGGCTCGATCATCGAAAGCGCCGGTCAGATCCGGGTCTACCGCGAGACGAAGGAGGCGGTGGCCGCGGTGCGTGACGCTATCGCCGCCGTGCAACGCGGTGAATGCGTCGTCGTCTATCCCGAGGGAACCATCACGAAGGACCCCGACGGGTGGCCGATGGCGGGGAAGACCGGAGCGGCGCGAATCGCGCTGGCGACGGGTCGCCCGGTGCTGCCGATGGCGCAGTGGGGGGCCACCGAGGTGATGCGCGCGTACCGCAAGGAGTTGCGGCTGCTGCCCCGCAAGACGATGCATGTGTCCGTCGGTGAGCCGGTCGATCTCTCGGACTTCGTCGATCGTCCGATGGATCACGACACCCTCGAGGCGGCAACCGATCGCATCTTGGATGCCCTCACCGCCGAGCTCGCCAAGATCCGGGGACAGCAACCACCGGCGCAGCGCTTCATCCCCGAATCCCGAAACGCGCATGGCGCGCAGCTCGATGGCACACAGCAGGGCGGTAGTTGATGCGGGTCGCGATGATGGGGTCGGGCTCGTGGGGCACGGCTTTCGCGATGGTGCTGGCGCACGCGGGATGCGAGGTGACCATCTGGTCTCGCGATGAACGCACCGTCGAGCAGATCACCACGATCCGGCAGAACCGCACCTACCACCCCGGGGTCGAGTTGCCCGAGGGCATTTCGGCCACCTTGTCGGCGCCCGAGGCGCTCGCGGGAGCCGAACTCGTCGTGCTGGCCATTCCCGCGCAGGCGGTGCGCGCGAACCTGCTGCAGTGGAAGTCCGATATTCCATCGGCGGCGGTGATCGTCTCGTTGATCAAGGGAATCGAGATCGGGACGACGATGCGGATGAGCGAGGTGATCGCGCAGACCCTCGACACCCCCAGTGAGCAGATCGCGGTCGTCTCCGGGCCCAACCTGGCTCGGGAGATCGTGCAACGCCAACCCACCGCGAGCACCGTCGCGTGCACCGATGCGCTCACGGCGCAGGCGGTCCAAGCGGCGTGCACCACCAACTATTTCCGTCCCTACTGGACCACCGATGTCATCGGCACCGAGATCGGTGGTTCGGTGAAGAACGTCATCGCGGTGGCCAACGGGATGGCCGTCGGCATGGGGCTGGGGGAGAACTCCCAGGCTTCGCTCATCACGCGGGGCCTAGCGGAGATGGCCCGACTCGGGGTGGCGCTCGGCGCGGACCCGCTGACCTTCCAGGGCCTAGCCGGAGTCGGCGATCTGGTCGCAACCTGTCAATCGGCGTTGTCGCGCAACCGCACCTTCGGGGAGAACATCGGGTCCGGATTGACGGTCGAGGAGACGATCGACATCACCCGACAAACGTGCGAGGCCTACAAGAGTTGCACTCCGATTCTGGAATTGGCCCGCGAGCACGGGGTGGAGATGCCGATCACCGAGCAAGTGGTGAACGTCTTGCACCACGGGCACTCGCCGACTGTCATGGCGGCGGCGTTCATGGCGCGCGATACCCGTGCGGAGACGGACTCGCGGGGCTAACGGATCACGAATCGCGCTGGGAAGTTCGCAGGGCTGCGCGCAAGTCCTGCCACAGATCCTCCGGCGCCTCGATGCCGACTGAGAGTCGGACGAGGTCCTCGGGGACATGCGCGGCTTCCAGTGGCCAGCGTCGACGACGCTCGAGCGATGACTCCACTCCGCCCAGGCTCGTCGCATGCACCCAGATGGAGGTGGCATCGCAGACCCGATCCGCTCGTGCGGCGTCCCCGCCGAACTCGATCGCCAGCATCGTTCCGAAGTGCCGCACGCGGCTGATGCCAGGCTCGGCTTCCAGTCGTTCGGCGAGGAACTCGGCGGTGCTTCGGCCGCGTTCGATGCGCAGCGGAAGCGTGCGGATGCCGCGGGTCGCCAGGTAGGCGTCGAATGCACTCGGAGTCGCTCCGAGCAAAGTGCGCCGGCTGCGCAGGGATTGCGCTATATCGGGATCGTCGGTGACCAAAACGCCCATCAACAGGTCGGAGTGGCC
Source organism: uncultured Actinomycetes bacterium (assembly GCA_913057155.1). Taxonomy (GTDB): domain Bacteria; phylum Actinomycetota; class Actinomycetes; order S36-B12; family S36-B12; genus S36-B12. Next base: position 14,508 of record CAJXNV010000012.1, on the reverse strand, counting down.
GGACAATGCCTTGGTCGCGCTGTGCAGCACGATGTCCGCGCCCGATGCGAGCGGCTGTTGCAGGATCGAAGTGGCGAACGTGTTGTCCACGATGGAACGTGTTCCTCGTTCGCGAGCGGCGCGCAGGACGGTGTCGAGTTCGGCGCGTTCGAGCAACGGGTTGGTGGGCGATTCCAGCCACAGCAGCGCGGCGGGTTCGGCCAGCGCAGTTAGCACGCCCGCGGTGTCGGAGATGTCGACTAGTTCGAGTTCGATGGCCCCGCGCTCCTGGAGTTCGCGCAGGCGGGCGGCGACCCCGGTGTAGGCGGTCGTGGGCGCGATGACGCGGCCGCCGATCGGCACGAGGTCCAATGCCGCATCCGCGGCGCCCATGCCCGAGGAGAAGGCGATGGCCTGCGTGGCAGCGCCCGCATCCGGTGATTCCAGCCGCGCCACCACGGATTCGAAGGCGGCGATCGTGGGTCCACCCTCGCGCGCGTATTCGATGTCGCCTCCGGCCACGAAGGTCGAGGCGGCGACGATCGGGGTGTTCAGCGGGGCGTCCGGGATGCGCACGGGCCGTCCGGCCGTCACCGCGATGGTGGCCGGATCGACCGGCTCGACCGGCTCGACCGGCTCGACCGGCTCGACCGACGCTTCGCTCTCGCTCATGCCTTGACCGTAGTGGTGTTAACGCGGGCGACATCCGCAGGCCGCTACCGTGCGCACCATGTCGGATTCGACGGTGGCGTTGGTCTTCGGTGGCCGCAGCAGCGAGCACTCGATCTCCTGCATCAGCGCCGCGGCCGTGTGGGATGCCCTCGAAGCCACCGGCCACACCGTGCTGCCGATCGCGGTGACCCCGAGCGGGGCCATGGTCCGCTACGACGAGCGCCCCAGCGACCTACGTGGCGTGGAGTTGCCGATCGTCGTGGAGGGCTCGGCATCGGTGGTCTTCACGACGGATCCGACTATCCACGGTGTCCTGGTAGACGGTGAGCCCGTGCGCGTGGACGTCGTATTCCCGGTCTTGCACGGACCATGGGGAGAAGACGGCACGATCCAGGGGTTGCTCGAACTCGCGGGCTTGCCGTACGTCGGATCGGGGGTCCTTGCCTCGGCGCTGTGCATGGACAAGTTGACGCTCAAGCAGGTGCTGCAGGCGGCGCAGGTACCGGTCACGCCTTGGGTGCCGATCGTGGGCGATGCGTGGACGAGGGAACGCGATGAGTTGGTGACCCGCATCGGGGAACTCACACCGGTCGTGTTCGTCAAGCCGTCACGCGCTGGTTCCTCGGTCGGCATCTCCCGCATCGAACAGGCGGGCGGTGGAACGCTCGGGGTGGATTTCATCGGCGCACTCGAGGCTGCGCTCGACGATGCTCGCGCACACGATCCACGGGTGGTGGTCGAGCAGGGGATGGTCGGATCCCGCGAGATCGAATGCGCGGTCCGACAGGACGCGAACGGGCAGGTGAGCGTGAGCGTTCCAGCGGAGATCCGCGTGCGCGAGGGTTTCGACTTCTACGACTTCGACGCCAAGTACATCGCGGACGGCGCCGAACTCATCGTCCCTGCGGATCTCGATCCGCGCGTTACCGCACGCATTCAAGCCCTCGCCGAGCGATGCTTTCGGGCCGCCGGATGCGAAGGCTTGGCTCGCGTCGACTTCTTCGTGCGCGATGAGCAGGTCGTCGTGAACGAGGTCAACACCATGCCCGGTTTCACTCCGATATCGATGTTCCCTCGGATGTGGGAAGCATCCGGAGTCCCGTACGCGGACCTGATCGACTCGCTGGTGGGCGAGGCGATGGCGCGTCGCCCGGGACTGCGCTAGGCGCCGGCGAGCGCGCGGACGCCGGCGACGGCGAAGATGGTCGCGGACTCGATCTCCGCGGAGGGATCCTGGCCCGGTTCGATCCGGCGGGCGGCGGCCTCGACCAAGCCCTGGACGTACCGGGTGGCCCGATCGACGTCGGTGATGCCGAGTTCGTCCATCGCCGAGCCCAACGGCGCGGCCAAGGTCGCATGCAAGGCGCTGAGGGTGCGGCGGACGTCGGCCGGCAGGGTCTCGCTGCTGAGCAGCACCAGCAGGCCGTGGCTGCCGTCGCTGATCAATTCCAAGGACACCCGCACGTAGGTGAGCACCTTCTCCTCGGGGGAGGTCTCCTGGGCGAGCGCGCGGTCGACCTCCTGGGTCCAGACCTCCATCCGCTCACTGAGTACCGCCGAAAGCAGGTCCTGGGTGGAGGAGAAGTACTCGTAGACAGCGGGACGCGACAGGCCGGCTCGAGCGGCCACCGCCGTCATCGTCACCGCGGTCGGTCCGCCGGAGAGCACCAGTTCGTGACCGGCGGCCAGCAAGGCGGCGCGGCGCTGATCGCGGTGCTCGGTGATGGTCGGGGCGTCGATGCGGGGCACCCAAGGATCATGACATATCGGACGGAATTCCACCCCTTCACGGCACGGTGGTGCTCAGTTCGGTGAGGGCCTCCACCTCCGGGCGGTAGGCCGCCGGGACGCGGACCTGGATCACCGGATCGGCCTCGAAGGTGGTGAACACGGTGCCGGCGTCGTCGCTTTGGGCTACCCAGGCAACCCCGTCCACCTCGAGGACCTGCGCATCGGGGGGAACGTCGAATTGCACCCCGCAGGCCAACACGATGGGTGGATCCCCCCACGCCAGGGCGGCCGCGTCCGCTGGTGTGGTCTCGCGCTGCAGTTCCCCGAGCAGCCGGATGGGTGCGGCAGCGAGTATCGGCTCGCAGGCGCCGGAGGTGCTGGTGATGTCCGGGGCTTGCACCGCCACCGGCCGGGAGCATCCGCTCAAGGCTGCCAGCGCGCTTCCCGCGATGATCGCCGAGATCGTGACCGATGCGACGTAGGCTGGCGCGACCACGCACCCGAGACTACTTGCGCGAAAGGCGACACATGACGGGCGAACGCACACTGCGCGATGTCGGCGAGTTCGCCGTGATCGATCGGATAGTGAGCAACTCGCAGATTCCCGTCGAGGTGGCTGAAGTCGGCCCCGGGGACGACGCCGCTGTCCTAGCCGCCACCGATGGTCGCGTAGTCGCGTGCGTCGACGTCCTGGTCGAGGGCCGGCATTTTCGTCGTGATTGGTCCAGCGCCATCGAGGTGGGCAAACGGGCCGCTGCAGCGAGCCTGTCCGATGTCAACGCCATGGGAGCCCGAGCCACCAGCGTGCTCGTCGGCCTCGTCGCTCCGGCGGACCTACCGCTGGCCTGGGTGAACGAAATGGCTGCTGGCCTCACCCAGGAATGCACCCAGGCAGGGGCGGTACTCGCGGGCGGGGACACCACCGAGGGTGATGCGATCGTCATCTCGGTGACCGCGCTCGGTTCCTTGGACGGCCGAGCACCGATCACCCGCGCGGGTGCGCAGCCCGGGGATCGCGTCGCCGTGTGCGGACGCTTGGGCTGGGCCGCCGCGGGACTGGCCGTCCTCGGTCGGGGGTTTCGCTCACCGAAGGCACTGGTCGATGCGCACCGCTACCCGCAGATCGACTACGACGCAGGGCGCCGCGCAGCAGTGTCCGGTGCGCGGGCGATGATCGACGTCAGCGACGGCCTGATCGCCGACCTCGGTCACATCGCGCGGGCCTCGGGTGTGCAGATCGACATCACCACCGAGGGCAACGTCGCCTTCGAGGTCCCCGAACCGATGCAGGCCGCCGCGGCCGCGTACAACGTCGACGCCCGTGGCTGGATGCTCACCGGGGGAGACGACCACGCATTGGTGGCGGCGTTCCCCGCCGATGTCGACTTGCCGGAGGGCTTCGTTCAGATCGGTGTGGTGCGTGAGCAGGCCGGTCAAGCCGATGAGAGCAGCGCCAGTGTCGTCACCGTGGATGGTTCGTCGTGGGACGACGGATCAGGCGGACCCGGCGGATTCACCCATTTCGGGTGAGTGCACGCGTCGATTGCGCAGCCGGTCTAGGCGCGGGTGACCTTGCCGGCCTTGATGCAGGAGGTGCACACGTTCATCCGCTTGGGAGTGGCACCCACCTTGGCCCGCACCCGCTGGATGTTGGGGTTCCAGCGCCGCTTGGTACGCCGGTGCGAGTGGGAGATGTTGTGCCCGAAACCGGGACCCTTGCCGCAGACATCGCAGGTGGCAGCCACGGTGCACTCCTTGAATTCCAGCCCGGAGAGCCCCAGCTTCCCGGTTCGAGACGTTCGATGCGACTGCTCCTTGGCGGTAGCAGCCCCGAAAGGGTAGCCGACACCGCCCGGATGGGCTTGCGCGACCCCGTCCACTGGCCCACCCGCCCGGTAGCGTCCACGCCGTGACGTCGCTGGACGGATGGGGCACCAAGCTCCGGGGCCTGGTCGGTGGTCGGAGCGCCGGGGCCTTCGAGCGTGGCCTGGGTCTGGTGACCGTCGGGGACCTGCTGCGCCACTATCCCCGGCGTTACGCCGAGCGCGGCGAACTCACCGCGATCGCCGGCCTGGTCGATAAGGATCACGTCACCGTCGTCGCCGAGATCGCGAAGGTGACGACCCGTCGCATGCGCAGCAAGAAGGGCTCGATCCTGGAAGTCCTCGTGACCGATGGCACCGACTCGCTGGACATCACGTTCTTCAATCAACAGTGGCGCGAGCGCGAACTGAAGGTAGGCCGGCGCGGCCTGTTCGCCGGAACCGTCAGCACTTACCGGGGCCGGCGTCAACTCGCGCATCCGCAGTACGTAGTGCTCGACGATGCCTCCGCGGAGAACGCAATGAACTTCGCCGGAGCGATCATCCCGGTGTACCCGTCGTGCAAGACCGTGACCACATGGCAGATCCAAAGAGCGGTGGCCGTCGTGCTCGATGCGTTCGGCGAGGAGTTGGGCGAACTCGACCCGCTGGAGTCGGGCGATCCGACCATCCGGCAGCAAGCCGGGGTGTGCGATCTGCGTACGGCGATGGAGGGCATCCATCGTCCGACCACCTATCCGCAGATCGAGCAGGCGCGGCAGCGGCTGGTGTTCGAGGAGGCCTTGGTGCTGCAAACGGCGCTGGTCGAACGTCGCCTGGTCGCCCAAGGTCACCGTGCGCGTCCACGCCCCATCCAGGGTTCGGACCTGCGGGAAGCCTTCGACTCGGCGCTGCCGTTCGCCCTAACCGACGGGCAACGCGAGGTGGGGGCCGAGATCAGCGCGGACATCGCGCGGGATGTGCCCATGCAACGCCTGCTGCAAGGAGATGTCGGAAGCGGCAAGACCGTCGTCGCGCTGCGCGCGATGCTCGACGTGGTGGCCGACGGTGGGCAAGCGGTGTTGTTGGCACCCACCGAGGTGCTCGCCGCCCAGCACGCTGCGGGCATCCGATCCCTGCTCGGTCCGCTCGGGCAGGCCGGCACGCTGCTCGAGGCCGACGCCCCCGAAGGAGTTCGCGGTACCCAGGTGGTGCTGCTGACCGGATCGGCTCGTTCCCGGGAACGTCGTGCCGCCTTGGAGGCGATCGCCAGCGGTCAGGCCGGGCTCGTCGTCGGCACGCACGCCCTGCTGGAGGAAACGGTGGAGTTCGCCGATCTCGGGCTCGTTGTCATCGACGAGCAGCATCGCTTCGGGGTCGAACAGCGGGCCGCGTTGGCGCGCCGCGCACCCGATGACAACTATCCGCATGTGCTCGTGATGACGGCCACCCCTATTCCGCGAACGGTCGCCATGACGGTGTTCGGGGATCTGGATGTCTCGACGTTGTCGCACGTGCCCGCCGGGCGCGCGGATGTCGCCACGCATGTCGTGAACCCGATCGCGCAGCCCGCGCACGTGGATCGGATGTGGCAGCGAGCAGCCGAGGAGATCGGGGCCGGTCATCGGGTGTTCTTCGTGTGTCCGCGCATCGATCGACACGATCCGGAACAGGAGACGTCCTCGCACGATGCGGACAGCCCGGCGAGCGAGGCGGATACGCCGGGCACGCCGGGCACACCGGTTAGCACAGCCACCGTCGAGGACGTCCTCGACGAAGCGCGACGCCGCCTGCCGGATGCCAGCATCGCGCCGCTGCACGGCCGGATGAGCGCCGAGGACAAGGATGCGGTGATGACCGGCCTCGCGAGCGGGGAGGTCGATCTCGCGGTGTCCACCACGGTGATCGAGGTGGGCGTCGATGTGCCCGCTGCCACCATGATGGTCGTGTTCGATGCCGACCGATTCGGCATCTCGCAACTGCACCAATTGCGTGGACGTATCGGCCGCGGCACCTTGCCCGGAGTGTGCCTTTTGGTCAGTTCGGCACCGAGTGGTTCGCCGGCGCGCGAGCGCCTCGATGCCGTCGCCGCTACCCGAGATGGCTTCGAGCTGGCCAACCGCGATCTTCAGATCAGGCGCGAAGGCGACGTACTCGGCGGATCGCAGTCCGGAATGCGTTCCTCGCTGCGCCTGCTGCGCGTGGTCGAGGACGCCGAGACGATCGTGCAGGCGCGCACGCTCGCCGAATCGCTGCTCGCGGAGGATCCGTCGCTGGCCGGGCACCCCGCGTTGCAGGCCGCGGTAACGGCACTGGACACCGAGCAAGCCGAGTTCTTGGACAAGACGTGACCCGCATCATCGCCGGCAGCGCGCGCGGACGCCGGTTGACCATCCCCGCTTCGGGAACCCGACCCACGTCCGATCGCGTTCGCGAAGCGATGTTCGCCAGCATCGAAGCCCGCCTCGCCGCCCAGGGTCGCTCCTGGCAGGACGTGGCGGTCTGCGACCTGTGGTCCGGGTCGGGCGCGATCGCGTTGGAGGCCTGGAGCCGCGGCGCACCCCGCGTGCTTGCCATCGATCGTTCCGCCGGCGCCGTACGCGCGATCGAAGCGAACATCGGGCAACTCGGCGCCGAGGGCGTCGATGTCCTGCGCACCGACGCGATGCGGGCATTGACCAGCCCCCCTACCCACGGGCCCTTCGATGTGGTGATCGCCGATCCGCCTTACGACGACGACGCCACGGGTGTGCAGCAGGCACTCGCGGGGGCCGTGGTGGCCGGCTGGTTCGAGCCGTCCGCCATCGTGGTCGTGGAACGCGATCGACGGGGCGGGTGTCCCTTCCCGAGCGCGATCGAGATCAGCGACGAACGGACCTACGGCGACACCGTGCTTTGGTACGGTCACGCAACCGACGGGCGGGAGGAACAGCCGCGATGAGGGCGATCTGCCCGGGGTCCTTCGACCCCGTCACCAACGGTCATCTCGACGTATTCACCCGTGCTGCGCGGATCGCCGACGAGGTCACCGTCGCGGTGCTGGTCAACCGCACCAAGGCCGGCATGTTCAGCGTCGAGGAACGCATGGAATTGCTCCGGGAAGTGACCTCGGACCTGCCCAATGTTCGCGTCGATTCCTTCCACGGCCTGCTGGTGGACTACTGCCGCGAGCACGGCATCGAGGCGATCGTCAAGGGCCTGCGTGCGGTCAGCGATTTCGACTACGAGTTGCAGATGGCCCAGATGAACCACCGTCTGGGGGAGGTCGAGACCTTGTTCGTCTCCACGAACCCCCAGTACAGCTACCTGTCCTCCAGCCTGATCAAGGAGGTAGCCAGGCACGGGGGCGACGTCACCGGGTTGGTGCCGCAGGCCGTGTTGGATCGCTTCCCCGGGAAGTTCTCCGACACAATGTGAGAAGGCCCCGCAAGCGGCGGGTGCGGACCAACAGGAGGCCCAGGAGTGGACATCCAAGAACGGCTCGATGAGTTGACCGTGCTCGTCGAGGATGCCAAGTCAATGCCGCTATCGGCATCGTGCGTCATCAACCGCTCCCAGGTGCTCGACCTCATCGAGGAGATCCGCCAGTTGCTCCCGGATTCGGTGCAGCGGGCCGATGAGTTGCTGGCCGATCGCGAGGCCGTGGTCCAAGACGGCCGCCGCGAAGCCGATCGCATCTTGGAACGGGCTCGTACGGAAGCCGACAAGATGGTCTCCGAACACGAGGTGTACCTCGCGGCGGTCGCCGAGGCCGAGGCGCTGCGCGGTGAGACGGTCACCGAGACCGCCCGCATGCGTCAAGAGACCGACGACTACATCGACGCCAAACTCGCCAGCTTCGAGATCACCTTGCAAAAGACCCTGCAAACCGTCGACCGCGGTCGTGAGCGCATCCGTAGCCAGATGTACGAGGACCTCGCGCCGGTCGAGGGTGGCGGGGAGTTCTTCGACGCCGAGGCGCGCGAGGAGTACTGAGCATGTCCGACGTCGCCGCGACGGCGATCGACGTCTCACGGTTGCCGCGATCCCCGGGCAGCGTGCTCGAGGTCTCCACGAGGCTTCCCGCACCCGCGGACCTATCGGTGGCTATGGCCCGGGTAGTTCCCGGTTCGATGATCGACGTGGACGTGACGTTGGAGTCGGTCGTCGAGGGAATCTGGATGAGTGGGACCGCCGATGTCGAGGTCAGCGCCGAGTGCTCGAGGTGCCTGGATCCGATCGAATGGTCCGAGACCGTGGAACTCGAGCAGTTGTTCGTCTACCCGGCCACCGACGCATCCGGTGCCATCGTCGCCTCCGCCGGCGCCGATGAAGCAGACGGCGGCGATGTCGACGAACCCGAACCCGAGGTGCACGAGGACACCATCGATATCGAGGGTCCGCTGCGCGATGCCGTGGTGCTGTCGTTGCCGCTCGCGCCCCTGTGCTCGCCGGACTGCGGCGGCATCTGTGCCCAGTGCGGTGAACGGCTGGAATCGATAGACGCCCCCCACGATCACCCCAGCACCGACCCGCGTTGGGCTGCCCTCGAGGCGTTGTTGGAAGACGCCGAGCAGGGGGTCAGCGAGGACGAGCGGGAGCGGTAGGGGATGATGGGCGCCGCCTGAGTTGAGCGGGCGCCCACGAGGCCACCCGCGAACCCGAAAGAAGGAACCACCGTGCCTGTCCCCAAGCGCAAGATGTCCCGTTCGAACACCCGTAGTCGGCGTTCGCAGTGGAAGGCCAGCGCGCCGACCCTCGTGACCTGCGCACGGTGCAAGGAGAAGCGGCCGTCGCATACCGCCTGCCCGAACTGCGGCACCTACGCCAAGCGACGCGTCCTGGACGTGTAGTCCATGCCCCGGGTCGCCATCGACCTCCTCGGAGGCGATGCCGGACCGGAGGTCGTCGCGGACGCGATCGCGTCCTATCTGACCGCTCCGGGGGATGAGCGCACCGAGTTGTGCGTGGTCGGTCCCATCGAACGCGCCCGGGAACTGCTCGGGGCACGAGGCGTCGATCTCGATGCCAGCGGTGGGCACCGCGTTCTCCACGCCGAGGCGTGCGTGCCGATGACGGCCAGCTCGCAAGACACCCTCGCGCTGCTGCGTGAGCGCGAGGACGTCTCCAGTGCGGTGGGGATCCGTGCCGTTCGCGACGGTCAAGCCGACGCCTTCGTCTCCATCGGGCATACCGGGGCGACCGTCGCGGCCAGCGTCCTCGGGCTTGGCCGACTGCCGGGCATGGGCCGGCCGGGCCTGGCGGTGGAGTTGCCGAGCGCACGAGGCCCCGTGGTGCTCGTGGATTGCGGCGCTGCGCCGTTCGCCACCGAACACGACCTCGTGCGTTTCGCGGCGTGCGGGCTGGCCTACGCCCAGGCGCGGGGTATCCCCGAGCCCACGGTGGGGCTGTTGAGCATCGGATCCGAGCGCGGCAAGGGTGATCGGTTGCGCAAGACCACCGACGTCGCCCTCGAGGAGCACTTCGCCGAGAAGTACGTCGGTGCCGTCGAAGGACACGATCTGGTGGGCGAATCACCGGCTGACGTCGTCGTCGTCGATGGCTTCACCGGGAACGTTGCGCTCAAGTCCATGGAAGGTGCGCTGCGCTGGTCGGTCGCGGCGATGTCGAAGGTGTACGACGATCCCGAACCGGCCCGTGGGGTGCTGCGCACTTCGCATTTCCTGTCCGGTGGGGTCCTACTCGGTGTGCCCGGCGCTGTGGTCGTGGGCCACGGTGCCTCCGCGCGCGATGAGATCGTCGCGTGCATCCACCGCGCCGAGCAGTTGCTGGACGGTGCCGTGGTCGATCGGCTGCGCCGATCGCTGGTGGGCTTCGCGTCGTTGGACGCACGCGGGGAACCGGAGGGCGAGTAGCCGGTGAGCGATAGCGACCAGGCCGCGGGCGTCACTGCCGTTGCACGCGCGTTGGATGTCGATCCGCAGACGGTGCGAGCCGACACCCCACTGCGATCCCTCGGTTGGTCGGGCACCGCCGCGGAGTGGGCCGTCGTAAGTGACCACCTCGGCCTGCCCATCGAGGTCGATCCACCCGAGGATGCGCAACCGGCCACGATCGGCGAACTAATCGCTATCGTCGGAACCATCCACCAACGATCGGTGCCCACGAGCCACGCCATAGACGACACCAACGACACCGACGACACCGACGACACCGACGATGCGAAAGGGTGAGTGAGATGACCTCGTCGCGAGTCGACGAATCGTCGGGGGAGTTCATGGCCGCGCTCGGCCAATCGATGGATCCGGATCTGCTCCGGCAGGCGTTGACGCACCGCTCGTACGCGTACGAGAACGGTGGGCTGCCGACCAATGAGCGATTGGAGTTCCTCGGTGATTCGGTGCTGGGCATCGTCGTCACCGAACGCCTGTACCGGGATTTCCCCGATGAGCCGGAGGGGCAACTGGCCAAGTTGCGGGCCGCCGTGGTCAACGCCCAGGCGCTGGCCGGCGTCGCTCGTGCCCTGGGGCTGGGCAACTACCTGCTGCTCGGCAAGGGCGAGGAGAGCACCGGGGGCCAGGACAAGTCCTCGATCCTCGCCGATGCGATGGAGGCGGTGATCGGTGCGATGTACATGTCCACCGATCTGGAGACCACCCGCGCGTTCATCGAACGGATCTTCGGGCCGTTGATCGCGACTTCGGCGAACCTCGGCGCCGGACTGGATTGGAAGACCTCCCTGCAAGAGCGAGCTGCGGAAACCGACAGGGGAGTTCCGGAATACCGCGTCAGCGACACCGGTCCCGACCACGCCAAGGAGTTCACCGCCGAAGTGCTCGTCGGTGGCGAGGTCCTCGGCACCGGGCGCGGGCGCAGCAAGAAGGTCGCCGAGCAGGAAGCGGCCGCGCAGGCCTACGAGGCGCTGGGTTCGCCCGACGTCGATGCCTGAACTCCCCGAAGTCGAGGTCGTCCGAAGGGGGATCGACCGCTGGGCAACCGGGCGCCCGATCGCCGGAGTAGAGGTCCGCTATCCCCGCTCGATCAGACGCAGTCCCGGTGGCGTGGCCGCGATCCGCGATGCGCTCGTCGGCGATTCGTTCCGCTGCGCGAGTCGACGCGGCAAGTACCTGTGGCTGCCGTTGACGCACAAGGCCGACCTAGCCCTCGTGGTTCACCTCGGGATGAGCGGTCAGGTGCTCATGCAGCCGCGAGATGCCCAGGATGAAAAGCACCTGCGGGTACGGATCGCCTTCGCCGATGACGACCGCGAGATGCGGTTCGTGGATCAACGCACCTTCGGTGGTCTCTACCTCGATGAACTGCGCTCGGGGCTACCGACCACGATCGAGCACATCGCCCGCGACCCGCTCGATCCGCTCTTCGATGCCGATGCCACCGCCCGGGCGATCCGGCGTAAGGACACCGAGATCAAGCGGGTCCTGCTCGACCAGTCGGTGGTCTCGGGGATCGGGAACATCTACGCCGACGAAGCGCTGTGGCGGGCCAAGCTGCATGGCCGTAGGCCCACCGGCCGGCTGCGCCAGCCGCGGGTACGGGAATTGCTCTCGCATGCGCGCGATGTCATGGACGCCGCGCTAGGGGAAGGTGGCACGAGCTTCGATTCGCTGTACGTCAACGTCAACGGCGAGTCCGGCTACTTCGATCGTTCCCTAGATGCCTACGGCCGCGAAGGCGAGCCGTGCCACCGGTGCGGTGCACCGATGCGCCGGGAGGCCTTCATGAACCGCTCGAGCTTCCGCTGCCCCCGCTGCCAACCCACCCCCCGCTGACCGTTTTTCCCAGAGTCTGGGGAGAAGACGGTGATTTCCCCGCTACGGGGAAATCGACCGGAATTTCTCCCAGACTCTGGGAAAAAGCGCGTGGGGGCGAGGGGCGTTGGGCTAGGCGACGACGGTGGCGTTCGAACGCGTGCTGCGGATCGGGGCGCCGATCGCTTCCTCGAACAACTTGAACGGGCTCATCTCCCCGGCCTGATCGCCATGGGTGGTGCGCGACTCCTCGAAGTAGGCATCGACCACCCGGGTGAGCGCGGAATGGCACTGCAACTCATCGGCGAGCGCCACGGTCAACCGCGAATCCTTGCAAGCCAACGCCATGGCGAAGGTGTCGTCGTAGTCGGCATCGAACAGGATCCGGGTGAGTCCGTGCTCATGGAAGAACGACGTAGCCGGGCTGCCCGCGATCGCCGAGTGCAAGACGCCTGCATCGACACCGCTCTTCACGCCGAGCGCCATCATCTCGCCGAGGGCGACGGTGTGGTTGAACCACAACTGGTTGATGATCAACTTGACCACGTAGCCGCTCCCGCGCGGACCGACGTGGAAGATGCGCTCGGGATTGCCCATCACCTGCAGTAGCGGGAGAACTTCCTCGAAGTCCTCCGGGCTCGCACCGACGAAGAACTCCAAGGTCCCGTTGCGCGCGCCGTGGGACATCCCGGTCACCGGGGCTTCGATGTAGCGCACACCGCGGGAATCGAGCACGGCTTCGACCTCCAGCAGGGCGGAGCGGATGGAGGTGGAGGTATCGATCCACATGGATCCGGGCTTCATGGCAGCCGCCACTCCGCCATCGAGCATGACTTCGCTGGTGATCCAGGGGGTCGGCAGCATGGTGATTACGTAGTCGGCACCGACTACGGCTTCCTCGGCGCTTGTGGCCGCGTACCCGCCGATAACCACCAGGGCGTCGACACGTTCGGTATCGAGATCGAAGACGGTCGTGGTGAAGCCGCTGTCGATCAGATGCGCGGCCATCGCGCCGCCCATGTTGCCCAGTCCGAGGACCGCGACGGACTTCGTCGTGGCCGGTGCGGCCTCGTGCGAGTGCAGGTCGGTGACGTTGTCGGTTGTGAAGTCGGTTGTGCTGTCGGTTGTGCTGTCGGTTGTGCTGTGGGTTGGCGTGTCGTTCATGGCTACTCCGATGCGGTGAAGAAGGGATTGCTGGCAGGTAGTGCTTGGTCGATCTCGGTCGCGGTGGGTTCGCCGAGGGCCCCACGACGCAGTGCGACGAACGCGGCCTCGGCGTTGTTGCGGTAGACGGCATCGGCGTCGTCGGCTGCGGGATTGACCCACACCGCGCACACCAACACCAGATCCGCGGGGTCGGCGATGACGCCTTCGCGGACGGCCCGGGTCACGCCGGTTGCCACACCCGCTTGCGCCGGCCCCCAATGCAGCAGGCCGTGCTCGTCACTGACGAAGGTCGCCTTGTTGACGAACAGGGTCGGTGGCTGCACGGGTACCCCCGGACGCACGATCACCGCGAAGCGCTGGTGACCCGGCGTTGGGGTGGCCAGGGCCGTCGCCCATGCGGTGCCCGCCGGGCCGGCACGCTCGCCGAGCACCGTGTTGATGTGGGCGGCGTTCGGGCCGCTACTGATGAATGCCTCGCCGATCTGCATGCAGGACTCCTCGGACAGGGAACGGTGCCGTTTGGGGTGGTGTTTCGGTGCTCTCACCGGCGCCTGCGGCGCCTTCGATCACCGCAGGATTCGCCTCGCGGCCCGAACACTCCTGGGATGCAAGCGCGACATGCAATATCTCTTGCGCATATGGCAATTTGTCGGGGACGATTCGCTGCTGTGGCACGAACCAACACCAGCGGGCTGGCCCGCGACATCGCGATCGTGGAGTTGCTCGCGGATTCCACCGAGCCGCTCGGCGTCTCGGCCATCGCCCGAACGCTGAACCGGGACCTAACCCAGACCTCTCGTGCCCTGAGCACCTTGGCCGAAGCGGGGATCGTTCACCGGGATCCGGTTACCCGCGGGTATCGACCCGGTTGGCGGATAGCGGCGATCGGCGCCCGCAGCATGGAGGCCCGACTCGCCGAATTGGCCCGACCCCACCTGCGCAACCTGGCCTCGACCCTGAATGAGACGGCCATGCTCGCGGTGGTGCGATCGAGCCAGACCATCGTGATCGCCGCGCAGATCAGCCCGCACGGACTCGGGGCCTACGCGCGTATCGGCAGCAGTTATCCGGCCGCGAGTTCCTCCACGGCGCAGGCGATCATGGCCGGCGAGCCGGAGGGATCCTGGGAGGAGTGGTTCACCGAGGACCGACTCGCCGAAGCCGGCGAGCGGTGCGCCGTGCGAACGCCAGGGGAGTGGGTGGCCCGGTTGCAGTCGGTGCGCGACACCGGTGCCGCGGTCACCTTCGGGGAGTACGAGGAGGGGGTGGTCAACATCTCGGCCGCGGTTCGGGGCCCGGTCGGGCGCCCGATCGCCGCGGTGTCGATCAGCGCCCCGGAGTTCCGCTTCGCAGACCAGGTCGACACCGGGGTTCGCCTCGTCAAGCGCACCGCGATGCGGGTCACCGAAGCGATCACCCTGCGCGAATAGGCCGCCGACCCACGTTCC
>CAJXNV010000011.1 GCA_913057155.1 uncultured Actinomycetes bacterium | reverse complement strand
CGCGTGTAGTGATGGGCGAGCAGGCGCTGCGGACTCGCGGCCGTTTCGCGGATCGCATCGACGTAGCGACGGGTTGCGGAGTTCACGACCAAGCGATCCGGGTCCTGCCCGAAGCCACGCAGGTCCTCGCGGATGCGGGAACCGCGATCCAGCCTGCGGTGATCGAATAACGCGATGCTGGCGTCGTCGTTACGGCTGCGAACCTGCGCTTCCAGCTCCTCGTAGACGGGAAGCAGCGCGCTGATCAGCGATACGTAGCAGCGCACATTGGCCGATCCGTTCAACAGCCCGGTGATGAACGGCTTGTTCTCGGCTTGCTCGTGCGCGGCTTTGGTCCGCTCGGCGACGACTGATGTCAAGGTCCCGGCCATCGTCGTTCCCGTCCTCTCGCTGGTTCCCGCGCTACTTCGGGGCCGATGCCGGATCGACCTGCTGGGCGAGATAGGCGGCTGCTCCGATCGACTCGATCGCCTGCAATTGCGCCTCGAACCAGTCGGCGTGCTCCTCTTCCTCCTGCACGGAGGCATCGAAGATCGCGGCGGTGCCGTTGTCCCCCAGGCTCCGACACTCCTCGGCGGCGGCGTTGAACTGCGCGATGGCACCGATCTCCGATTCGAGGGCAAGCCGCAAGATCTCCTGCGGGGATTCCCCGATCGTGATCGGCAGCAGTTTTTGCACGTTCGGGTGGCCGTCGTACATCAAGATCCGCTGGATCAGGGAGTCGGCATCGCGCATCTCATCCAAGGACAGGTCGTAGAAGACCTTCCCGAGTTTGGGGAAGCCCCAGCCGTCGAGCATGCGAGCGTGCAGGAAGTAGGTGTTGGTGACGGTGAGTTCGAGGGTGAGAGCCTCGTTGAGCAATTCGATGACGCGAGGGTCACGCGGTTGCATGGGCGATCTGCCTTTCGGGTTGGGGCGCGAGGTGTTCTTCGATGAGTTCCTTCAGGCGCCGCACGCAGCAGCCGCACTCGCGGCCGGCTCCCGTTGCCGCGCAGACGTCCCGGAGCGAGGAGCAGCCCTTGCGCACGCTGGCGGCCACCTTGCGGTCGCTCACCCGACGGCACTGGCACACGATCACGCCGCATCTCCTCCACGGGGCTATCTGGAAGTTAGTTAGCCTTACCTAATTGAGGTTAGGCTAACTTCTACTCCCCGTCAAGGAGTTCCGGTGACTAGCTAGCGGCCTCGCTCTCGGCGAGTTCCTTGAGCCGCACGAGGGTCTTCAGGATCGCCTTCTGGTTGTTCCCGTAGGCGTTCATCACGTTCAAGGCCGGCGGGAACAGGGCCGTCGAGCCATCGAAGGTCTCGGTCACCTCGGTGGAGTTCTCGTCGATCGGCCGCAGTTCGTAGCGCCAGCGGTGCTGTCCGGCGTGGCGCCACGCGATCCGGGTGGGTTCGTCGAACTCCTCGACCGTGTTCTTGATCTTGTAGGGCAAGCCCATCTTCATGTCCATGCCGAAGGTGGCCCCCTTGCTGAGCCGATGCGGCCCAGCAGAGCCCTTCTTGACCGTGCCCGAGCCGTCGAACTCGGGGTGGCGGTAGGGGTCGGCGATGATGTCGAAGATCACCTGCGCGGGGGCGTCGATGACTATCCGACCGGCGCGACGGTACTTGTGGCCGGTGTCGACGATGTCTGCTCGCTCACTCATGCCTCAACCGTAGGTGGCCCGCTCGCCTCGAGCACATCGACGAGATCATCGACAACGAACTCGTGCTCGGGCTTCATCAAGACACTACGCAGGATGCGCACCCTGTCGGCATCGCCTTGCACCTCGATGCCTCGACGATCCAGGTCCGAGCGCTTCATGGAATAGGTGGCCAGGTGCCACTGCTCTTCGCGATCTGTATGCGCCAAGGCCGTGAACACCCGCGCGCTATCGGCATCCATCGCTTCGGCGGAATCGGTGCGGGTGCAGTAGCCGACGATGTCGAGTTCGGGTGCTTGCAGCGCTTGCCAGGACGGTGAATCCTGCAGCCGGTCGTGCATGCGGCGCGCTGCCCGAATACAGGGGCGAAGGACACGACCGAGACCGTCGGGGGTGAGCGGGAATACCTTCGTGGTGAGCCACAGGGCGCCGGCGGCAGCGCCCGCCCGGGAGCACTCCAAGGAGATCTCCCCGAGGTGGAGTTCGTCGCTGGAGAAATAGGTGTAGGGCGAATCGTGCCGGTAGTGACGGCCCACGCTGGGATCGGCGAACAGCACCGCGCCGCATCCGTACGGCTGCAATCCGTGCTTGTGCGGATCGACCACCACCGAATCGGCCTGCGCGATCGCGCGGAAATGCTCGCTGGGGACGCCGTCGTCGGAATCGTCGGCGATCAGCGTGAAGAAGCCGCCGTATGCGGCATCGACGTGCACACGGATACCTGCATCGCGCGCCAGGGCGATGATGCCTGCGAGCGGATCGATCGCACCGAGGCCGGTCGTGCCGATGGTGGCGACGATCGTGCCGATGTCATGCGAATCGATCACCCGCGCGAGATCGTCGATGTCCATTCGGCCGTGCTCGTCCACGTCGACGAGCACCGCTTCCATGCCGAGCACCGCGCACATCCGCTCGTGCGTGTAGTGGGCATCGCGGCTGACCGCGATCGCCTTGCCGGGGTGTTCGTTGCGGGCGACCCACAGTGCTTCGAGGTTGCCGATCGTTCCGCTGGAGGTCAGGTGACCGAGCACGCGCCCATCGGTTGGCAGGCCGAACATGGTGGCGAGGTCGGCTACCACTTCCTTTTCCATCTGCGCCGTGGCCGGGCCGCCGTCGAGGGCGTGGTTGTTGGGATTTATCAGCATCGCCGCGAGGTATCCGATCGTCGCGACCGGATGCGGGGGCTTGAGCATCTGCCCGGCGTAGTGCGGGTGGAAGAACGGGTACTGCTCGCCGGGTGCGGTCAGCTTGGCCAAGTACTCCTCGAAGGCCGGACGCCAGTGCGCATCCGGAACCTGCACGCTCGGGTGTACTGCGAAGTCACCGAAGGTCTGCTGCCAGGCGCCGATCGCCTCCACGGCTTGCGCCAAGCCGACGGCTAAATCCTCGTCGGGTTCGGGCACGCCACGCAGCCTATGCTCTTGCCGCATGAGCGACCGCGTCTATTCCGGGCCCCGGCTCGAGTCCGGCCGACGCGGCGGTGGCTGGTTGCGCTTCATCCCCTGGGCGTTCGCGATCGTCACCATCGCCAGCCAGATCATCTGGGTCCTGGTCTCCGGCGAAACGCGGGTGATCGTCACCGCGGTGTCGGTGACCGCGTTCTTCCTGGCCTCGGCCTCGCACGCCTATCTCAACCGTGGCGCGGCATGGACCGCCGGCTACCTGGCGATATCGCTCAGCTACGGCTGGCTGATCGAGGTGCTCGGCACGGCCACCCAATTCCCCTTCGGCGACTACGACTACACCGACGCCCTGGGCCCCTCGGTGCTCAGCGTGCCGATCCTCATCCCGATGGCCTGGGCGATGATCGCCTACCCGATGCTGCTGGCCGTGCAGCGACTGTCCAGCACCGGACTGGGCGTGGCACTGATCGGCGGTTGGTTCTTGATGGCCTGGGACTTCTTCCTGGACCCGCAGATGGTCGGCGAGGGCTATTGGACCTGGAACTCCATCGGCTGGGAACTGCCGGGCATCGAGGGCATCCCGCTGCAGAACTTCCTGGGCTGGTGGCTCGGCGGGATCGTGCTGATGTTCGCGCTGGATCGCCTCCCACGCAAGGTCGCCCCCGATGCGGTCCCCAACACCATGTTGCTGTGGACCTACGCCTCCAACATCCTGGCGGCGGCGGTCTTCTTCGGCCGTCCGGGGGTGGCGATCTGGGGTGCGATCGGCATGGGCGTCGTCGTCGTTCCCTGGGCCTGGAAACTGTGGAGCCAGCCACAGTGGTGAGAAGGCTCCTGCCGTGGCTGGCCGTGGGGGCGACCGCCCTGACCGTGCACACCGCATGGAACCTGCATCGCCTGCGCCGACCATCGCCACCCGATGGCGACGTAACGGAGAAGGTGGCGGTACTCATCCCGGCTCGCGATGAGGCGAGCCACATCGCTTCGACGATCGACAGTGCGCGCGCCCAGCGATGCGTGCCGCGCTTGTCGATCCATGTCCTCGACGACGGCTCCACCGATGGCACCGCCGCGATCGCCGAGTCCGCGGCCCAGGACGATCCCCGGATCCACGTCCATCGCAGGCCGGATGAACCTCCTCCCCCCGGCTGGCTCGGGAAGAACTACGCATGCGCGCGGCTCGCGCAGATCGCCGAAGGCGAGGGTGCCGAGGTATTGGTGTTCGTCGACGCCGACGTCCGACTCCAAGCATCGGCCGTGGCTGCGCTGGTGCGCGAACTGCGCGACGGCGATTTCGCGCTCGTCGCCCCCTACCCCCGCCAAGAGTCCGTCGGTTGGCTCGAACGCCTGGTGCAACCACTGCTGGTGTGGTCATGGGCGACCACCGTTCCGTTGGGTGTGGCCGAGCGCAGGCAATGGGCATCGATGTCCGTGGCCAACGGCCAACTGCTGGTCTTCGATGCGCGGGCCTACGCCGCGGTCGGTGGGCATGCGGCGGTTCGAGGTGAGGTGATCGAGGACGTCGAGTTGATGCGTGCTGTCCGCTCGGCCGGAGCGCGCGCGGTCACGGTGGATGGCTCGAGCTTGGCGGATTGTCGGATGTACGAATCACCGCGCGATCTCATCGACGGCTACAGCAAGTCCGCGTGGCGGGCCTTCGGCGGCCTCGCCGGATCCATCGCGGTCAACTACTCGCTCATCGCCCTTTACGTGGTGCCCGCCCTCGCCGCGGTGTTCGGTCGCGGATCGGTCCGAGCCTGGGGGTTCGCGGGGTACGCGGCCGGAGTCGCCGGACGCATCCTGGTGGCACGGCATACCGGTGAGCGCGTCTTGCCCGATGCGCTGGCGCACCCCGCGTCGATCGTGGCGTTCGTCGTCATCAACAAGATCTCCTGGGTGCGGCACCTGACCGGAACCGCGCAGTGGAAGGGCAGGCGGCTAACCCCATGAGTCGAGTGATCGTCATCGGCGCCGGTGCCGCGGGCTTGGCAACGGCCGCCCGCCTAGCCGTGAAGGGCCATCAGGTCACGGTCTTGGAACAAGCACCCAGGGTCGGCGGGAAACTGTCGACCTACCGCCGGGACGGATTCGCATTCGACACCGGACCGAGCCTGTTCACCTTGCCGGCGGTCTACCGGGACCTGTTCTTGAAGACCGGGGCCGCGCTCGAGGAGGAGGTGGACCTGCAAGAGGTCGAACCGGCCTTCGGCTACCACTTCGCCGACGGATCCCACGCGACGATGCCCGGCGTCAATCCCGCTCGGTGCGCGAATGCGCTCGGCGATGCCTTCGGCGGCAAGAGCGCCCAGGACTGGCTCGCACTGATGGATCGGGCCGGTCGCATGTGGCGACTGACCCGTGAACCCTTCTTGCAATCACCGCTGCAAGGTTGGCGCTCGCTGCTGCCGTTGGCCAAGCCCGCGGACGTGCGCACCATCGCACCGTGGTCGACCCTGCGCGGCCTAGGTGAGTCGGTGCTGTCCGATCCGCGCGCGGTGACTCTCTTGGATCGCTACGCCACCTACACCGGCTCCGATCCCCGCAAGGCACCGGCTGTGCTGGCGACCGTTCCCTACGTCGAGCAGCAGTTCGGTGCCTGGCACCTCGGTGGTGGGGTGGGGACGCTGGCCGAGGCGTTGCATCGCCGCTGCCTCGATCGTGGAGTGGACGTGCGCACCGGCGTGGATGTCACCCGCATCACCACGGACGAACGCGCGGTCACGGGAGTGGTGGCCGACGACGCCTTCCACCCCGCGGAGATCGTGGTCGCCAACGCCGACGCCGGAACCGTCTACGAGAAACTGCTCGACGACCCGCGAGGACGCGAACCCGCGAAGTCCATCCGGCGCAGTGCGGCCAGCCTCGCCGGCTTCGTCCTGCTGTTGGCCGTACGCGGACGCACCCCGGGCTTGCTGCACCACAACGTCTGGTTCCCCGAGGACTACGACGCCGAGTTCGATGCCATCTTCGGCCGCCACCCGCGCCCGGTCGCCGATCCGGCGATCTACGTCTGCGCGCCCGACGATCCGCGCATGCGTCCGGATGCGGATCACGAGTCCTGGTTCGTGCTGGTGAACGCACCCCGGCACGATCCGGGCAACGGGGTCGATTGGGACGCCCCCGGCTTGGCCGAGGACTACGCCGCGTCGATCCTGCGTCGGTTGGCCGCACGCGGAATGGATGTGCGGGATCGGATCGTGTGGCAGGAGATCCGCACCCCGGCCGACCTGGAGCGCGACGCCCGGGCACCGGGGGGATCGATCTACGGCACCTCCAGCAACGGCGCGCGGGCCGCCTTCGCGCGACCGGCGAACACCTCCCCTATTCCCGGGCTGTTCCTCGTGGGTGGCAGCACCCATCCCGGTGGTGGACTGCCGTTGGTGGGCATGGGCGCCGAGATCGCCGCCGAGGCGATCGGCCGGGCCTGATCGCTACGCTGCTCCGATGCGATCGGCAGGCGGCGACCAGGCGCCGGACCTACTGCGAGCACCGCTGGACGCCGCCGAGCTCCGCCCGCGGGTGCAGGCCAGCATCGATCGCGTCCTCGCCGACCAGGGCGCGCTGCTGGCGTCGGTCAGCTCGGACATGGAGCCGCTGGTGGCTGCTCTTCGGGACCTGCTCTCCGGTGGCAAGCGGCTTCGCCCCGCCTTCGCCTATTGGGGGTGGCGCGGTGCGGCGTCGGCGTCGCAGTTCGAATCGTGGGACTCCGCGGTGATCCAGGCGGTCACCGGCCTGGAATTCCTGCAAGCGTGCGCGCTCATCCACGACGACGTCATGGACGGCTCGGATACCCGCCGGGGGCTGCCCGCCGCGCACCGGCGCTTCGCCGGATTGCACCGCGGCGAACGCTGGCTCGGCTCGCCGGAGTCCTTCGGGGTGGGTGCTGCGATCCTGCTCGGCGACCTGTGCCTGTCCTGGGCCGATGAGGTGCTGCTGACCGCGGATCTGCCACGCGATGCCTTGATGCGCGCGAAGGCGATCTACGACGAGATGCGCTCGGAGTTGATGGCCGGGCAGTACCTCGACCTGCTGGAGCAGGCCTGCGGGGGCGGTTCGGTGGATCGGGCACTGCAGGTGGTGCGCTACAAGTCCGCGAAGTACACCATCGAACGTCCCTTGCACATCGGTGCGGCGCTGGCCGATGCACCGCGCGCAGTATTCGAGGCCTACAGCGGCTACGGCCTGCCCCTCGGCGAAGCCTTCCAACTGCGCGACGACGTACTCGGCGTCTTCGGCGACCCCGAGCAAACCGGCAAGCCCGCCGGGGACGACCTCCGCGAAGGCAAGCGCACCGTGTTGATCGCCATCGCAACCGACCGCGCCGACGAGAGCCAAGGTGGCCAGTTGCGGGCCCTGCTCGGCGATCCCGGGCTCGATGCCAGCGGGGTGGCGACCTTGCGCAGCATCATCGAGGACACCGGGGCGCTCGAGGCCACCGAAACGATGATCGACGAACTGCTCGAGAAATCGCTGGCCTCGTTGGACGTCACCGGGATCGACGACCAAGCCCGCCAGGTCCTGACCGGGTTGGCCTACGCCGCAACGCGCCGATCGGTGTGAAACACGGCAAACTTCGGGTACCGCCCCGCACGAGAGTGTCCGGCACCAGATGAGGAGAGAGATGACCCTGCTCGACCAGGCGACCCGCTTCCTGCCACGAAGCACCCCGCGCACGGTGAGCGGCCCGACCGATGAGGTCGTGGTCGTCGGTGCCGGCCTGGCCGGGCTCTCGGCGGCGATGCGACTCGCTGGCGCGGGTCGCTCGGTCACGGTCCTAGAGCGGGAGGACGCACCCGGCGGTCGGGCCGGACAGCTATCCATCGAGACCGCCGACGGCACCTACCGGATGGATACCGGGCCCACGGTGCTGACGATGCCGGACCTGATCGCCGACGCCTTCGATTCCCTCGGCGAGAACATGGACGATTGGCTCGAGCTGTCCCCGATCTCGCCGCTGTACCGCTCGTTCTACCCCGATGGCTCGGTACTCGACGTCCACGCCGACGTCGACGAGATGGCCGAGGAGATCAGCAACGTCATCGGACCGGAAGAAGCAGCGGGATACCGACGCTACGTGGACTTCGTCTCGGATCTGTACCGGTACGAGATGAACGACTTCATCGATCGCAACATCGACTCGCCGTTCGACCTGCTGACCCCGGATCTCGCCAAGCTCGTCGCGATCGGCGGCTTCCGCAAGCTCGCGCCCAAGGTGCGCGAGTTCTTGAAGGACCCGCGCACCGAGCGCGTGTATTCCTTCCAGGCGATGTACGCCGGGTTGTCTCCCTACGATGCGTTGGCCATCTACGCGGTGATCGCGTACATGGACTCCGTGGCCGGGGTCTACTTCCCCAAGGGCGGCATGCACGCCGTTCCCGAGGCCATGGCCGCCGCGGCCGAGAAGCACGGGGTGAAGTTCCGTTACGGCGTGACCGTGGAGTCGGTCGAGACCTACGCCGACCGCGCCACGGCGGTGATCACCTCCGATGGTGAGCGCATCACCGCGGATGCTTTCGTGCTGAACCCCGATCTGCCGGTGGCCTACCGCGATCTGCTCGGCCGTGAGCCGTGGAGCATCCGCAGGCTCGACTACTCGCCCTCGTGCTACCTGCTGCTCGCCGGTTCGACGCAGACGTATTCCAAGATCGCCCACCACAACATCCACTTCGGGCACTCGTGGAAGGGCGTGTTCGAGGACCTCATCGATCGCAAGCAACTGATGAGCGATCCGAGCCTGCTGGTCACCAACCCGACCCACTCCGATCCCGACCTCGCACCGCCGGGCAAGCAGACGTACTACGTGCTGTTCCCCACCCCGAACCTCGATGCGCCTATCGACTGGTCGCTGACCAAGGACCGCTACCGCGATGAGGTGCTGCGCACGCTGGAGGAACGCGGCTACGTCGGCTTCTCCGATGCGATCGAGGTCGAGCACATCACCACTCCGCAGGACTGGGCCGACCAGGGCATGGAACGCGGTGCGCCGTTCGCATCCGCGCACTCCTTCTTGCAAACGGGCCCGTTCCGGCCGGGCAACCTGTGGGGGCAGAACGTGGTCTTCACCGGTTCGGGAACCCAACCCGGCGTGGGTGTGCCGATGGTGCTGGTCTCCGGCCGTCTCGCCGCCGAGCGGATCACCGGACCGGATCCGGCGTACCGCTCGCGCGCCCGTCGATGAGCGAGCGGGACCTTCGAGCGGCCGGGATCGACGATCCCGAGCTCCGCGCTTCCTACGAACGGTGCCGCGAACTCAACGCCGCGCACGGCAAGACCTACTACCTCGCCACCTTGCTGTTGCCCCCGGGCAAGAGGCCGTACGTCCATGCGCTCTACGGCTTCGCGCGCTATGCCGATGAGATCGTCGACGATCTGGCCTCGACGCTGACCGACCAGGAGAAGTCCGATTGGCTCGGCAGTTGGGGTGAGGAGTTCCTGACCGACGTCAAACGCGGTCGATCCGATGACCCGGTGTGCAAGGCGGTGGTCGACACCGTCCGCCGGTGGGAGATCCCCATCGAACACTTCGAGGCGTTCTTGCACTCGATGCGCATGGACCTGACGGTCACCGAGTACCGCACCTACGAGGATCTGTATGAGTACGTCTACGGATCCGCCGCCGTCATCGGCTTGCAGATGGTCCCGATCCTCGAGCCGACCGATCCGGCTGCCTACGACTACGCCATGAAGCTCGGCGTCTCGTTCCAACTCGCGAACTTCGTGCGGGACGTCTCCGAGGACCTCGACCGCGGTCGGGTCTACCTGCCGATGGCCGAACTCGAACGCTTCGGGGTCACCCGCGAGGTTCTCGAGCAGCGGCAGAGCACTCCGGAGGTCAAGGCTGCGCTGCGCCACCAGATCGAACGGGTCAAAAGACTCGAACGCGAGTCCCGCCCGGGCATCGACATGTTGCATCCGGCTTCCCGCGATTGCATCGATGCCGCGCGGATCCTGTACTGCGGCATCGCCGATGAGGTCGTGCACATCGACTACGAGGTTTTCCGCAAGCGGGCCAGCGTGCCGATGCGGCAACGCCTGTGGGTCGCGCTACCGGCCTGGCGACGAGCGGTGCGCGCTCGACGCAAGTACGGGCCCGGTCATGTGCGCGGGATCAATCCCTCGTACGTGAACTGACCCGCCGGCGCCACAGCGGTGGCCCGGACACCGGCGTACGGGATATCCCCATCCGGCCGAAGAGCACCCACAGCGATATCGACAACAGGATCAACGAGAACCCGAACAACAGATCCTCGATCGGTGCGAAGGCGATGCGTCCGTCACCGAACATAGGTGGCGGACCGGTGGTGGGAGAGGTCGAGCCGATGATCGCGGCGCCGTCGTACTGGACGATCCCGAATCCGGTGAACATCCCGTTGGTGATCAATTGGAAGAACACGATGATGGCGTAGGACGCCCAGAAGGCCTTGCGAGCGACCATCCGGGTTCGGAAGACGAACAGGTCGAGTACGACGACGACGCCCACCGACAACACGGCGATCTGCGTGTAGGTCACGACTGCGCCACCTGTCGTTGCTCCTCGTCGCTGCCATCCCCGACGGGCCAGCTACGCACGCTGCGCACAGCCTCGATCGTCAGGATCGAGGCGATCGGGATCACCAGGAAGAACAGCAGTTCATCGAGTGGGATCTCGGCCGGTAGGTAGATGCCGGTGATCCGTGTCGCATCGAAGAACCAGTGACCCTCGGCGATGGCGTAGGCATCCCACAGCAGGAACGGCCAGATCACCACGGCCAGGACGAGCAGCAGGCGCGGCAGTCGCGCGAAGACGCGGGTCCGAAGCACGAGCTCCAACCACAGGGAACCTGCGAGGACGAAGACGAGCACCCCGACATACGCGAGGTTCGATGGCAGCCCGAGCATGATCCAATACTCGCCCATGGCCACTGTGATCGAACTGCTCGGGGGTGAGTGCACCGGCAAGAGCGCGCTCGCGGGTGCGCTGGCCGCATCGCTCGATGCCCGCGTAGTGCCCGAGCAGTTGCGCGCGTTCGTCGATAGACATCGACGGACCCCGGCCCAAGGTGAGCAAGAAGCGATATTCCAAGCGCAGCGGACCGCGCTAGCGCAGGCGCTCGAAGCAAGCCGATCCGATGATCTCGTGGTGAATGATCCGGCCGCGTTGATGACGGCCGTCTACAGCATCCAGTACTTCGACGACGACTCCCTGTTGCCAGTAGCCCTCGCAACGGTCGCGGAAGCGGATCTGGTCGTGTGGTGCCAACCGGATTTCCCCTGGGCAGCCGACGGATTGCACCACGACGGCCCCGATGCGCGCGAGCGAACGCATCGCATCCTGCACGAGCAGGTCATGCCGGCACTCACCGAGGCGCAGGTGCTGGTGGCCGATGGGTCGGTGCAGGCGCGAGTGGACCTTGTCCGCAAGGCGCTGCATCGCTCCTAGCGATCCGAGGGCGTGGCAACCGATCACCCCCTGCGCACCGACCTACACTCGCGAGAATGGAGACGAGTGCGCGCAGCGGCCTCGTCGGGTCGATCGTCGCGAACCGATACGAGGTGCGAGCGCTGCTCGCCCGCGGCGGTATGGCGACCGTCTACGAGGCCCTGGATCTGCGGTTGGATCGGGTGGTCGCGCTCAAGGTGATGCACCCGCACCTCGCCGCCGATCCGGGATTCGTGGCGCGGTTCGAACGCGAAGCCAAGTCCGCAGCGCGCCTGTCCCATCCGCACGTGGTCGGTGTGTACGACCAAGGCGAAGCCAACGGTCTGGTGTACCTCGCGATGGAGTACATCCCGGGTCGGACCTTGCGCGATGTCATCGATCAGTACGGGCCGTTGACCACCGAGCAGGCCCTCGTCCTGCTCGAGCCGGTCCTCGAGGCACTGACCGCCGCCCACGCAGCCGGCTTGGTCCATCGGGATATCAAGCCCGAGAACGTCCTCATCTCCCATGACGGTCGGGTGAAGGTCGCCGATTTCGGTCTCGCGCGCGCGGTGGCCACCTCGGAGACGAACGCAACGGCCGGGGTGCTGATCGGGACCGTCGCCTACCTATCCCCCGAACAGGTCGAGCGCGGCGAGGCCGATGAACGCAGCGACATCTACGCGGCGGGCATCTGCTTGTTCGAGATGATCACCGGTTCGGTGCCCCATGGCGGCGACAGTCCGCTCTCGGTCGCCTACCAACACGTCAACGCCGACGTTCCCGCACCTTCACAGTTGGCGGCCGGGATCGGCTCGCAAGCAGATGCCATCACCTTGACCGCCACGCGCCGAGATCCCGCGCGGCGCTACCGCAACACCGGGGACTTCCTCGCCGACATCCGTCGCGCGCGCGCCGCCCTGCCCGCGCCCACGCCCTTCATCGATACCCCGGCGATGAACGACACCTTGGTCGTCGGCACCCGCGATGCCTTCGATTCCCGCGATGCGTTCGATGAATCCGGATACGACACCCGGGGCTACGACGACGGCTACGGCGGTCACGACGGCTACGGGTACGACGAGGACGACGACTACGAACCCCGACGCCGGCCGGTGCTGCGCGCCGTCGTCGCGCTCATCGTCGCCGCAGCGGTAGCGGTGGCCGGGTTCGCCGGCTGGTGGCTCGCCGCCGGACCGGGCACCTACTCCCCCACACCCGACGTCGTCGGTCAGACCTTCGATGAAGCCAGCGCGATGCTCACCGCCGAGGGCCTGCAACTGCAAGCGCAATCGGAGGGCTACAGCGAGCAGGTACCGGCGGGCGCGATCGTGTCGACCGATCCGGCACCCGGCGAGGGAATCGCCCCGGGGGGAACGGTGCAAGCGCTGGTGTCCTTGGGCCCGGAGCGCTACCCCGTGCCCGATGTCCGCGGGAGTGATCCGGCCGCGGCCACCACGGCGATCGTCGAGGCCGGTTTGGCAAGCGGTGGGCGCGTCGAGGCCTTCGACGATGCCATTCCAGCCGGCCAGGTCGCGCGCACGGATCCGCCCATCGGCGACAACCTGCCACCGGACACCCCGGTGGACCTGATCGTGTCCAAGGGACCCGAGCCGGTCGAACTCGAGGACATCACCGGACGCAAGGAAGCGGTCGCCACGCGCCGGTTGGAGGAGGCCGGCGTGCAGGTGGAATCCACAAGGGAGTTCTCCGAGTCCGTCGCCGACGGACGGGTGATTTCGATGAAGCCCGAAGGCGGCACGGTGGTCGATGCCGGCAGCACGGTGGAGATCGTGGTCTCCAAGGGGCCACCGCCGGTCGAGGTCCCCGACCTCATCGACATGCGGCGAAAGGCCGCGGTCACCGAACTCGAGCGGGTGGGCCTGAAGGCGCAGATCGACGACGGTGAGTTCACCCGACTGAATCGGGTGTTCGATCAGTCCCCCTCGCCCGGGGAGATGGTGCCGCGCGGCACCACGATCGTGCTGCGCATCGTCTAGCGGTCAATCTCGCATCCGCGCGAGCCTGCGCAACTGACTATCCACATAGGGACGAGCCCGCCGCGCGCCACCTTCACGTTGCACTCGTTCTTGGAAGGACTCCAGTACGGCGATCAGGACATCGATCGCCGGCTGCCAACCGCGGCGCGAGCACTCATCGGCCCACTCGGCCGGGGTGCGGTGCCCGCGGTCGCCGTTGCACCGCCGGCAAGCGGCCACTTCGTTCTCCAGCCAACTCGGCCCACCCTTGATCTTGGGGACCAGATGCTCGGTGGTCGCGGCGACGAGATCGGTGTCGATGTCGCGACGACACCACACGCAGGCACTGCCATCGCGCTCCAAGATGACCAGGAGTCGACTGCGCCGATCAGCCGCCACGGCACCTCAGCGCTTGAGCAGCATGTCCGCTACGAGGAAGGCCAACTCCAGGCTCTGCTCGCGGTTCAGCCGTGGATCGCACGCCGTCTCGTAGCGCTGGTGCAGATCGGTTTCCAGCACGCCACCGGTTCCCCCGACGCATTCGGTGACGTCGTCGCCGGTCAGTTCGATGTGGATGCCGCCGGGGAAGGTGCCAAGACGCCTGTGCACCTCGAAGTAGCCCTCGACTTCCTCGATGACATCGTCGAAGAGTCGGGTCTTATGACCGCTGGCCGCCTCGCGGGTATTGCCGTGCATGGGATCGCAGACCCACACGACGGGGATACCGCTGGCGTCCACCTTCTGCACGATGCCCGGTAGCGCATCGCGCACCTGGCCGGCCCCCATCCGGGTGATCAACGACAACCGTCCGGGGATCCGATCCGGGTTCAACCGCTCGGCGGCTTCGACCACCTCGTCCGGGGACGCGGAGGGACCGACCTTCATGCCGACCGGATTGTTGATGCGCGAGGCGAAGTGCAGGTGCGCACCATCGAGTTGGCGGGTGCGCTCCCCGATCCACAGGAAGTGACCGGAGACGTCGTACGGCTTGCCGGTGCGCGAATCGATCCGTGTCAGCGCGCGCTCGTAGTCCATCGATAGGGCCTCGTGCGCGGCGTAGAACTCCACCCGCTCGAATTCGACCGGATCGGTTCCGCACGCTTGCATGAACGCGAGTGCGCGGTCGATGTGCCGGGCGAGTTCCTCGTAGCGCTGACCGGCTCGCGAATCGCGGACGAAGTCCTGGTTCCAGGCGTGCACCTGCCGCAGGTCCGCGTAGCCACCTTGCGTGAACGCGCGTACGAGGTTCAGCGCGGAACTCGATGCGTGGTAGGCCTGCAGCAACCGAGCCGGATCCGGCCGCCTCGCCTCGGGTTCGAAGGCCAGTGCGTTCACAGCATCACCGAGGTAGCTGGTCAACTCCACGCCGTCGCGTACCTCGATGGTCTTGCTGCGGGGCTTGAAGTACTGCCCGGCCAACCGACCCATCTTCACCACGGGCAACGAGGCCGCGTAGGTGAGCACGACCGACATCTGCAAGACGGTCTTCAGCCGTGCCCGGATCGACTCGGCGGTGTTGGCTTCGAAGGTCTCGGCGCAATCACCGCCGGTCAGTACGAAGGCTTCACCGCGGGAGGCTTGTGCGAGCCGATCGGTGAGCAGATCGCACTCCCCGGCGAACACCAGCGGGGGCAGCGCCCGGAGTTGATCCGTGGCGCGCTGCAGTTCCGCGGGGTCGGGCCACGGCGGCTGCTGGGCCGCCGGCAACTGTGGCCAGGTGAGTTCGTCCACGGGGAAAGGGTAGGGCGACCTCAGCCGAAGAAGGCCATCGCCTCTTCGTAGCGCTCGGCGGGCACCGTCTTCAAGGTGCCGGTGGCTGCCTGCAACGGCACCCGCACGATGTCGGTTCCCTGCAAGGCGACCATCGTGCCCCACGCCTCATCCTTGACCGCGTCGATGGCATTCAGGCCGAAGCGGGTGGCCAGCACCCGGTCGAACGGAGTCGGTGAACCGCCCCGTTGGATGTGTCCGAGCACCGTGGTCCGCGCCTCCTTGCCGGTGCGCTCCTCGATCTGTCCGGCGAGCCATTCGCCGATCCCGGAGAGCTTCACGTGACCGAATGCGTCGAGCGAGGCGTCCTTGGTCACTAGGTCCCCGTCGGTGGGCAGGGCACCTTCCGCGACGCAGATGATCGGCGCGTAGTGCGAGCGGAAACGGGACTCCACCCATTCGATCACCTGGTCGAGATCGAAGGGCACTTCCGGGATCAAGATGACGTTGGCTCCCCCGGCCATCCCCGAGTGCAGTGCGATCCAGCCCGCGTGGCGCCCCATGACCTCGCAGATCAGGATCCGGTGGTGGGACTCCGCCGTGGTGTGCAGGCGATCGATGGCTTCGGTGGCGACGGTCACCGCGGTGTCGAAACCGAAGGTGTAGTCCGTGGCACTGAGATCGTTGTCGATGGTCTTGGGCACCCCGACCGCGGGAACGCCCGCTTCGGTCAGTGCCGTCGCCACCCCCAGGGTGTCCTCGCCGCCGATGGCGATCAAGGCATCGACGCCGAGGGAATTCATGTTGTCCTTGATGCGCTCGATGCCCCCATCCACCTTCAGCGGGTTCGTGCGCGAGGAACCGAGGATGGTGCCGCCACGGGGCAGGATGCCGCGTACCTGCGGGATCCCCAGTTCCATGGTCAGGCCCTCCAGCGGACCCTTCCATCCATCGCGGAAGCCCACGAAGTCATAGCCGTATTCGGCGACGCCCTTGCGTACGGCCGCACGGATCACCGCGTTCAGGCCCGGACAATCGCCGCCGCCGGTGAGCATTCCCACGCGCATGTCGAATCCCTTCCGGCCGCGAACCCGGCCACGTTGCAAGCGCTGTCATGCCCCAACCTATCGAACCGATAGCCGCATCGACCACGCCCGCGGTCCACGCCGCATCGTTCGCGCATCGTTAGGGTCGAGGCGTGCACGCGAGTCCGTTGATCTTGGCCATCGATGCGGGTACCACCGGCATCACCGCCCTGCTCGTCGACCAGGACGCCCTGGTCGTCGCCTCGGGCTATCGCGAATTCACGCAGTACTTCCCCGCCGATGGCCGCGTCGAGCACGATCTCGGCGAAATCTGGTCCGCGACCATCGAGGCCACCGAGGAGGCACTGTCCGGGCTCGCGGCCGGCGACCGCGAGCGCATCGTCGCCCTGGGGATCACCAACCAACGCGAGACCTGGTGCCTGTGGGATCAAGAGACGATGGGCGCTGCGCGGCGGGCGATCGTGTGGCAGGACCGACGCACGGCCGGCATGTGCCAATCGATGCGCGAGGAGGGCCACGAGCCACTCATCGTCGAACGCACCGGCTTGCGCCTAGATCCCTATTTCAGTGCCACCAAGGCAGCCTGGATCCGACAGAACGAACCCCACGTGTGGGCGCAGGTCACCAGCGGTCGGGTGGTGATGGGCACCGTGGATTCCTACCTGATCGCGCGGATGACCCGCGGGCTCGAACACATCACCGACGCCACCAACGCATCGCGCACGCTGCTCTACGACATCGACCAGGGCCGCTGGGATCTGGAACTGTGCGAGTTGTTCGGTGTGCCGATGGATGCCCTACCCACGGTCGTGGCCTCCTACGGGCATCTCGCGCGCACCGACCCGGACGTCTTCTGCGGCTTGGACGTGCCCATCGCGGGTATCGCCGGCGACCAGCAGGCCGCCCTGGCCGGTCAAGCGGGCTTCACGAGCGGGGCCGCCAAGTGCACCTACGGAACGGGTTCCTTCCTGCTGGTGCACACCGGCGATCGGGCCATGCACAGCAAGCAGGGCCTGTTGACCACCGTCGCCCTGCAACACCCGGACGGCTCACGCACCTTCGCCCTCGAGGGCGCCATCTTCGTCACCGGATCGGCAGTGCAGTGGCTGCGCGACGGCCTCGGGATCATCGAGTCCGCCCCGGAGGTCGAACAACTCGCCCGCAGCGTCGAGGATTCCGGTGGGGTCGTGTTCGTCCCCGCGCTGACCGGACTCGGTGCACCCGACTGGGACCCCACCGCACGCGGACTGATCATCGGAATCACCCGCGGTACCACCGACGCACACATCGCCCGTGCCACGTTGGAAGCGATCGCCTACGAGGTCCGCGATGTGGTGCAACTCATGGCCAACGAAGGCGGGGTGCACTTGAGCTCACTGGCGATCGACGGTGGCGCTGCTGCGAACGACCTGCTGTGCCAACTCCAAGCCGATGAACTGCAAATTCCCGTCGATCGATCCGCGCAACTGCAGACCACCGGATTGGGGGCGGCGTTCCTCGCCGGACTCGGGGTCGGTGTCTGGGAATCCTTCGATGCACTGGCGAGCACCAGGCGCAGTTCGGGGACCTTCGCTCCGCAGCACCGAAGTAGCGAGGGCTATACCCGCTGGCGGCGTGCCGTGGAACGCAGCAAGGACTGGATCGACTAGATGCCCGCACCGGACCGGATCCGCGACATCTTCATCGAGCGCGCGAGCCTGCCACTGGAACCGGCCTTCCACGCGAATTGGGACCCCACCCCCCGAACCTCGTTCGAGGCGACCCTCGTCGCAGTGCGCACCGAGCAGGGGGTGGTGGGTTACGGCTCCGGGGACACCATGGTGGGTTTCGAGGACTACCAGCATCTGTTCATCGGCGAGCCGTTGATGGCCATCGATCGACACGTGCGGGTCCTGGAGACGATCACCTTCCACGCCGGTCGTTACTGGCCACTGGAAGCGGCCCTGTGGGATGCCATCGGCAAGAGCCTCGATGCGCCGGTCGCCGATCTGTTCGGCGCAGCCACGCACTCGCTTCCGCTGTACGCATCGACCGGGGCGGTGGCTCGGCCGGACGAACGCGCGGAGATGTGTCAGCGCCTTCGCGCCGAAGGCTTCGGCGCCGTCAAGATCCGGATTCCCGAGCACGATCTGGAAACCGGCATCGCGACGATCGCCGCGATCCGCTCCGCGGTGGGCGATGACTTCGAGATCATGGTCGACCTCAATCAGTCCTGGCGGATGCCGGGCGACACTCGTCGGGGGCTCGACGCCGCGGACGTCTCCCGCTTCCTGGATCGCTGCCGCGACTACCGGCTGTTCTGGGTCGAGGAGCCACTTCCGCTCGACGATGTGACCGGGCTCGAATCGTTGCGTGGACGCGGGGCCCGGTTGGCCGGCGGCGAAATGGTGCGCACCTGGCCGGAGTTGCTGCGGTTGGCCGCCGAGCGCACCCTCGATGTGATGCAACCCGATGTGGTGCTAGCCGCGGGCATGCTGCGGATGCGAGCGTTGGCCGATGTCCTACGCCCGACGGGGCGCCATTTCACGCCGCACACCTGGAGCAACGGCATCGGACTGTTGGCCAATGCCCACGTCGCAGCGGGCGTCGGCGCCGGCCCCTATCTGGAATTCCCGTACGACCCACCGACCTGGACGATCGAGCGTCGTGACTTCATGCTCACCGAGCCCGTCCGCGCCGAAGCCGGCCAGCTGACCATCCCGCGTCGCCCCGGTCTGGGCTTCACCCCCGACCCCGACGTCTTTCCGCTATCTGGGGAGCTGTGATGACCGACACCTGGCATGAACGCGCTCGCGCCCTGACGCCGCAGACCGACGCCTTCATCGACGGTCACCCCCGGACCACCGACACGACCTTTCGCACTTCGTCGGCGCTCGGTGGCACCCGGGAGGTCGCGGAGTGCAGCGCTGCCGATGTCGATGCCGCCGTCACGGCTGCCAAGGCAGCCTTCGACGACGGTCGCTGGTCGCGTTTGCCCCCGGCCGAACGCAAACAGCGCATGCTCGCATTCGCCGACCTCATCGATGCCAACCGCGAGGATCTCGCGATCATGGAAACCCTCGATGTCGGCAAGCCGATCGGCGAGTCACTGCGCGTGGACGCGCCATCGGCCGCCAACACGGTGCGCTGGTACGCGGAGGCCATCGACAAGCGCTACGACGAGATCGCACCCACGGGCCCGGATTCACTCGCCTTGGTTACCCGTGAACCACTCGGCGTGATCGGTGCGGTGGTTCCGTGGAACTACCCGATGATCATCTCGATGTGGAAGGTCGCGCCCGCACTGGCCACCGGCAACAGCGTGGTGCTCAAACCCGCCGAGCAGTCCCCACTCACCGCCATCGCCTTGGCCCGGCTGGCATCCGAGGCGGGCATCCCCGACGGGGTCTTCTCGACCGTGCCGGGCACCGGTCCGGTGACCGGTCGGGCGCTGGGCCTGCATCCGCTCGTCGACAAGATCGCCTTCACCGGTAGCCCGGAAACGGGTGCGCGGTTCCTGGCCTATGCGAGTGAATCGAATCTCAAGCAGGTCGCACTCGAACTAGGTGGCAAGAGCCCGCATGTGGTGCTCTCCGATGCCGGTGACATGGCGGGCATCGCCGAAACCATCGGATGGGGGATCTTCTACAACGCCGGGCAAACCTGCCATGCCGGATCCCGGGTGATCGTCCATCCCGACCGCCTCGAGGAACTCCTGCACCACCTGCAGGCGTTCGTTTCCGGCTTCGCGGTCGGGGATCCGCTGGACGAAACGACTCAGATGGGCCCACTGGTGGACGGTGAACAACGCGAGCGAGTCGAGGGCTACGTGCAGATCGCCCGCAGCGACGGCGCGAGCATCGCGATCCAAGCCGACGGCCATGCCTCCTCGAACTCAGCCTCCTCGAACTCGGCGAACCTCTACCCCCCGACGGTCCTCGTCGATGTTCCCACCGACTCCCGAGCCATGCGCGAGGAGATCTTCGGTCCGGTTCTCATCGTGCAAACAGCCGACGACGACGCCTCCGCCATCGCAGCTGCGAACGACACCGACTACGGCCTCGCAGCCGCGGTATGGAGCCGGGATATCGCCCGAGCCCACCGCGCGGCGCGCGGTATCCGTGCGGGCACCGTGTGGATCAACACCTTCGACGCCGCGGACATCGTGACGCCCTTCGGTGGGTTCGGACGCTCCGGGTTCGGCCGTGACCGTTCGCTGCACGCCCTCGACTCCTACACCGCGTTGAAGACGACCTGGGCTGCGCTGGATAGCTAGCTGCTTCGAATGGCTAGCGGCTTCGAATAGCCAACTGCTCGCCTACAGGCGGGACACCACGATCGTCTCGACGTCGGCAGGCAGCACCGGCCGCGGATTGTTCGCGGTGACTCGATCGCTTGCCGCCCCGGTTGCGATTGATTCCACCATCTGCGGCGTTACCCCGAGTTCGCCGAGACTGCGACGAGCCCCGATAGCGGTCGCGAACTCCTCGACGGCCGTCGACACATCGTCGCCCACCGTCCATCCCGCATCGGCCATGCACGCAGCCGCAACTTCGTACCCGTCCTCGCTGAACGGCAAGTTGAAGGCGATGACCTCCGGCAGCACGGCAGCTAGGGCCTCCCCATGGGCGGCACCCGAGTGCGCGGAGACCGCGTGCGCGATTCCGTGGGCGAGGCCAAGGCCGGAGGTCGTCAGTGCGCGCCCGGCTACGTGCGCACCGATCAACATCCCGCTGCGGGCCTGGATGTCCCGACCGTCGCGCACCGCACCCGGAAGATGCCGCGTGACCGTGGTGATGGCTTCGGTGGAACGCTCGCGGCCGACATCGGTCGCCGAGATGGAGGTAAGGGATTCGATGCCGTGGGTCAACGCATCGAATCCGGTCGCAGCACTAGCGCGCGCCGGAAGGCCGACTGTCACCAACGGGTCCAGGATCGTGGCGTAGGGCACCGTGCTGACATCACCGATGTAGACCTTCGTGGCCGCGACGGGATCGTCGATGACACCCCAACTGTTGGTCTCGCTTCCGGTCCCCGCGGTCGTGGGAATGGCCAGGATGGGTAGCGCCGGCTCGAATGCCCCATCGCTGGACTGGGCACTGAAATCGAACTCCCGAGCGCTCATCGACGCGTTGGCGGCGACTAAGGCGATTCCCTTCGCCGCGTCGAGACTCGAACCACCGCCGAGGGCGATCACCAGGTCGATCGAATCCTCGGCGGCCCTCGCGCCGGCTAGGTCGATCAACTCCACGGTCGGGTTGGGGCGCACTCCGCTGAAGACATCGGCTGCCACGAAGCCATCGAGCGCCTGCAACAAGGCGGGCACGACCGGTGTATCGGCTAGGCCTTCATCGGTAACGACCAATGCGCGCGCACCGCCGCTTCGCTGAGCGAGGTCGCCTGCCCGGTCCAGTGCCTGCGGCCCGACCAAGACGGTGCCGTCCTCTGCCCAACGCATGCAGCAAGCAGCAATCGCGAATCCGCGCCGGACTACGCCCGACTCAGGGCAGTGGAATCGGCCACTGCGCCTTCGGCGATGAGTTCCTTGGCGCGTGATGCGTACATGTCGACGTACTCCTGACCCGACAGGGACATCAGGGCGTACATCACCTCATCGGTGACCGAGCGCAGGATGAATCGATCGTCCTCCAGACCCTCGTAGCGCGAGAAATCGAGCGGCTCACCGAAGCGCACCCCCACGCGGCGTAGTCGGGGTCGGATCGTCCCGGGGGGTTGGATCTCGAAGGTGTTGATCATCGCGACCGGGATGATCGGCACCTGCGATTCCAGCGCCATCCGAGCCAATCCGGTCTTGCCGCGGTACATGGTTCCGTTGGGCGATCGGGTTCCCTCGGGATAGATGCCGAGTAACCGCCCGGCGCCCAGCACCCGTTCACCGGTCACGATGGCGGCTTCCGATGCCCGTCCCCCGCTGCGATCCACCGGAACCTGACCCACTCCGGTGAAGAACATCCGGGTGAACCAGCCCTTCAGACCCCGACCGGTGAAGTAGTCGCTCTTGGCCAAGAACGTGATGGGTCGCGGCGCGACCAGCGGCAGGAAGAAGGAATCGGAGAACGACAGGTGGTTACTGGCCAGGATCGCCGGACCCTTGGTCGGCAGGTTCTCCGCGCCCTCGACCCACGGGCGGAACAGCACCCGCAGCCAGGGGCCGATCACGAAGTGCTTCAGGACCCAATACAGGGCGCCCGGACCGTGGGAGCCGGTACCCGACTCCTCGCCTCGTGCGCTGGCATCCTCCACGAAGTGGCACACTAGTTGACTTCAGGCCCCGTGAGGAGTCGAAATGCCCATCCGCCCCGGGGCCCACCCCTGGTCATCCGACGGCGACGACAGCGTCGGCGTGCTGCTGCTGCACGGCTTCACCGGATCCCCGGCGTCGATGCGCCCGTGGGGTGAGGCGCTCGCCGATCGGGGCTGGACCGTGCGGGTGCCTCGACTGCCCGGCCACGGCACCCGGTGGCAGGACATGAACATCACCACGTGGCAGGACTGGTACGCCGAGGCCGACCGCAATCTGCTCGAGCTCATCGCCCGTTGCGAACGCGTCTACGTGTGCGGTCTGTCCATGGGTGGTGCGCTGACACTGCGCTTGGCCGAGCAGCACGGCGAGGCCATCGGTGGGCTGGTGCTGGTGAATCCAGCCGTGCACACCGAGCGCCTGGATCGACACCTTCTGCCGATCGTCAAGCATCTGGTCGGCTCGTTCCCGGGGATCAGCAACGACATCGCAAAGCCGGGCATGGACGAGGTCGCCTACGACCGCACACCGTTGAAGGCAGCACACTCGATGATGCAACTGTGGTCCGAGGTCAAGGACGACATCGCACTGGTGCGCCAACCGGTGTTGCTGTTCCGCAGCGCCCAAGACAACGTGGTCGAGGCATCGAACGCCGAATGGATCTTGACGCACGTCGCATCGACCGACACCGAGGAAATCGTCTTGGCCGACTCCCAGCACGTTGCCACCCTCGATCACGACGCGCAGACGATCATCGACGGCAGCGTGGAGTTCATCGAGCGGCTGCGGGCCCAGGGCTGACGCGTTCGTGACCGACAACCCCCGCAACTGGCAACCGCCCTACGAAGACGACGACGAATTCTGGAAGCGCTTCGAGGATTCGCTCAATGCTGCCCAGGGCAAGGATCCAAGCGCGCCCGAACCCCGATCCCAGCCCGATGACCTCGAGGACCGTTTCGTTCCACCGGAGCCGCCGCCCATCACCGCTCCCCCGGATGCGATCGCGCGGGCTGCGTGGATCGCGGTCATCGTCGGACCGTTGTTCGCCCTGATCGGCTACGTCTTCGCGGTGAGCACGTGGCTCGGTGGCATCGGTATCGCAGCGACTATCGCCGGCTTCGCGATCCTCATCGCGCGGCGCGATCGACACATCCCCCCGGGAGAGGACCACGGCGACGG
>CAJXNV010000010.1 GCA_913057155.1 uncultured Actinomycetes bacterium | reverse complement strand
CACTACGCCCTCACCCTCAAGCACTGGTGCGAGAACCTCGAGGAGCACTGGGATGAAGCCGTCGCCGAGGCCGGCCTCGGCACCTCCCGGGTCTGGCGGTTGTACATGGCCGCCTCCCGCATGGGCTTCGACCTCGACACCATCCAGTTGCACCAGACGCTCGGGGTGAAGTTGGGTCCGGGCGGGTCCTCGGGAATGCCGCTGCGGCCGGACTTCGGCACCCGCTCCTTGTCCCTCGCCTAGGTGACACGGGAGTACTAATATTTCCGATTCGTCGGTTTTACAAGTCCACATATCGGACATTTAGCCCACGGTGATCGGATCATCGGACATTCGTTCGGTCAAGTGGCTGACATCACAGCCGGTGGATGCCTAACCTCGGAGGCGACCCACGGTTCCTCGGAGGTAACCCCATGACGACGAGTCCGGAACTCGCCCAGCACACCGACGCACTCGAGGCCATGCTGGCCGACCCGGAGATCCGGCAATCGCTCGCCGTCATCGTCGCCAACGCCCCTGCCCTAGCGGCCCTGGCCTCCATGAGTGCCACCCTCCTCGAGCGCGGTCCCGAATTAGCCGAGAACATCAACGACGCGGTCTTGGAGTTCCGCGGCAACGGAGACAGCCCCGGTGGTCTGGGCAAGGCCCTTCCCTTGATCACCGCCCTCGGGGACCGCACCGACAGCATTACCGGGTTGCTCGATTCCGAAGTGCTCCAGCCCGAGGTCGTCGAGGTGATCGGCAATGTCGGCGCGGCTGCCAAGGAAGCCGACGCGAGCACCCGCGGCCACCAAGCATCGGTCGGCGGGATCTTCACCATCCTCGGCAAGCTCAAGGACCCCAACGTCCAGCAATCGCTCGCTTTCTTGTTCGCGTTCGCCGAAGCGTTCGGCAACCGGCAGTCCGGCCGATCGGCATCGGACAAGTAGGTCGGAACCGGAATCCATGCATGAGTTGTCCGTCGCCCACGCCATCGTGAGTACCGTGGTGACCGCGCTTCCGGAGTCCCCGGAACCACGAGGTCGGATCACCTCCGTGCGCGTGGCAGTGGGTGCCCTATCCGGCGTGGTTCCACAGGCACTGGAGTTCGCCTACGACGTCGCTGCGGAAGGAACTCCCCTGGCAGACGCGGCGCTACGCATCGAGGGCATGCCCGTAGTGATCGACTGCCCGGCATGCGGTCATCAGGAGTTGTCCGGCACCACCGACTTCCACTGCCCATCGTGCGGGGAACTGTGTGGCAATGTGGTCGGCGGCAAGGAATTGCAGGTGCTCGACGTCACTTTCGACGACATTCCGGCACGGGCCTCATGAGCACCCAGGACCTGCGCACCAACATCCTCGCGAAGAACGACACCCTCGCCGAAGCCTTGCGCGGTCGCTACCGTGAATCAGGCGTCCAGGTAAGCAATTGGGTATCGAGCCCGGGAACGGGCAAGACCGAACTCCTCACCGAACTGCTCCGTGAATCGCGTCGACAGGGGACGATCGGCGCAGCGCTCGTCGGGGACTGTGCGACGGACAACGATGCTCGACGGCTAGCCGAGTCGGGCGCACCGGTTCGCCAGATCGAAACCGAGAGCATGTGTCACCTCGAAGCGGACATGATCGCCAGCCATCTCGATGGCTGGGATCTGTCCGAGTTGGATTTCCTGGTCATCGAGAACGTCGGCAACCTCGTCTGCCCGTCGGCATACGACCTCGGCGAGGGCACGCGGGTGGCGCTGCTCTCGGTCACCGAGGGTGAGGACAAGCCGGTGAAGTACCCACAGTTGTTCCACTCCGCTGACACGGTCGTCATCACCAAGATCGACCTCGCAGAGGCTGTGGAATGGGATCGCGCGAGCGCATTGAGCGCGATCGGTTCGGTGAACCCGAACGCCACGGTTATCGAGACCTCCGCCCGCTCGGGGCAGGGAGTTCGAGAACTGCTCACCAATCTGCTGGCCGAGTCCGCGGTCAGTAAAACCCCGGAATACCAGGAGGCACCGTGACTTCAGTGCTGTGGTTCCAAGGCGGCGCATGCAGCGGCAACACAATGTCGTTCATCAACGCCGCGGAGCCGTCCGTCGTCGATCTGATCGTCGACTTCGGACTCGAGATCGTCTACCACCCCACTTTGTCCATGGAGATCGGACAAACCGCGCAGGATCTCTTCTGGTCCTACGCCAAGGGGGAGAAGGAGATCGACATCTTCGTCTTCGAAGGCACGGTGATCGAGGGCCCGAATGGTTCCGGGCGATTCGACATGTTCGCCGGCCGCCCCATGAAGGATTGGGTCGACGACATCGCCCCGAAGGCAGGCATCGTCGTCGCCATCGGCGACTGCGCAACCTGGGGTGGTCTGCCGGCGGTGCCGCCGAATCCATCGGAGAGCCGTGGGTTGCAGTTCGACCGCGGAGGTAAGAAGGGCGGCTACCTCGGTTCCGACTTCACCAGCAAGTTGGGACTTCCCGTCATCAATATCCCGGGTTGCCCAGCCCACCCCGACTGGATCTCCCAGATCATCGTGGCGCTCGCCGCGGGCCGGGTCGGCGATCTCGCCCTCGATGACCTGCACCGTCCGAAGACGTTCTTCACGTCGTTCACGCAGACGGGCTGCACGCGCGTGCAGTTCTACAACTACAAGCAGAACCCCAAGAGCTTCGGCCAGGGAATGCGCACCGGTTGCTTGTACTACGAGTTCGGCTGCCGCGGTCCGATGACCCACTCGCCGTGCAACCGGATCCTGTGGAACCGGCAATCCTCGAAGACGCGTGCGGGTCACCCGTGCACCGGATGCACGGAGCCGGGCTTCCCGTTCGGGGATCTCGAAGAGGGGACCGTGTTCAAGACCCAGAAGGTCGCCGGAGTGATCCCGAAGGACGAGCCGGACGGCATCGATGCGGCCTCGTACATGGCGTTGGCCGGTCTATCCAAGGCGGTTGCGCCCAAGTGGTCCAAAGAAGACATGTTCGTCGTCTGACGATCCCACGCCCACCTACCAACACAGGAGACACGAAGACATGGCAACGATGAACCTGGATGTCAGCCCCCTGGGCCAAGTCGAGGGCGACCTCGACGTCAAGGTGACGATCACGGACGGCGTCGTAACCGAGGCATGGACCGAAGCTGCGATGTTCCGCGGATTCGAGATCATCCTCAAGGGCAAGGATCCGCAGGCGGGCTTGATCATGACCCCGCGCATCTGTGGGATCTGCGGTGGCAGTCACCTCTACAAGGCCTGCTACGCCCTGGACACCGCGTGGGGCACCTACGTGCCCCCGAACGGAACGCGCATCCGCAACATCGCGCAGGCGTGCGAAACGCTGCAGTCCATCCCCCGCTGGTTCTACGCCATCATGGGACCGGACTTGTCGGCGGCGCAGTACGCCGGCGCACCCTCCTACGAAGAGGCCGCGCGTCGCTTCGCTCCGTTCGTCGGAACGAGTTACCAAACCGGCGTGACGATGTCGCAGATGCCGGTCGAGGTCTACGCGATCTTCGGCGGACAGTGGCCGCATTCCTCGTTCATGATCCCCGGTGGGGTCATGAGTGCGCCGACCCTGTCGGACGTCACCCGTGCCCACGCGATCTTGGATCACTGGGCCCGTGAATGGCTCGAGGGCCAGTGGCTGGGCTGCTCCGTGGAGCGCTACCTGCAGATCCAAACCTGGGACGACTTCCTTGCCTGGATGGACGAGAACGAATCGCAGCACAACAGCGATCTGGCCTTCTTCTACCGCTGGGGCATGGAAATCGGACTGGACAAGTACGGCGCCGGATACGGGAACTTCCTCGCCACCGGAACCTTCTTCGATCCGGACCTGTACACGAACCCGACCGTCGATGGACGCAACCCGGCACTTATGTCCAGGGCCGGCATCTACGCCAACGGCGAATGGTTCGACTTCGATCAGGCACGTGTGACCGAGGACATCACCCACTCGTTCTTCAAGGGAACCGGCGCTCGCCACCCCTGGGAGGGCGTGACCGACCCGATCGATCCGGCCGAAGGCGCAGCGCAGGGGAAGTACACCTGGTCGAAGGCTCCGCGCTACGACGTCCCGAACCTGGGCTATGTGCCGTTGGAAGTAGGGCCATTGGCCCGGCAGATGATCGCCGCCCGCCCGGGAGCGGAGTCCCACCAGGACTACGACCCCTTCACCAAGAGCATGATCGACGCCATCGGGCCGAGCGTGCTCACTCGAGTGCTAGCCCGCACCCACGAGGCACCGAAGTACTTCGCCTCGGTCAAGCGGTGGCTCGGCGAACTCGATCTGCATGCGGACTTCTACGCCAAGCCCGAGGAGCCCGCTTCGGGCAAGGGCTTCGGGGCTACCGAAGCCGCACGCGGTGCGCTGTGCGACTGGATCGTGCTCGAAGACGGCAAGATCGAGAACTACCAGGTCGTCACTCCGACGGCTTGGAACATCGGTCCCCGCGACAGCGGCGAGAACGTGGGACCGATGGAGAAGTCGTTCATCGGCACTCCCATCGAGAACCCGGATTTCCCCGTCGAACTCGGGCAGGTGGCGCACAGCTACGACTCCTGCCTGGTGTGCACGGTGCACGCCTACGACGGCAAGACCGGGCGCGAACTCAGCCGCTTCCAAATGGGCGGCGGCTGATAGCCGATCGCTCGCTGCCCGAACACGACGGGCGCTTCTCGGGACCCCGGTGCCACTTCGGTGCCGGGGTCCCGTGTCCACTGTGATCGACCACCAGGCCCGACGGCCGACCGAAGGAGTACCTCATGCTGAGCCCGCCGCCCACCGACACACTCATCGTCGGTTGCGGCAACCTCATTCGCGGCGACGATGCCGCTGGCCCGGTA
This sequence comes from uncultured Actinomycetes bacterium, assembly GCA_913057155.1. Classification (GTDB taxonomy): domain Bacteria; phylum Actinomycetota; class Actinomycetes; order S36-B12; family S36-B12; genus S36-B12. The sequence goes on along the minus strand of CAJXNV010000010.1, from coordinate 20,489 downwards.
CTCATCCGCTTGCTCAGCGAGCGGAGCATTCCCGAAGGCGTCCGTCTCGTAGACGGTGGGACAGCCGGAATGGACGTGGCCTTCGCGATGCGCGGGGTTCGCAAGGTCGTCATCATCGATGCCTCGAACATCGGAGTCGATCCCGGAACGATCCACCGGGTGCCCGGGGAGGAACTCACCGATCTGCGTCCTCCCGAGGGCAACTTGCACCGCTTCCGCTGGGATCAAGCGCTCGGCTTCGCGCAGTGGCTGCTCAAGGACGAATACCCCGAGGACGTCACGGTTTGGTTGATCGAGGGGGAATCCTTCGAACCGGGCGCGCCACTGACATCCACTGTGCAGACTGCTGTCGAACGGATCGTCGAGGAGATCCACGCGGATTTGGAGTCAGGGGATGGGCGATGAGTGGCAGCCACCCGACTTTCCGTACGTCGAGGAGGCCCTTTCCGCCGACTACAGCGTTGTCGAGGAATCCGGCCGCTGGATCGTCTATCTCGACGTCGTCCTCGCGAGCGGTTCGGTTCGCCGCAAAGTGGGCGACTTCCATGACTACCGGCGGGCCGACCACGCAGGCCGGATCATCCTGCGCAACGCGATCCGACGCATCCCCTATCGCCGCAAGCCCTACTGACGAGGAGTAAGACGTGACGGAGAACCCGGGCCCTGACTTCCCCCGACCCCAGGCACTGGGCGCTTTGCCCTTCCCGGCGGGCATGCTGATCATTCCGTCGACCGACGGATCTAGCGACGTTCTCGCGGACCTCCTACTCGGTAACGAGCCGGAAGGCTGGCCTGCCGACTTGGAGTTCGTCCAACTAGCACTCGCAGACGATGCCGAGGCGGCTGCCTTGTGTATCCAGGATGACGGTCCGATCGCTCGCTACAACCGCGCTGTCCTCGTCGGTGGGGACGAGAACTGGGCTCGCGCCCGCGAAGGAGCCAGCGGCGAATTCGCCTGCCTCGTCGATGTCGGTCGCTACACGGTCGGCCTCGTGGACGCACCGCCGGACAAGGATGCGGCGACCGGGGAGATCAGGGCCCTGGTGTGCAGCGCCTGGGCTTCCCATGCCTTGGAGACAGCAGACCCCGCAGCCGCGCTCGAACACCTGCGCGAAGGAATCGCCTTGGCGAACAGCGCGGGAGCCATTGCGCTCGCAGCATCGCTCAGCCTGACCATCTCGGGGCTGTTGAAGGATCAACTCGGCGACCCGGTGGGTGCGTCACTCGAAGCGGATCGCGCCATCAACGCGCTGCCGCTCAACGCGTCCCGTGAGCTTCGCGCCGAATTGCAGATCGCCCGCGCTCTCGCCAGACAGGAAGTGGCCGGAACCGAACGCGGGGCGCTGATCGCGGTTGTCGCCGACCTCACCGAGGCCACCAAGATCTTCCGCGAGGATTCCCATCCCGAATTGTTCGCCCTGTGCAATCTGCACTTGGGGCTCGCCTACCTGGTGATGCCGATGAGCGACGAGGGCGACCGCATCCGCATCGGAGTCGCGGTGAACAGCCTGCGAGCTGCCCTGCGTATCTACCAGCGCGAAACGCATCCACTCGAGTGGGCCAGCACGCAACTGAACCTCGCCAACGCCCTTCAGTATCTGCCGAGCGTGCATCAAGAAGAGAACCTCGATGAAGCCGTGCAGTTGTACGAGGAACTACTCCAGTACCGGACGCGGGAATCGGACCCGATCGGCTTCGCGCGGATCCTGGCGAACCAAGGAAACGCGCTCGGCCATCTCGGGGTATTCGATGATGCCGCTGACCGGCTTCGGACCGCTCAGGCGATCTTCGCCGAGAGTGGGGACACCGAAGCCGTAGCGACCATGCAAGAACTGCTCGACGGTGTCCAGGAGGCCGCAAACGACGCGGGAAGGGGTATCGCCTGATGGAACTGTTCTTAAGACAACAATTCGAGATCCTGCTGCAAGAGGCCACCGGGAATTGCACCGAGCGCCTCGTGCATCACCTGCAGGGGCCGCAAGCCGCTCTCGCCGCCATCGAGGATGGAACGGCGGCACCGGCGATCGAGGAGTTCGTCGACGCCTTCTTCGCGGAGAATCTGCTCGATTCGCCCGCGGGATGTGCCTTCGTTCTCGAAGCCTTGCACAACCGAACCCTTCCCGCAGACCCGGGCGGAACCGTGTCCGATGTGCTGGGCCGGGCGGCCCGTGCCGCCTTCGCCGAATTGCTCAGCGGTCAGGTCTCACAAGCCATCCAACGCCAGCAGATCTATTCGTAGGAGGAAGTATGAGCGCCCAGATGGAAGACCAGTCCGTCGATCTGGCCGAGGCGGACTTCGATGATGTGGCACAGCGAGTCGATGAACTCCGCGACCGAATCAGGCACAGCGATCCATCCACCCAGAGCCTGCTCGATGAGACTCTCGAAGCCATCACGGAATTCAACAAGCGCGGCTTGATCACCCTCGTTCAACTACTCCGCGAGGACGAGCGAGGCGGAGAGTTGCTCTACGAAGCCGTGGAGGCCCCGGAAGTGATGGCCTTGTTCGTCTCGCATGGGCTTATCCGCACCGACCGCACACTCGACGTCCTGCGCGTTATCGAGGGGATCCGCCCGTACCTGGTCACGAGTTCGATCGAACTCGAGGTCGATCGAGTCGAGGGGGACGTGGCCTATGTGCGATTCGGCACGGGCTGCAGCGCTCCCTCCCAGGAGACGAAGGACGAGGTCATGGGGGTCATCCTGCAGCGGGTTCCCGGGCTGGCCGAAGTCAAGGAAGTCTCCGAGGCCACCTTCATCGGCCTCGACACCATCAAGGTGGGGGCGCCCCCGGAATGAACGACGCTCGGCCCATCCGCCGGCTCGGCGGCGCTTCCCCGGGCGGGCTGATGTTGCCGCCTGCTGCGGCGGAGCCTGGACTGATGTACGCCCCCCGCGGCGTCTGGCACGACGGTGAGCGGGTGGTCGTCGCCGACACCGGCAATCACCGTGTCCTGATCTGGCATCGGTTCCCTGAAACCGATGGCCAGCCCGCGGACGTAGTACTCGGCCAGGTCGATCAGTACACCGAGGGTCCAGCTGCCGGTCGAAGCGGCACTCGGGCCGGCTTGAATCTGCCCACCGGGGTCGGGGTAATCGACGGGAACCTCGTCGTTGCCGATGCTTGGCACCATCGCTTGCTGGCATGGGACGGAATCCCGGAGACGGACTTCGCCGCACCCGAGTGGCTCTTGGGCCAGTCCTCTTGGGACGACGTCGAAGCGAATGCCGGAGGTGAGCCGTCGTTGCTCACCTTCTACTGGCCCTTCAACTTCGCTGTCGTGGCCGACACCTTCTGGGTAACCGACACCGGCAATCGACGTGTGCTGGGCTGGCGCGGAGGTCACCTGCCGGAGCCCGGCAGGCCGGCAGACATCCTGCTCGGGCAGGACGACCCCACGAGCCGACTCGACAACCGTGGCGCTATCGGTGACAACACCTTCCGTTGGCCGCACGCCATCGCCGGAAGCGAGCGTTGCCTGTACATCGCCGATGCGGGCGATCATCGGGTTCTTGGCTGGCAGCCGCCCCCCGAATCCGATGCCGAGCCGGCGTCGGTGGTTCTCGGCCAGGTGGATGCCAGCACGCTCGATGAGTTCAAGAACCGTCCGCAAGGAGCTAGTCGCTTGCGCTTCCCGTACGCGGTAGTCGGAGACGACGCGCGGTTGTTCGTCGCGGACACTTCGAACAACCGCGTCCTGGTCTGGCTCGATGTACCTACGCAAGGCACCGGGCTACCCGCCGATGGAGTCCTCGGGCAACCGGACATGGATGCCAACGGGGAGAATCGCTGGGATGCGGTCCTCGACGACTCCTTGTGCTGGCCCTACGGCCTGAGCCTGAGCGGAGATCTCCTGGCGATCGCCGACTCCGGAAACAACCGGGTGGTGTTCTGGGACGTACAGCAACGATGACCAGTCTCGGGATCCGGGTGACCGGAACGGTCCAGGGTGTGGGCTTTCGCCCCTTCGTCGCCCGCATTGCCGCGAGGCAAGCACTCACGGGTTTCGTGGCGAACGATGCGGCAGGGGTGAGCATCGAAGTCCACGGCTCCGAGCAGGCGATCGAGCGATTCCTGCACGATCTCCAGACCCATCCACCTCGACTTGCCGATATCCAGCGCCTGGTGACGAGACCACTGGAAGGTGCCGCGATCCCGGAAGCATTCGAGATCAAGGAGAGCGAGCAGGCAGTTGGACGAACCGCGATTCCCCCCGACACCGCCGTGTGTGAAGCATGCCTGGAAGAGATGCGCGATCCGCGAGATCGCCGCTACCGCTACCCGCTGATCGCCTGCACCGATTGCGGTCCCCGCTTCACCATCACGACGGGCCTTCCGTACGACCGCGAACACACCACCATGGCGGAGTTCCCGCTGTGCAAGCCGTGCCGAATCGAATACCAGGATCCACGAAGCCGCCGTTACCACGCGCAACCCACCGCTTGTCCCGAGTGCGGTCCCGAGATCGACGGCGGGGATGAACGACTGCAACGAGCAGCCCGCGAACTCCGTGAAGGCAGCATCGTCGCGATCAAGGGCATCGGCGGGTACCACCTCGCCTGCAATGCAGCGGATCCGAGTGCAGTAGCGAAGCTGCGGGCTCGCAAAGGTCGCGGAGATAAGCCCTTCGCGATCATGGCACGCGACCTGCAAACCGCCGAACGCGTTGCCCAGGTAGACGACTCAAGCACTGCCCTCCTCCGCTCGCCGGCGGCACCGATCGTGGTGCTGCGAAGCCGTGACGAGACGGTGGCCCGCAATGTGGCGCCAGGAAACGACACCGTGGGAGTGATGCTTCCCTATAGCGGAATCCACCACCTGCTCTTCGAGCACGGTGCACCACCACTGCTGGTGATGACCAGCGGCAATCTCAGTGACGAACCGATATGTACCGATCCCGCTGAAGCCGAAGCACGCCTGTCCGAGATCGCCGATTCCTTCGTACACCACAACCGATCGATCTACCTACCGTGCGACGATTCCGTACTTCGCATCGTCACCGAAACACCGCAGCCCATCCGACGAAGTCGCGGCATCGTCCCAGCCCCGCTTCCACTTCCCGTGGACGGACCGATGAGCATCGCCGTGGGGGCCGAATTGAAGGCTGCGGCCTGCATCAGCGACGGTGAATACGCCTGGCTCAGTCAGCACATCGGCGATACCGCCGATGTCGAAACGCTCCGAGTCCTGCAGGAGACCATCGACCTGCTCTGCGAGATAGAGCGCGTTGGGGCCGAACGCATCATCAGCGACCTGCACCCCGGGTACCTCTCCTCACGATGGGCGTACGAGTACGCACAGGCACACGGCATCGAGCACCTGGCCGTGCAGCACCATCACGCGCACATGGCATCACTGCTCGTCGAGCACGATTACGCACCGGACGAACCCGTCCTCGCCATCAGCTTCGACGGCACCGGCTACGGGCTCGACGGCTCCATCTGGGGCGGGGAATTACTGCTCGGTAGTTACCGGGAGGCCGAGCGAGTAGGACACCTGGCCCCGATCGCACTTCCCGGCGGGGATGCGGCGACCAAGCATCCCACCCGAAGCGCCGCAGCCCATCTGCACTCAGCGGGAGTGCAGTGGGATCCGCGCCTGCCCCCGATCTCGGCCCTCGGCGATGACACACGGATCCTGGCCTCGATGCTGGCCTCGGGTGCTTCCTGTGTCACCACTACCAGCGCAGGGCGGCTGTTCGATGCCGTCAGCGCCCTCCTCGGCGTCTGCCAGGAGATCGACTACGAGGGGCAGGCCGCGATCGAACTCGAAGCACGGGCAAGCGACAGGCAAGCAGTCCCGCTGGACCTGCCGCTTCTCGAGGCGGACGGTGTGCTCGTACTCGATTCCGGCACGCTCATCGCAGCCATCGCCCAAGCCGTGCTCGACGACGCCCCGATCGAGGGCGTGGCAGCCGGCTTCCACGACGCCCTCGCACGGGCCCTAACCGAGGCAGCGGTCCGCCTGCGGGAACGCCACGGTGTCCGTACCGTGGGCTTGACCGGTGGAGTCTTCGCAAATCGGCTGCTAACCGAGCGATTGCGAGGCAGGCTTGTCCACGAGGACTTCGGGGTCCTCGTGCACCGTGTGGTGCCGCCGAACGACGGGGGCCTGGCGCTCGGCCAGGTGGCAGTGGCGAATGCTGGGGGCGCGCGCCCCTGGCGACCAGCGTAGGAACGACGAACGAAGGGAACGCCGCTCATGTGTCTAGGAGTGCCTGGCAAGGTCGAGGACATCTGGGAGACGGATGGCACTCGGATGGCCGCCGTGGATTTCGGTGGAGTCCGCAAGGAGGTCTGTCTGGCCTACGTACCCGACGTGACCGTCGGCGACTACACCATCGTGCATGTCGGGTTCGCCCTCACCAAACTCGACGAGAAGTCGGCACTGGAGACCCTCGACCTGATGCGCAGCGTGGGCATCTTGGACGAGGAACTGAACCCCACCTTCGACGCTCGATAGGCGGTAGGAACCATGCCCGTCAAGTATCTCGATGAGTTCAACGACCCCGAGGCTGCGCAGGGGATCTTGCAGGACATCTCCCGAATCGTCACCAAGCCGTGGGCACTCATGGAAGTGTGTGGCGGCCAAACGCACACCATCATCCGAAACGGTATCGATCAACTACTGCCCGAAGGTGTGGAACTGATCCACGGACCGGGCTGTCCCGTTTGCGTTACCCCACTGGAGACCATCGATCGGGCGCTCGCGATCGCGCAACAGCCCGACGTCATCTTCTGTTCCTTCGGCGACATGATCCGCGTCCCGGGATCCACGACAGATCTGTTCGGAGTCAAGAGCAACGGCGGCGACGTACGCATCGTCTATTCACCGCTCGACGCCGTCCGTATCGCCCAGGACAACCCGGACAAGCAAGTCGTCTTCTTCGGGATCGGTTTCGAAACCACAGCTCCAGCCAACGCGATGACGGTCAAGATGGCGCAGCAACTCGGCCTGCCGAACTTCTCGCTGCTGGTCTCGCACGTACTCGTTCCACCGGCGATCACCGCGATCATGGAGTCCCCGCAGCGTCGCGTCCAAGGATTCCTGGCCGCCGGTCACGTGTGCACAGTGATGGGAATGGGTGAGTACGAACCTCTCGTCGATCGGTACGGGGTGCCCATCGTGGTGACCGGATTCGAGCCCCTCGATGTCCTCGAGGGCATCCGCCGCACTCTGCTCCAATTGGAGGAAGGGCGCGCCGAACTCGAGAACGCCTATCCACGAGCAGTGCAATCGGTCGGCAACCCCGCAGCGCAGGCGGTCGTTCGGGAGGTCTTCCAGACCTGTGACCGCGCCTGGCGAGGCATCGGCGTTATCCCACAGTCCGGCTGGCGGCTCGCGGACGAGTTCGCCGAATACGACGCGGAAGAACGATTCTCGGTGACCGGCATCGTGACCACCGAGTCCGAGATGTGTCGGAGCGGCGAAGTCCTGCAAGGGCTCATCAAACCCAATCAATGCGAGGCATTCGGGAAGGAATGCACTCCTCGAAACCCGCTCGGGGCCCCGATGGTCTCCAGTGAAGGTGCATGCGCGGCGTACTACCAATTCCGTCGTGCCGCTCAGCCGGTCGCGTGATGGCAGTGGACTGCGCATCGTGAACAACCCGTCGGATCCTTCGTTGGACACCCCCTTGGACCTGGAGAACTGGTCGTGTCCGATGCCACTACGCGATCAGCCGAACATCGTCATGGGCCACGGTGGCGGGGGCCGGTTGTCGAGCGAACTCGTCGAGCATCTGTTCGTTCCCGCCTTCACCGGCACTGCGCTCTCCGGTGTGCTGCAGCAGTTGGGAGATGCGGCGGTCCTCGAGGTTCCTGGAGGCCGTATCGCACTGAGCACCGACTCCTACGTTGTACGCCCGCGCTTCTTCCCGGGCGGCAACCTCGGGGACCTCGCCGTGAACGGCACGGTGAACGACCTAGCAGTCGCCGGCGCTAGACCGCTGGCACTCACCTGTGGCGTGATCCTCGAGGAGGGGTTGCCTCTCGATGAGTTGGGGCGCATCGCAACGACCATGGGGGATGCAGCCCGCGCTGCAGGGGTTTCCATCGTCACCGGCGATACCAAGGTTGTCGATGGCGGCCATGGAGACGGCATCTACATCAACACGGCCGGGGTGGGTGTAGTGCCTGCCGGCCGCGACCTCGGACCGCATCGGGTGTCCACGGGCGATGCCATCATCGTCTCCGGACCCATCGGCATGCACGGTATAGCCGTCATGAGCGTGCGTGAGGGTCTGGAGTTCGGTTCCGAGATCGTGACCGACAGTGCACCACTCAACGGTCTCGTCGAGTCCCTGCTGGAAAGCGGTGCCGATGTCCACATGATGCGGGATCCAACGCGCGGCGGTGTCGCTGCGTCGCTCAACGAGATCGCCAACTCATCCGGCCTCGGTATGCAGATCGTCGAGCGAGATATCCCCGTGCCCGATGACGTCCGCGCAGCGTGTGGCTTCCTCGGACTAGATCCGCTCTACGTGGCGAACGAAGGCAAATTGGTGGCTTTCGTTGCAGCCGGCGACGTCGACCTGGCCCTGGAGACCATGCGCAGCCATGAGCACGGATCGGGCGCCACCGTGATCGGGACGGTAGTTTCCGACCATCCGGGGATGGTGGTCGCCAAGACCGGGATCGGCGGTACCCGCGTGGTGGATCTGCCGTTGTCCGAGCAGCTGCCGCGTATCTGCTGACTGTTGCCCGCGTGAGCACGCACCCCGAGTGCGTTCACTTCGGGAATCTGCGGGTTTTCCGGACAAAAGGGTTCAACTCCTGGCAATCTGCCGATCCAAGCGAGGCGAACGCAGCGGAAACGGGGAGATCCATGACGGACAAGACCTATTTCGAGGTCTGGGAACGTACCCAGCAATCGGATGACTTCAAAGACTTACGCCGGCGCTTCCGCCGGTTCTCCTTCCCGATGGCGATCGCCTTCCTGGTTTGGTACTTCACCTTCGTGTTGTTGATGACTTTCGCCCGTGAGTGGGCATCGACTCCGGTCTTCGGCAGCATCAACATCGCATTCCTGTTGGCCATCTTGCAGTTCGTCACGACCTTGCTGATCGTGATCGCCTACGACATCTACTCGCATCGCAAGTTGGACGGGATCCGCGACGAAGTGCGTGAGCGAGTGGAAGAGGAGTTGAAGTCATGACCGTAGATTCCACGCTCTTGGCCTTCATCCTCTTCGCGGCGTTCATCGTCGTGACCTTGGGGTTGGTCACCTACGCAAGCCGGCAAAGTCGGAAGGCATCGGACTTCTACAACGCCGGTGGCAGCCTCAACGGATTCCAGAACGGGCTGGCGATCTCGGCCGACTACATGTCCGCCGCGAGTTTCCTGGGAATCGCCGGCTTGATCTCGCTCTACGGCTTCGACGGCTTCTTCTACTCCGTCGGCTTCCTGGTCGCCTGGCTACTCGCCTTGCTGTTGGTCGCGGAGCCGCTTCGCAACACCGGCCGCTACACCATGGGTGATGCCGTCGCCTTCCGGATGCGAGAGCAACCTGTTCGAGCGGCGGCAGCCGGATCGACGGTCATCGTCAGCATCTTCTATCTGCTGGCGCAGATGGTGGGTGCCGGCGCACTCGTCGCCTTGTTGTTGGACCTCACCGATCCGGCGGCAAAGAACTGGATCATCGTGGCCGTCGGCGCGTTGATGGTGGTCTACGTGACGATCGGTGGCATGCGCGGCACCACCTACGTGCAGATCACCCAGGCCTTCTTGCTCATCGCCGGAGCCGCCGCGATGACCTTCATGGTGCTGCTCAATTTCGATTTCAACATCAATGATCTGCTGAACAAGGCCGGTGAGATGAGCGGTCAGGGTGGCGCCTTCCTCGAACCCGGTGGTCGATTCGGTGTGGAGGTCGTCGGGGACGCCTGGGCCACGCTCATCGGCAAGATCGACCTGATTTCGCTGTCCTTGGCCTTGGTGCTCGGGACCGCCGGACTGCCGCACATCCTGATCCGCTTCTACACGGTTCCCACGGCACGAGTCGCGCGCCGAAGCGTGAACTGGGCGATCGGCAACATCGGGCTGTTCTACTTGATGACGATCGCCTTGGGATTCGGTGCAGCGGCACTGGTTTCTCGGGAGGTGCTCGGTCGAGGGCTGAACGACGACGGTTCGCTCGTGGACGCAAGCGGCAACGTGGCGGCCCCGCAACTCGCCCTCGAACTCGGTGGGGGCGATGGCAGTATCGGTGGCGGCTTCATGTTGGCCTTCATCGGCGCCGTCGCCTTCGCGGTCATCCTGGCGACCGTGTCGGGGCTGACGCTCGCAAGCTCGTCGTCGTTCGCCCACGACCTCTACGGGGGAGTCATCCGCAAGGGGAAGGCTTCCTCGAAGGAGGAAGTGCACGTTGCCCGCATCGCGACAGTGGTCATCGGTTTGGTCGCCGTGGTCTTGGCGATCTTCTCCCAGGGTCTGAACGTGGCGTTCCTGGTAGGACTGGCATTCGCGATCGCCGCGAGTGCGAACCTGCCTGCGGTACTGCTGTCTATGTTCTGGAAGCGCTTCAACACTCGCGGCGCGGTCTTCGCCATCTACGGGGGCCTTGGTGCGGCGCTGCTGTTGTTGGTTCTCTCACCGAATTTCACCGGCGCTTCGAACAGCTTGATCCCGCTCAGTACCGGCATCGACCTGAACATCTTCCCCTTGCGCAACCCCGGCTTGATCTCCATCCCCTTCGGCTTCTTCATGGGTTGGTTGGGAACGATCACCTCGAAGGAGAGCGATCCGAAGATGTGGGCGGAGCTGGAAGTGCGCAGCCTCACCGGGGCCGACGTCGGCAAGCCCGCCGTGCACTGAGTTCGAAGGCCGCTTAGTTCAACGGCGAGGGCGCCGAGACGTTCAACCCGCCGTCGGCGACCAACGTGGTGCCGGTGATGTAGTCGCCGGCAGGTGCGACGGCGAAAGCCACCAACTCGGCCACCTCCTCGGGTCGCTGCAACCGACCCGCCGGCACGACCGTGGCCACCTGCGCCGGATCGATGCCGTACCTCTCCATCGCCTCGGTATGCACGATGCCGGGGGCGATGGCGACCGCGCGCACGCCGCGCGAGGCCCACTCGGCTCCCCAGGTGCGTACGAGCGATTCCACCGCCGCGCGCGAGGCACTCGAGTGGCTCATGCCGGGCATGCCCCGGCTAGGGGTCATGGTGATGCAGGCGACCTTGCCGTACCCGGCCGGCAGCATCGAGCGCTCGGCTGCCTGGGTGGTCAGGTACCAGGTGGCATCGAGGTTCAGCCGCATGACCGCGCGAAAGCCCTTCGCCGGGATCTGTTCGGCGGCGGCGATGAACTGGCCACCGGCGTTGTTGATCAAGACATCCAGCGGGCCGTGTTCCAGTATGCGATCCAACGCCGCATCGACCTGATCGCTTTCGCGAACATCGGCCACGAGCGTCTCCACCGAACCCGACGGTGCTCTCTCCCGCGTTCCCTCGAGGGTTTCGGCGGTCCTGCCGAGGACGAAGACCTTCGCGCCGCGCTCGGCGAGCAGCACGGCGCAGGCTCGACCGATTCCGGTGCCACCGCCGGTCACCAAGGCGGTGCGGCCGGCCAGCGATAGCGCCGGAGGTAGCGCGTTGGAGCGAGCCTGCTGCTCAGCCATCGGCTTCGACGAGGATGTGCCGGGCTTCCTCGGTGGGGATCTCGACGTACTCCCCACCACTGCCGATCATCACACCTTCGCCGGTGAGGTAGGCCTTGACGTCCGCTCCCGGTGTGGAGCCGACCCGGCGCAGCTTCATCATCGCGGACTCATCGGTCTGGATCGTCTCGGCGAGCCGGCGGATTCGGATGCGCTTGGGATCTGCGCCTATTACGTCGGGCAGTGCTACTAGTCCGTCGAGTCCGGCGCGCACATCGCTGGCGGTGGGATCCAATTCGGCCAGCCCGGGAATGGGGTTGCCGTAGGGACTGACCGTCGGGTGGTCCAGTAGGTCCAGGATCCGACGCTCGACGGCATCGCTCATGACGTGCTCCCAGCGGCAGGCCTCGGCGTGCACGTCCTCCCAGGGAAGCTTCAAGACATCGACCAGCATGCATTCGGCCAGGCGATGCTTGCGCATGACCCGCACCGCTTCGCGTTCGCCGCGCTCGGTCAACTCCAGGTGCCGATCCCGCTCGACGTGCAACAGGCCGTCGCGCTCCATCCGTGCCACGGTCTGCGAGACGGTCGGTCCGCTTTGGCTCAGCCGTTCGGCGATCCGGGCGCGCAGCGGGGTGATGCCTTCCTCACGCAACTCGTAGATGGTGCGTAGGTACATCTCGGTGGTGTCGATCAGGTCACTCACGCCGCTCCTTCACCGCCCGCGCCCCCGCTCCAAGCGGACCAGGATTGAGGGGAACGCTACCGGGATGGGGTTTCCGGCGCAGACGGACCGACGTAGCGCTGCGGCCTGGCCACCCGCACTTCGCTGGTCCAGGCGGCGATGGCGTAATCGGCGAAATAGTCCGCGGTGAGCAGTTCCCAGATTCGCTCGGCGACCGCAGGGGAGACGAGGGTCTCCACTTTGACGTTGCCGCCCTCGATCTCGCTGACGCGTCGTTCCCTCGGTCCCTGACCGCGCGCGGGGGTGATGGTCCAGCCCAGCGCACCGGCGCGTTTGAGGTCCTCGACCAACCGGCCCTCCAGGATGGATTCCGCGACGATCGAGACGCACACGACGGTTCCGGTGTCCTCGCCAGCCTGCTCGTTCATGTGACCCTCACCCTCCGATCATGCTGGACAGCGAATCGGCCATCAACCAGTACAGCGGGATCCCCACGATCAGGTTGAACGGGAAGGTGATGCCCAGGCTGCTGGTCAACGTCAGGCCCGGGTTCGCCTGCGGGAGGGCCAGACGAACGGCCGCGGGGGCGGCGATGTAGGACGCGCTGGCCGAGAGCACGCCGAGCACCATCGCCCCACCGGCGCTCAGCCCGACCACGGTTCCCCCGAGTACGCCGAGGGCCCCGGCGAGCACCGGGAAGCCGATCGCGAACAGCACCAGACCGATCCCGGCTCGGCGCACATCGCCCAGCCGCCGCCCGGCCAGGACACCCATCTCCAGTAGGAACAGCGCCAGCACTCCGGTGAAGGGGGCACCGAAGAACGGTTCGACCCGCGCGAAGCCCTCCGGTCCGGTGATGAAGCCGATAACCAGGCCGCCGGCGAGCAGCAGGATGGACCGGCTGGTGAGGATCTCGCGAACGGTCTCGCTGAGGCGACCAGCGTGGCGTGCTGCCGATCCGGCGAGCAGCAGTCCGACGAGGATGCCCGGGATCTCCATGATCGCCAGCAGTGTGGAGACGAAGCCTTCGTAGGAAACGCCCAGGGCATCGAGGAACACCAGCGCCGCGGTGAACGTGACCAGCGAGGTCGAGCCGTAATGGGCGGCCATGGCGCCCCGGTCGGTGACGTCCAAGCGGGTCACCACCCGCAGCAGGAAGAACGCGAGCACCGGGATCACGACACCGAGCGCGACGGTCATCAAGGCCGGTGCCGCTACCGAGGCGACGTCGGACTCGCGCAGCGCCACGCCGCCCTTGATGCCGATGGCCAGCAGTAGGTAGATCGAGGTGGCTTGATAGACGGCGTCGGGCAGCCGCAGGTCCGCCCGCAACAGCGCCCCCACCACGCCGAGGACGAAGGCCAGGACGGGAACCGAAGCGATACTCGTGGTGAGCAGCTCGGCCGACATGCCAGCAGGCTAGTGAGGTAGCCCACTAGGTGTGCGATGTGGGCCGACACCACCTACGGTGCGGCAATGCCCTCCGTGCTGTGGTTCCGCCGCGACCTACGACTGCAGGACAATCCCGCCCTGCTCGCCGCCGTCGAAGCCGCGCGCGCGGATGGCGACGGCAAGGTGGTGCCGCTGTTCGTGGTCGACCCCGCACTGTGGGATCCCGCGGGGCCGGTACGCCAGCGCTACCTGGTCGAGTCGCTCGACGCACTCGGCGCTTCCATCGGACGCAATCTGTTGATCCGGCACGGTGATCCAGTCGAGGTCGTGCCGGAGGTGGTGCAGGCGAGCGGGGCGAGCAGCGTGCACGTCGCGGCGGACTACGGCCCGTACGGCAGTCGGCGCGATCGCGCAGTCGAGGAAGCGATCGATGTACCGCTGGTTCGCACCGGTTCGTCGTACGCGATCGCACCCGGCCGCATCACCAAGGGCGACGGAACCCCCTATCGGGTCTACACCCCGTTCTACCGAGCGTGGCTCGCCCACGGTTGGCGGTCTCCCGCGGACGATCCGCCCGCGGACATCGACTGGTGGATGCCGATGGACTGCCAGGGACGCCCCGAGGTGCCCGGCTTCGATGAACTCGGCATCACGTTGCCACCGGCCGGCGAGCAGGCCGCGCTCGAGCGCTGGGATGCTTTCCGCGCAAGCGGACTGGCCGACTACGACGAGCTTCGCAACCGTGCTGATCTGGCCGGCACCTCCGCACTGAGCCACCACCTGAAATACGGCGAGATCCACCCCCGAACGATCCTGGCCGATCTGACCGACGGCGACGACGGCTTCCGCCGTGAGATCTGCTTCCGGGACTTCTACGCCGATGTGCTGCACCACAACCCGACGTCCACGTCGGCTTCGCTGGACGATCGCTACGACACCATCATGCGTTGGGACAACGACGACGACGCCTTCGCCGCATGGGCGCAGGGCCGTACCGGCTTCCCCTTCGTCGACGCCGGCATGCGGCAACTGCGGGCCGAAGGCTGGATGCACAACCGGGTGCGGATGGTGGTCGCGAGTTTCCTGATCAAGGACCTGCACCAGCCGTGGCAGCGCGGCGCGGCGGAGTTCATGCACTGGCTGCGCGACGGTGATCTGGCCAGCAATTCGCAGGGCTGGCAGTGGACGGCCGGCTGCGGCACCGACGCCTCCCCCTTCTACCGCGTCTTCAACCCGATCACCCAGGGCTTGAAGTTCGATCCCGACGGCGATTACGTGCGTCGCTACATCCCCGAGCTGTCGCACCTGCCCGGCAAGACCGCCCACGAACCCTGGGATGTCCTCGGGGGCTACGACCACGGCTACCCCGAGCGGATCGTGGATCACAAGGCGGAGCGGGAGGCCGCGCTCGCGGACTTCGCCGCCATCAAGCGCAGCGGAGCCTAAGACCGCGTTCACTCGCGCGCCGTAGGGTGCGCCCCATGCCCACCTTGGCCGTGCTGTCCATGAAGGGCGGGGTCGGTAAGACGACGGTCGCCCTCGGGCTGGCGAGCGCGGCCTGGAACCGGCACTGGCGCACGCTGGTCATCGACCTCGATCCGCAGGCGAACGCCTCCATGGGTATGGGCATCCTCGATCCCGCGCTCACCGTGGGGGATGCGCTCGCCGACGGCCGCCCCGGCGTGGCCGCCGAAGCGGTGGTTCCCTCAACCTGGGGGCGCCAGGTGGATGTGCTGCCGGCCGAGCCGGCCCTAGAACACCGGGTCAGTGAAGCTGCACCGGGCTCCGAGCAACGCTTGCGCACGGTCCTCGCCGGTATCGGGCATCGCTACGACCTCGTGGTCGCCGACTGCCCGCCTTCGTTGGGGGAGATGAGCCGTAATGCCCTGCACGCCGCATCGCAGGCAGCCGTGGTCACCGAGCCGGGCTATTTCGCGCTCCGCGGTGCGCAGCAAGCGATCGAGGCGATCGACCTGGTGCGCAGCGAGGGCAACCGGACACTGCAGCGACCGGCGTTGGTGCTGAATCGGGTCCGTGGCACCGTCGCCGAGCACCGGCAGCGGATCGCCGAACTGCGCGACGCCTTCGGCAACCAGGTCAGCGATATCGAGATTCCCGAACGAAACGCCATCGGCCAGGCCGAAGCCGCGGGCATGCCGATCCATGCCTGGGACTCCCCCGCTGGCCGCGAAGTGTCCACCTTGTTCGATTCCCTGCTCGACCGTCTCGTCCCCGGAGGTTTGCGATGAGTACCGAGTTCGATCCCACACCCCGACCGGCACTGCAACCGGCACTGCGCAAGGCGACGGATTCCGACGTGCACCCGACCACCGGTCTTCCGTCGGCAACCGCCGATGCAGTCCTCGAAGGCAAGAAGGTTCCATTGGTCGTGCGGGTGCCCAAGAAGCTGCGCAAGCGCGCCCGCGAAGTGGCCAGCGCCGACGGCATCAGTGTGGACGAGTTGGTCGCGAGCGCGCTCAGCGCGGAGGTGCGTCGTCGTTCTCGATGACTGAGTAACTCGATCATCGACGGCGCAGCGGCGAGCGCAGCGCCACCTACGGAGCCAACCGCTCCACGCACCAGTCGGTGGACTCGGCGAATCCCGGTGTAGCACCGCTAACGCCCCGGTAGCGCAGACGATCGTGCAGCCGCGAAGGGCGGCCCTGCCAGAACTCGATGGAAGTCGGCCGGATCAGCCAGCCACCCCAATGCTCGGGTAGCGGAACGTCGCTACCGACCGGATAGCGATCGTGCAACTCCCGCCAGCTTCGGTCCAGGACATCCCGTGAATCGATCACGCTGGACTGTTCGCTCACCCACGCACCCAGCTGGGATTCGTGCGGACGACTTCGGAAGTAGGCCAGCACCTCGTCCCTACCGAGTTCCTCGACGCCACCGACGACGACGACCTGCCGATGCATCGCGAACCAGGGGAAGGTGACCGAAGCCTGCGGGTTGTCCCGCAATTCGCGGGACTTACGCGAGGTCAGGTTGGTGAAGAAGGTCAGGCCGCGTTCGTCGACACCTTTCAACAGCACGGTGCGTGAACTCGGCGCACCGCCGGAATCGGCAGTAGCGAGCACCATCGCGTTCGGCTCGACGATCGCCTCGTGCGCGACAGCATCGTCGAACCAGTCGCGGAATTGCCCGAGTGGGTCGGCGGCGAGGTCACCGGGATCGAAGGTGCCTTCGTCGTAGGTGACCCGGAGATCGGCCACAGCCTCGCTGGGGGAGGAATCCGCGCGCTTCGCCATGCCCTGATCCCACCATGGATTGCGCGGTGTTGAATGTTGCCCCTGATCGGGGAGGTCGAGATGCGCGAGTTCGTGCCGGGTCTCGAGGGCGTCGTCGCCTTCGAGACGCAGATTGCCGAGCCGGATCGAGACGGTGGCGCCCTGCGCTACCGAGGGGTCGACATCGAGGAATTGGTCGGCCGGGTCTCGTTCGGCAACGTTTGGGGACTGCTCGTGGACGGGGAGTTCAACCCCGGTATCCCGCCGGCGGAACCCTTCCCCATCCCGATCCACTCCGGCGACATCAGGGTGGATGTGCAGTCCGCGATAGCCATGCTCGCTCCCGCCTGGGGGCTGCAACCCCTGCTGGACATCGACGACGCCACGGCCAGGGAGAACCTGGCGCATGTGTCGGTCATGGCGCTGTCCTTCGTGGCGCAGTCCGCCCGCGGGCTGGGACTACCGATGGTTCCGCAGGCCGAGGTCGACCAGGCGAACACCATCGTCGAGCGCTTCATGATCCGTTGGCGGGGCGAACCCGACCCCAAGCACGTGCAGGCAGTCGACTCCTACTTCGTGGCCGCGGCCGAGCACGGACTGAATGCCTCGACGCTCAACGCGCGGGTGAGTGCCTCGACCGGGACCGACGTCGCCGCCGCCATCTCCGGCGCGATCGGAACGCTCAGCGGACCCCTGCACGGCGGGGCACCGGCTCGCGTGCTGTCGATGATCGAGGAGGTCGAGCGCACCGGCGACGCAGCCGGCTACATCCGCTCCGCCCTCGATCGCGGCCAGCGACTCATGGGCTTCGGCCACCGGGTCTACCGGGCCGAGGATCCGCGCGCGCGGGTCCTGCGCGATGTGGCGCGCGAGCTGGGGGCGCCCCGCTACGAGGTGGCCGCCGCACTGGAGCAGGAAGCCTTGAGCCAGTTGCGCGAACGGCGCCCCGACCGCAGCCTGCAAACCAACATCGAGTTCTGGTCGGCGGTCATCTTGGACTACGCCGAGGTGCCCGCCACGATGTTCACGTCGATGTTCACCTGCGCCCGGATCGCCGGCTGGAGCGCGCACATCCTCGAGCAGAAGCGCACCGGGCGGCTGATCCGGCCGTCGGCGCGCTACGTAGGACCGCGACCGCGGCGTCCGGATCAGGTGCCGGGCTGGGATGTCGACATGGTGCGTCCCTCCTGGCTGCTCCCCGACGACACTGCCTAGACGGCGGCCCGGAATACTGAGGGCTCCGCCGTCTGACGATCAGGAAGGCCCTTCGTGTCCCAGGACATCCGTATCCCCGCTGAACTGCTGCCCGCCGATGGTCGCTTCGGAGCCGGACCCTCCAAGGTCCGCAAGGCCCAAGTGGACGCACTCGACGGGGTCTGGCAGTCCTACCTGGGCACCTCGCATCGGCAGAAGCCGGTCAAGTCCCAGGTGGGTCGGCTGCGGGCCGGGTTACGGGATCTGTTCGCCCTGCCCGAGGGTTACGAAGTCGTGCTGGGCAACGGCGGTTCGACTGCGTTCTGGGACGTCGCCGCCTTCGGCTTGATCGAGGATCGGGCGCAGTTCCTGTCCTTCGGGGAGTTCGGTGCGAAGTTCGCCTCGGGGGTGGCGAAGGCGCCGCACCTCGGCGATCCGACGGTCATCACCGCCGAACCGGGTTCGGCGCCGGAGTTCGTCGCCGAAGCGGGAATCGACGCCTACTGCTCACCGCACAACGAGACCTCAACGGGCGTGATCGTGCCGCCGAAGCGGGTCCCGGGAGCCGATCCCGATTCGCTCATGCTCGTCGATGCCACCTCCGGTGCGGGTGGGCTTACCGTCGATCCTTCCGAGGTCGACGCCTACTACTTCGCACCCCAGAAGTCCTTCGGATCCGACGGCGGATTGTGGATCGCCTTGATGTCGCCCGCGGCATTGGAGCGCGCCGAGCGGATCAAATCGGCGGGTCGCTGGATACCGGACTTCCTGGACCTGAAGACCGCCATCGATAACTCGGTGAAGGATCAGACGTACAACACTCCGGCGCTCGCCACCGTCTTCTTGATGGCCGAGCAGGTCGATTGGTTCAACGAGAACGGTGGCTTGGACTGGTGCACCTCCCGCACCGCTGAATCTTCCTCGATCCTCTACGACTGGGCCGAGGCCAATCCGATCGCGACACCCTTCGTGAGCGATCCTGCCGCGCGCTCGAGCGTCATCGTGACCATCGACATCGATGATTCGATCGATGCCACGGCGATCACCTCGACCTTGCGGGCCAACGGCATCGTCGACACCGAGCCCTACCGCAAGCTCGGGCGCAACCAGTTGCGTATCGGAACGTTCCCCGCCGTCGAACCGGATGACGTCCGTGCACTCACCGGCTGCCTGGACTATGTCATCGCGCAGTTGACGTGAGCGGTGCGTCGCCCTCCCCAGGGCGTCGTCCCGTCTTGGATCGCATCACCTGGATCTCCTACGTCCAGATCTCGCTGTTCGCCTTCTTCCTGTACGGATTCGGCGCCACGCAGGCACTACTGCGCGATGAGCAGGGCACCTCGCGCACCGTCGCGTCGTTGCACGCCATCGTCTTCGCGCTGGCGAACGTCGTCACCGGGTTACTCGTTCCGCGACTGATCGCTCGGTGGGGTCGGGGCCGCGTCATCCGCTACTCGGTGCTCACGATGGCGGCGGGGGTGGCCGTCTACACCGCCCCCGGTGGGCTACCGGTGAGCTTGCTGGGCACCGCGATCGTGGCCTGTGGCGGGGTCTCGATGATCGTCACCATCAATGCGTTCGTCCTGGACTACCAAGGTGGTGCCGGGCCTGCGTCCCTCACCCAGGCGAACGCGCTCGCCGCATTGTTCGGCTTCGTCGTTCCGTTGGTTATCGGCGTGACCACCGCGGTCGCATTGGGCTGGCGAACCGGACTGTGGGCGCTGATCGTGGCCTTGCTCGTCTCCGAGCTCGTCCGCAGACAAGACGAAGGCGACCCCCAGGTCCAGCAGGCGGAGGCGCCGACCGTCGCGGTCCCGGTGCGTGCGGAGCCGGTTCAATTGCCGCGTCGGTTCTGGTGGTCGTTGTCGGTGGTAGCGCTCCTACTGGCAACGGAATTCACCCTCACGCTGTGGAGTGCGGACCTGCTGCGCGAACGCGCCGGCCTGGGCGCTGCCGCAGCGGCCGCCTCCTTGGCCGCGGTGACCGGAGGGATGTTCATCGGACGCCTCTTCGGTAGTCGACTCGCGCAAACCTGGTCGATCGATCGACTGCTGATCACCTCGATACTGCTCGCCCTCGGTGGCTTCAGCGTGGCGTGGCTTTCCACGGCCCCCGCAGCGATCCTGGCCGGCTTGTTCGTCGTCGGCCTAGGTATCGCGGTGCACTGGCCGATCGGCGTCTCACGGGCGGTCGCTAGTTCGGGTGGACTCATCGATCGGGCATCGGGCCTATCGTCCGTGGCCGCTGGAGCGGCCAGTGGGATAGCGCCCTTCATCCTCGGCGCGATGTCCGACACCATCGGCTTCCACCGCGCCTTCCTCATCGTGCCCTTGCTGCTGATCACGGCGTTGGCCGTGATCATCGCCAAGCCCGTGCGTTCCAGCGA
>CAJXNV010000009.1 GCA_913057155.1 uncultured Actinomycetes bacterium | reverse complement strand
CCGGCCATGATCAAGTGCGCACCGTCATCTGCCATGGGATCGAGCACGCGCAGGTACGGCGCGTGCGCGACGGCGAGGGCGAGGTCGGCACCGGGATCGAAGGGTCCGGAGACGTCGTCGTAGTTGTCCCTGCCGATATGCGGGTCATCGACGCCACGGATATCGATCTCGCGACCATCGGCCTTGAGCCGGGACTTGGTGTTGGACAGATCCAGCCAGCCACCAGCCGTAAGGCCTGCCACCAAGTCCTGCCACGGCAGCATCGGCCGGTTCGGTTGCAGCCCCGAGGGACCTTGCAGGTAGCGCGCGGGGTTGATCGGCTTGGGGGCGTAGTAGTCGTTACTGCCGAGCACGAACGCGCCGGGGATGTCGAACAGCGGCTCGAGGGTGTCGATCACCTCGGGGATAGCGTCCTCGTGGGATAGGAAGTCGCCCGTTGCGATCACGGCGTCGGGTGATAGCTCGCGCAGGCTCGAGACCCACTGCTTCTTACGGTGCTGACCGGGTACGAGGTGCAGATCCGACAGGTGCAGGATCCGCAAGTCCGGCTGCTGGCTAGGAAGTGCGGGCACCTGCGCTCGGCGCAACGTGAATCGCTCGGACTCCCAGCGCGCGTAGGCGAGCGCACCGAGGCCGAGGGCGACGGCGGAGGTCAGCAAGCGCCCGCGGGTTCCCATCGGTCAATGATGACACGGGTTACGGATGCCACCGGTGGCAAGATGCGTTCCATGGCCGAGTTGAAGGATCGTTTGCAGTCCGACTTGTCGGAGTCGATCAAGTCCCGAGATGAGGTGCGATCGGGAACGATTCGCATGCTCCTCGCTGCGGTCAGTACCGAGGAGGTCGCCGGCAAACAAGCGCGTGAGTTATCCGACGACGACGTCATCACCGTGCTCGGGCGCGAAGCCAAGAAGCGCCGTGAGGCAGCACAGGCCTACGACGAGGCAGGCCGCGGTGAACTCGCGGACAAGGAGCGCGCTGAACTCGCCGTGATCGACGCGTACCTACCGGCGCAGTTGTCGGAGCAGGAAGTGCAGGCGATCGTCGATGCGGCTGTTGCCGAGGTTTCGGCCGAGGGGCTCGAGGGCGGCAAGGCCATGGGTGCGGTGATGAAGATCGTGCAACCCAAGGTCAAGGGGCGCGCCGACGGTGCTCAGGTGGCCGCGTCGGTCAAGGCCGCCCTGGGCATGTGATCGCTTCTCGATCTGCTTCTCGATCCGTTATTGGATCGGCACGATTTCCGCAGGAACCTCCGTCGGTCCCGGTTGCGCGGGAGCCGGTTCCGCGGGAGCGGGTTGCGCGGGGGCTGGAGCGGGTTGCTCCTGACCCGGGTCGGCGGGAGCCGGCGCGGGTGCGGCGCCGGTATTGACCGTCAACGTGACGACGGTGCCGACCGGCAGGGAGGTTCCCGCAGCGATCGATTGCGCGATCACGGTGTCCGGCGGCGATGCCGGATCCGCGGCTGGGACGATCTCGACTGCGTAGCCGGCGCGCTCCATGATCGTGACGGCGTCCTGAGCGGGTGCGCCGCGCGTCTCCGGGATGGAGGAGAAGCCGGTGGAGACCACGATGTCCACTGCTGTTCCGGGGATCACGGTGCCGCCGGGAGACGGGGTTTGATCGATCACGACCCCGGCCGGTTGCGGTGAGTCCAGCTCGGTGACGTTGCCGAGTTCGAGTCCGCTTTCTTGCAGTTGCCGCAGGATCTGATCGCTGTCGCCGATTCCGACGAGATCGGGGATCCGCTCGACGTTGAACACTGCGGTCGGCAACCCGGTGTCGAGTGTGAACTGCTCGATGGGCTCCTCCGCCAGGGCCGCTTCCATGCTCGCTTTCCAGATCGGACCGGGCAGCGTGCCGCCGTAGACCTGGTTGTAGTACTCACCGTTGATGGTGATGTCCTTCATCGGGTGGGCGAAGCCGCCTCGAGGATCACCGACCCACACGGCGGCGGCTACCTGCGGTGTGTAGCCGGCGAACCAGACGGCGGCTGAATCGTTGGTGGTTCCCGTCTTGCCGGCAGCCGGTTGCGGGTCGAGTGACATGCGCGAGCCGGTGCGACCGGAGATGGGACCGTCCACCACACCGGTGAGCAGTTCGGTGACCGAATCCGCCACGGGGCGGTCGATCACCTGGGTGCAGTCCTCCGGGGGGATGGGCATGCGGCGTTGCTCGCGGTCGCGGACTTCCAGGATCGACCGCGGCGCGCAGTACTCACCGTGCGCGGCGAAGGTGGCGTAGGCGTTGGCCATGGCCATCGGGGTCACTTCGGCCGAGCCGAGGGTCAAGGAAGGCACCCGCGGCAGCGGATCACCGGCTCCGGTGAAGACGCCCATCGATTCGGCGATCTCCGCCGGTCGGCACAAGCCGGTGCGTTCCTCGATCGCCATGAAGTAGGTGTTGGTCGAGAAAGCCGTGGCTTGCGCCATCGTCAAGGAGCCGCCGCGGGTGGAGTTGCGAACCGTGACCGGTGGGAACGGGACGCCGGTCTCGCAGTTCACGAACCCCTCGAAGGTGGCAGGGCTCGGGGAACTGATGGGTTCGTAGGGCGAGATGCCGGCCTCGAGTGCGGCGGCCAGCGTGAAGATCTTGAAGGTCGATCCGGCCTGCATCCCGATCGTGCCGCCCATGGCTCGATCGGTGTTGTAGTTGTAGGTGGTCTTGCCGACCCCCGATGTCCCCCAGACCCGGTTCTGGGTCATCGCGATGATGTTGCCGGTTCCGGGCTCGATCATGGTCACGGCGGCGGCTTTGCGGCTTTCGTCGTCCGCGGGGATGAACTCGTTGACCGTCTCGGTTGCAGCCTGCTGGACGTTCGGGTTCAAGGTGGTGCGGATGGTGTAGCCGCCACGGCGCAGGAATGCTTCCCGTTCCTCCGGGGTCTCGCCGAAGGCTTCGCTGGTCAAGATCGTCTGGAGGACGTAGTCGCAGAAGAAGGGCGCGTACGACGACGTACAACCGTTGGAGGTCCTCGTGGGATTGAGGACGTCCTCCATCGGGACTTCCGCGGCGCGATCGGCTTGTTCCCGGGAGATGTAGCCGAGTTGGGCCATGCGATTCAAGATCAGGTTGCGTCGTTGGGTCGCGTTCTCGGGGTTGCGGAGGGGGTCGTAGGCCGTGGGTCCTTTGACGATTCCGGCGAGGGTCGCCGATTCCGTTAGGTTCAAATCGGCGGCGGGCTTGGAGAAGTAGCGTCGCGCGGCGGCTTCGACTCCATACGCCCCGGAGCCGAAATAGGCGATGTTCAGGTAGCGGGCGAGGATCTCGCCCTTGCCGAAGCGCTTCTCCAACGCGAGCGCCAAGCGTGCTTCGCGCACCTTGCGCGTGAAGCTGTCCCCGCGAGCCGCTTCGAGCTCCTCCGCGGAGGTCGCCTGGTTCACCAGGACGTTCTTGACGTACTGCATCGTCAATGTCGAGGAGCCCTGTTCGATGCCACCCGCGGTCGTGTTCCGGGCCAGGGCACGGACAACGCCCCTGGCGTCCACCCCGTTGTGATCGAGGAAGCGGGCATCCTCGATGGCGACGATCGCCTGGCGCATGACGGGGGAGATGCTGTCCAGCGGCACCTCGACCCGGTTCTGGTAGTACAAGGTCGCGAGCAGGGAACCGTCGGAGGCCAAGATCACCGAGCGCTCGGGTAGGGGTGGGGTGCTGAGTGAATCGGGGAGGGATTCGAAGTCCGTCACGACGTCTCGGGTGACCACCCCGGCGGCGCCGGCGAAGGGCATGATCATCAAGCCCACGATCACGCCGGCGATCACCGCGCCGACGACGAAGCCGGCCAGGCGCCCGAGCGCACCTAGGGGACCGGTGCGCCCTGCTCGTGTGCCCGGGGGAAGTTCGTCGTCGGAGTGCACATTCATCGGACGACCAGGGTAAGCGCCCAGGTTCCCTCGAGCCGACTTCGGCTGATCCACGGCCCGGGCAAACATGTCCAAACACTTCATAACCGCGCCGGAGGTAGTGCAAGGGAGCCGATTTTGTGTCGCAATGTGTTCACACGAGCGTGACGGGAAGGTCCTGATTCCGACGGTTCGTCGGTTCTCGTGGGGGAAACCGACCCCTGTGGACCTAAATAGTTATTTATAACTATTTTTAGTAGATCATTTATTACCTAGCCTGCCGACGGGTGCCGGCGTACCGTCCGCGTCCACGAAGACCCCGAGCGACATCGACTACTTCGAGGAGGAGCCAGCGTGACGTCGTTGGACAGCGACTGGGCCGCACGGGCGGCATGTCGAACTACCGACCCCGACTCACTGTTCGTTCAGGGCGCTGCCCAGAACCGCGCAAAGGCGATCTGCATGGGCTGCGAAGTGCGAACCGAGTGCCTCGCGGACGCGCTGGACAACCGCGTGGAGTTCGGTGTCTGGGGTGGGATGACCGAGCGTGAACGTCGCGCGCTGCTACGCCGCCGGCCGCACGTGACCTCGTGGCGCAACCTGCTGCAAACGGCACAAAGCGAGTACGAGCGTCGGGCGATCTTGTCGCCATCGCGCGCCTCGTAATCCGACTGGTTCGGGTAGACCGGCTAGACGGCTTCGCCGCGGGCGAGCAGTTCACCCACCTCCCGCAAGCCTGCGAGGTCGTGCACGTCCTCCGGTAGGGCCGCGACCTCTGTCGTAGCCACGCCCGGGTGGGCCCCGATGAAGCGTTCGGTGAGGTGATGCTGCCTTTCGCGCGTGCGCAGTCGGCCCGCGTGCAAGGTCAGCAACCGAGCAGCGAGATCGGTGTCGCCGCCCTCGAGTGACAGTTTCTCCGCGGAGGCCAGTGCGGTGTCCGCGGAGAGCAGTTCGCGATCGACATCCTGCACTCGGTTGACGACCAGCCCGCCGAGCGGCATGCCTTCTTCCTGCAGGCGTTCCACGAAGTACGACGCCTCCCGGAGTGCGTCGCTCTCGGGTGTGGCAACGACGAGGAAGCGAGTACTCGGTTCCTGCAACAAGGCGAAGGTCGCATCGGCGCGCTCGCGGAAACCACCGAACGTGGTGTCGATCGCCGCGACGAACGTCCCGACGTCCGCGAGCACCTGGGCGCCGAGGATCTTGCTGAGTACTCCGGTGAAGATGCCGAAGCCCGCTGCGGCGATTCGTCCGAGGCCCCGTCCCGCTCCACGCGCCGGAGCCGTGAGGATCCGGATGAATCGGCCATCGAGGAAGGAGCCGAGTCGCGCTGGAGCGTCCAGGAAGTCCAGCGCGCTCCGTGACGGTGGGGTGTCGACGATGATGAGGTCCCAAGGGGCGTCGGTGTCCCCGTGCAATTGCCCCAGCTTCTCCATCGCCATGTATTCCTGAGTGCCGGCGAACGACGACGACAACGCCTCGTAGAACGGATTGGTCAGGATCTGCTGGGCCCGTACGGGATCCGCGTGCGCCTCGACAACCTCGTCGAAGGTGCGCTTCATGTCGAGCATCATCGCGTGCAGTGATCCCCCGCCTTCGATGCCGGGAACCTCACGCGGGTTGTTGTCGAGTTCGGTCAGGCCCATCGCTTGCGCGAGTCGACGAGCCGGATCGATGGTGAGCACGCATACGTTCCGGCCGCGTTCGGCGGCCCGCAGTGCAAGAGCAGCCGCAGTGGTCGTCTTGCCCACCCCACCGGCGCCGGTGCACACCACGATGGAGACTTCACGATCGTCGATGACGTCATCGATGTACAAGGGTGGAGCCTGCATCAGCGAACTCCCTGAGTGCCCAGCAGTTCGGCAAGTTCGTACAAGCTGGCGAGGTCGATGCCGTCGCTGAGGTAGGGCAGGGAGAGGACGGGAACGTCGAGTTCCTCCAGCCGCTTCGACTCACGGCGTTCCAGGGCAACGCGACGCGCATGATCATCACCTTCGTGCATCAAGGTCGCTGTGATCGCCGATGCCTTGTCGGTGAAGTCCACCGAGCGCAGCGCGGCTTCGATGCGGTCGGTGGGAAGTTCCCCGGCAACGGCGAGTTCGAGTTCTTCGTCGGTGAGAACCGGGTTTCGCGTCATGTTGACGAAGATGCCGCCCACCGGTAGCTCGGCATCGCGTAGTTCGGCCACCGCGTCGATGGTCTCTTGCACCGGCATCTCCTCGAGCAGCGTTACCAAGTGCACGGCGGTGCGGGGGGAGGCGATGACGCTCATGACGAGATCGGCGTGGTTGCGGATCGGACCCACCTTCGCCAGGCCGGAGACCTCGTTATTGACGTTCAGGAATCGCGTGATGCGACCGGTGGGCGGGGCGTCGAGGACGACTGCGTCGTAGGCGTCGGGGGCGTTCTTCTCCGAGCGACGGACCACCTCGCAGGCCTTCCCGGTCAATAGGACGTCGCGCAGGCCGGGGGCGATCGTCGTCGCGAAATCCACCGCGCCCATCCGGCGAAGCGCGGAGCCCGCACGGCGCAGGTTGTAGAAGATCTCGAGGTAGTCCAGGAGTGCGTCCTCGGGGTCGACCGCGAGTGCCCACACTTCCCCGCCGCCTGGTGCTACTGCGACCTTGCGCTCCTCGTAGGGAAGCGGGGGCACGTCGAACAGTTGCGAGATGCCCTGACGGCCCTCGACTTCCATGAGCAGTGTGCGTCGGCCGTCCCGGGCTAGTGCCATCGCCAGCGCCGCGGCCACGGTGGTCTTGCCGGTCCCGCCCTTGCCGGAAACGACGTGCAAGGCGACGCCGGGCCACAGGGTCTGTTCCACCCGGCCACCCTATTCACGGTGACGGTGACGATGCGCGGGCGAGCAGTTACGCTGCGGGCCATGACGAAGTGGGAATACGCGACCGTGCCCTTGCTGATCCATGCGACCAAGCAGATCCTCGACACCTGGGGCCAAGACGGTTGGGAACTGGTCCAAGTCGTTCCGGGTCCGAATGCCGAGAACGTCGTCGCGTATTTGAAGCGGCCGATCGAGTCGTAGGAAACGAGGGGGAATAGCGATGTTGGCGAGTGAACGTCTAGTTGAACTCGGTTTGTCCGTCCCGGAAGTGGCCGTACCGCTTGCCTCCTACGCTCCTGCGCAGCGGTCCGGCAGCCACGTCTACACCTCGGGTCAGTTGCCGATGGTGAACGGCGAACTGATCGCAACCGGGAAGGTCGGCGCCGGGGTGGGCGAAGCGCTGGCGGTGGAGTGCGCTCGAGTCTGCGCCCTCAACGCTATAGCCGCCGTGCTGTCCATCGTGGAGGACATCGACAGGATCGAGCAGGTGGTGAAGGTTGTCGGCTTCGTGGCCAGCGATCCGAACTTCACCGGTCAGCCTGCGATCGTGAACGGCGCCAGCGAGTTACTCGGCGACATCTTCGGTATGGCCGGGGTGCATGCCCGTTCCGCCGTCGGTGTCGCTGTGCTGCCGAAGGATGCGCCGGTCGAGATCGAGATGATCGTCCAGGTCGCGAACTAACGTCGCTGTCACGGACACCGCGGCCATGGATCGGCAAGCGCGCCTGGACTCCCTGCTCGCTGCCGACGGACTGTGGGAACCGCCCCCCGCGAAACCAGCGGCGACGATGGTCTTGTTGCGGGGCGACGAGGTCCTGCTGCTGCGACGGGTGGCGACGATGCAGTTCGCGCCGAGCATGCACGTGTTCCCCGGTGGCCGCCTCGAGCCCGTCGATCTTGCGGACCCGGATCCCTTGCAGGCTTGTGCACGGCGCGAGACGCATGAGGAGGTCGCGATCAGCGTGCAGGCTTGCACCCTCATCGATCGTTGGGTAACTCCGGAGATGGAAGAGCGTCGCTATGACGTCTTCTTCTACCTCGCCGAGACTTCGGACACCGGACGGTTGAGCACCACCGAGGCTGACGACATGCTGTGGCTTTCCCCCACTGAGGCGTTGCACCGACACGGCCGAGGTGACTTGCCGATGCTCAGGCCCACGGCTGCGATCCTCGAAGGGCTGCGAGCCGGGATGTATGAGGATCCGGGCGAGATCCTCCCCAAATTGCCGAGGCTGCGCGCGGATGGCACCTGGGAAGTGGTCGATTCCGAATCAGGACGCGTGCTCGTCTCCGGCATCGAAGGTCCAGTGCGCGCGGAGACCGACGGAGGGCCGTTGTCGTGAGCGGCCGTTTGCTGTTCGGCGAGGATCGGGAGTGGACCGGTGGGGAAACCTCGCCGATCGCCTGGTGCGTCCTGGCGCCGAACCCATCGGCGTGGACCCTCGAGGGCACCAACACGTGGATCGTCGGCGCCGCCGGTGGTCGGTGTGTCGTCATCGACCCCGGACCACTCGACAGCGGCCACGACACGGCGATCTTGCAGCGAGTCGAGGAGCGGGGTTCGCAGGTCTCGGCCGTCTTGCTGACACACGGACACGCAGATCATGCGCAGGGAGCAAGCGAACTGGCAGATCGAGTCGGGGTCTCGGTGCACTCGTGGGCCGACGGAACCTTGACGCCCCGGCATCGGTTCGAAGTGGAAGGTGCGGAGATTTCGGTCATCGCAACGCCCGGACACACCTCCGACAGCGTCTGCTTCCTGGCCGACGATCTACTACTGACCGGGGACACAGTGCTCGGGCGTGGGACTTCGGTCGTCGCGCATCCGGACGGGCGGCTTGCCGACTACCTCGGGAGTTTGCAGACGTTGGCCCGGATGTGCGGGGACGAAGGTGTCGGTCGTCTGCTACCCGGCCACGGACCACTTATCGACGATCCGACGCGCGTACTGGACTACTACCTGCGTCACCGGGAGGAACGCTTGCAGCAGGTGCGCGAAGCGATGGCGGCCGGCGCGACGACGGTGTCGGAGGTTGCCGATCGTGTCTACTGGGATGTTCCTGCCGAAGTGCGCCGGGCCGCCGAAGCTACCGTCGCGGCGCAGATCGACTACCTCGAGGAAACGAGCTAGCGGGCCCGCTTGCCCATCCGCTCGACATCGGTGATCAGTACCTGGCGGGATTCCAGCTTGATCCAGCCGCGCTGACCGAACTCCGCGAGCGCCTTGTTGACCGTCTCGCGGGATGCTCCGACGAGCTGCGCCAGTTCCTCTTGGGTCATGTCGTGCGTGACGAGGAGGCCGTCGGGGGTGAGCGTGCCGAATTTCTCCCCGAGTTCCATCAGTGCCTTGGCGACACGACCGGGGACGTCGGAGAAGACGAGGTCGGCCATCGCCTCGTTCGTCCGGCGCAAGCGGCGGGCGAGGGCTTGCAGCAGTGCCGCGGCGACTTCGGGGCGTCCTTCCAGCAGCGGCATGAGTTGGTCGTTACCGAGACCGAGGACCGTCGCGTCGGTCAAAGCCGTGGCAGTCGAGGTGCGCAATCCGGGGTCGAAAAGGCTCAATTCGCCGAACATCTCCCCGGGACCGAGTACGGCCATCAGCGATTCCCGGCCGTCGGGGGATCCGTGGCCGAGTTTCACCTTCCCCTCGAGGATCAGGTACAAGTGATCGCCCGGTTCGCCTTCGTGGAAGAGCTCTTGACCGCGGGCCACGCGGATCTCCTGCAGGGACGCTCGAAGGGCAGCCGCTCCCGGCTGATCCAATGCCGAGAACAGCGGAGTGCTGGCCAAGACGTCGTCCACGAGCCCGCCTTCCTCCCATCGAACCGTTCCACGTCACCCCGCGAAAGCCCGGTGGGCCGACGAGGACTGTGAGGGCATTGTGTCGTAAGCGCGTTACGTTCGTATGGACAGGGTGGTCGGTTCGGGGCGAACCCGGCTTACCCTTGCCGGTATGGCGACGGCGAAGCGGGCGGATACTCCCGAACCGGGCACCCGTCAGCAGGCGAGGGCCATCTTCCGCGCACTCGCCAAGACATACCCCGATGCCCATTGCGAATTGGACTTCTCCTCGCCCTGGGAGTTGCTCGTCGCGACGGTGCTCAGCGCCCAGTGCACGGACCAGCGCGTCAACAAGGTCACCCCCGAACTATTCGCACGCTTTCCCGGACCGGTAGACCTGGCCGCCGCCTCGCGCGAGGAAGTGGAGTCGCTGATCGCGCCGACGGGCTTCTTCCGGCAGAAGACGCAAACACTGCAGGCCATCGCCCAGGCCGTGTGCGACGACTACGGCGGTGAAGTTCCCGGTGACCTAGACGATCTGGTCGCGCTTCCGGGAGTCGGCCGCAAGACCGCGAACGTCGTGCTGGGCAACGCCTTCGACATCCCCGGGATCACGGTCGACACCCACTTCGGGCGGCTGGCTCGTCGCTTCGGGTGGACCCAGCACAAGAACACGGACAAGATCGAAGCCGACGTGGCGGCGTTGTTCCCCGAGAAGGACTTCACCATGCTCTCCCACTACGTGGTCTGGCACGGTCGACGTGTCTGCCACGCCCGTCGGCCTGCGTGCGGGGCCTGTTCGGTAGCCCGCCTGTGCCCCTCCTTCGGCGAAGGGCCGACCGATCCGCAGGAAGCTGCCGCGTTGGTCCGAACGCAGGGCAGAGCATGAACGTGCGACGTCCCGGCACCTGGTTGGCCGCCACCTTCGCGACCCTCGCCCTGTTACTCGGTGCCTGCGGCAGCAGTTCGAACGACGATGCGGCGTCGACGTCTCGTTCCTCCGATGCGTCGGACGGGGACTCGCAGGCTCCCGCGAGCGCACCGTCCCCGCAGACCACCACCGAGAAGGACCCGGATCTGCTTCCGCTCATCGCCGAAGCGGGGCTGGATCCCTGCCCACCCGGTGACCCCAACCCCGATGCTGCGATCCCGGGCTTGCCCTCCCTCACCCTGCGGTGCCTGGGTCATGGACCCGATGTGGACCTGTCCAGGCTGCGCGGAACCCCGCTCGTGTTGAACGTGTGGGCGTCCTGGTGCCCGCCGTGCATCGCGGAGATGCCGATCCTGGCTGCCGCCGCATCCGAATTGCGCGGGCAAGTCCAATTCCTCGGAGTGGACATCCAAGACAGGGATGCCTCGGCGCTGGCCATGATGCGTGACTTCGAGGCGGACTTCCCGTCCGTCGTCGACGAGCCCGGCGTTATCCGAGGCGAGATGGCGATCTCCGGGCCTCCGGTGACGTTCTTCGTCAACGAGCAAGGCGTCATCACCGGAAGGCACGATGGCGCCTTACCGAGCACCGAGTACTTCAACGCTCTGTTACGCGAATACCTCGGCATCGATCGATGAAGTGGCGCCGCACGGGTTTCGTCGACCAGCAGGTTGCTAGCGGACTACCGGAATGGCTGCAGCCACTGGCTAGCGCAGTGCCCGATGTCCAGACCTCCCACCTGACGCGGTTCGCGCCGACGGACGGGCAGGGGCGTTCGGCGGCTGTGCTCGTCTTGTTCGGCGATGGACCCGATGTGCTCGTCATCGAACGAGCTCGGGGACCGGTTGCACACTCCGGCCAGCCGGCGTTCCCCGGTGGCGCCCGTGAGGAATCCGATACCGACACCGTCGCAACCGCGCTTCGGGAGGCACGTGAGGAAACGGGGGTCGATCCCGCTGCCATCCACGTGTTCGGCGCGCTTCCCGACCTGTGGGTGCCGGTCAGCGGCTACGTCGTCTCACCGGTGTTGGCTTGGTGGCACTCGCCGCACCCGGTGGACGTACAGGACCCATCCGAAGTGTCGCGTGTCCAGCGCGTGGATGTGTCCGCGCTCGTCGATCCGACGAATCGCTACACGGTGGTCCATCCATCCGGGTACCGCGGTCCGGGTTTCGTCGTCCACGATCTACTGATCTGGGGCTTCACCGCCGGGGTGCTGTCCAAAGTGCTGGACCTATCGGGGTGGCAGCAGCCTTGGGACGCAGCTCGGGAAATCGCGGTGCCGGCATGAATCTCGTCGATTGGGTGATGATCGGTGCGATCATCGTCTTCGCCCTCGTCGGCTGGCGTCAGGGCTTCTTGACCGGAGCCTTGTCCTTCCTCGGATTCCTCGGCGGCGGCCTTGTGGCGGTGCTGTGGCTGCCGGAGGTCATCGAGCGCTACGTGGCCGCGCAAACCGCGCGGGTGATCCTCGTCGCCCTGGGCATCCTGGCCAGTGCGGTCATCGGCCAGACACTGCTGGCGATGCTCGGACGCCGGATGCGTGACTCCCTGACCTGGCGACCTGTGCGATTCGTCGACAGTTCCGCCGGCGCGCTGCTGAACGTCGCAGCGCTCGCCCTGGTCGCCTGGGTGGTTGCCAGCGTGGTGACCTACCTGCCACGTAGCGAGATGACCCGCCAAGTGACGAGTTCATCGGTGCTGACGACCATGGATCGGGTCGTCCCGGATGCTGCCCGGTCGGCGTTCACCAGTCTGCGGGATCTGGTTGGTGCCACAGCCGTTCCGCGGGTGTTCGCGGGATTGGCGCCGATCCCCGGCAACGCGGTCGAACCTCCGGTGGCTGAAGCGGCACGCGATGCCGTTGCGGTGATCCGCGATTCCACTGTTCGTCTCAGCGGCGTAGCCCCGACCTGCGACGCAGTGGTCTCCGGATCGGGTTTCGCGATCGAACCCGATCTCGTCGTCACGAATGCGCATGTGGTCGCGGGCGTCGAGGATCTCGTCCTGCGGGTCCGCCCCGGTCAGGTCTCCCGGGAAGCCGAGGTCGTCTACTTCGATCCACAGATCGACATCGCGCTCGTGCGCGCCCCCGGACTGCAAGCCCGACCGGTGCGACTGTCCCGCACATCGCTTGGGGAAGGTGATTCCGCGGTGGTGGCCGGGTACCCCCGTGGAGAGGGATTCGCAGCCGCGCCGGTGCGGGTGCGTGCGCAGGTATTGGCGCGCGGGGAGAGCATCTACGGCGATCCGGGTGTCGAACGCGATGTCTACGTGCTTCGCGGTCGAGTGCAGCAGGGGAACTCCGGCGGTCCACTCACCGACGAATTCGGGGAGGTCACCGGGGTCGTCTTCGCCTCGGGGATGCAAGACGACGACATCGCCTACGCACTCACGGTCGAGGAGATCACGGATGCACGGACCGCATCCGGGGCCGCGATCGAACCGGTGCCGAACGGTTCATGTGAGTTGCGCTAGCGAATCGAGCACCATTTCCGCATCCACGTAGTCCGGGATCGTGGCGAAGTCGCGGGCTCGTTCCAAGCGCTCCGTGGCGCGCTGGGCGATCCGGTGTCGGCCGATGTCGTTACCGCGAGCCTGCTGCGTGAGCGCCGCGCCCCACTGCGCCAGCGCCTGCCAACAGTCACGCTCGTTCGGCGGTGCGCACTTCCATCGCTGCTCGAAGACTTCGTGCGCATGGAACGGAAGTCCGTCGGCGAGATATCGGAGTCCTTCACTCCACGCATCGGTGCCCTCGACGAACGTGCGTTCGGGAACCGTGGGGAAGGATCGTGGGTCCCCCGGATCCAACGGACGTCCGAGAGCGTCCCGGGGCCGCTCGCTGCTGCGGGACAAGGCTTCGCGCAGGCCGAGTGCTACTACTCGCCGATCGCCGGACGCCCGACGGCTTGCGAGACGGCCTGCGAGGTCGCCTGCCACTCGGCTTGTGCCACGTGCAAACCGGTGATCTTCCCGGATCGAACCTTCGCCACGATGCCGGCGATGATCGCCCCGAGGAACAAGATCCCGGTGACGATCAAGAAGCCGGCCCACTCCGGTAGGCCCAGCGCGACGAATCCGAAGGCGAGGGCGATCAGCCCGAAGAGTCCGGCGATCGAGACGAATCCGAGGGCGATGAGCCCGAAGACGGACACCACCGCGATCTGCTGTCCGGTGCGCTGGACTTCGGTTCGGGTGAGCGCGACCTGGGCGTTCAGCAGGGTCTTGGTGTCCTTGACGACCTTCGAGATCAAGGTCCCCAGGCTTTGTTGGTCAGCCATGTCGCGTGCCTCCGTGTGGTGTGGCTGTCAGCAGGCTAGCGGCTTGGGTCAGTCGTCATCGCTGCCGGAGTCCAGTCCGGTCGCGATCAGGTTCATCACGGTCGGATCCGCCAGGGTAGTGACATCCCCCATGTCGCGGTGTTCGGCGACATCGCGCAGCAAGCGGCGCATGATCTTCCCCGATCGGGTCTTCGGCAGCTCGGGAACGACCATGATCTGTCGGGGCTTGGCGATCGGCCCGATCTCCGCACCCACGTGGTTTCGCAGATCCTTGACCAACTGTTCCCCCTTGGCGGTTTCCTCCGGCACCCCACCACGCAGGATGACGAAGGCGACGATTCCCTGCCCGGTGGTCTCGTCGGCCGCCCCCACGACCGCGGCTTCGGCCACCGCATCGTGGGATACCAGGGCCGACTCCACCTCCGTTGTCGAGATGCGGTGCCCGGAGACGTTCATGACGTCGTCCACCCGCCCGAGCAGCCAGATAGCGCCGTCCTCGTCGAGTTTGGCTCCGTCGCCGGCGAAGTACATGCCCGAGAAGCGGGACCAGTAGGTCTCCTGGAAGCGCTCGGGGTCACCCCAGATACCGCGCAGCATCGAGGGCCAGGGCTCGGTCAGGACGAGGTAGCCGCCGCCACCGTTACCGACCGGCTGGGCTTCGTCGTCGACGACCGCCATGCCGATCCCGGGCAATGCACCCATGGCCGATCCGGGCTTGCAGGCGGTTACACCCGGCAGCGGGCTGATCATGATCGCGCCGGTCTCCGTCTGCCACCAGGTATCGACGATGGGACAGCGACCGCCACCTATTACCTCGCGGTACCACATCCAGGCCTCGGGGTTGATGGGTTCGCCCACCGAGCCGAGGAGACGCAACGAGGACAGGTCGTGGGACTTCGGAAGTTCGTCGCCCCATTTCATGAAGGTACGGATCGCGGTCGGTGCCGTGTAGAACAAAGTGACACCGTGCCGCTCGACGATGTCCCACCACCGATCCTTGTTGGGTGTGTCGGGTGTGCCCTCGTAGACCACTTGGGTGGCGCGGTTGGCAAGCGGTCCGTAGACGATGTAGGAGTGGCCGGTCACCCAGCCGATGTCCGCGGTGCACCAGTAGACGTCCTCGTCCGGTTTGAGATCGAAGACGTTCCGATGCGTGTACGCGGCCTGGGTGAGGTAACCACCACTGGTGTGCAAGATGCCCTTCGGCTTCCCGGTGGTACCCGAGGTGTACAAGATGAACAGTGGATGTTCGGCGTCGAAGGCTTCGGGGATGTGCTCGGCTGATTGGGATTCCACGAGGTCGTGCCACCACACGTCCTTGTCGGTCCATTCCACATCGCTACCGGTACGACGAACGACCAGCACGTTGCGCACGCTGGGTGTTTGCGCGACTGCCTCGTCCACTGCGGGCTTGAGTGGCATCGCCGAGCCACGTCGGTTCTGGCCGTCCGCGGTGATGACCAAGACCGCTTGGGCGTCGTCGATACGACTGCGTAGTGCCTCGGAACTGAAGCCGGCGAAGACGACCGAGTGCGCGGCGCCGATGCGAGCGCAGGCCAGCAT
Source organism: uncultured Actinomycetes bacterium (assembly GCA_913057155.1). Taxonomy (GTDB): domain Bacteria; phylum Actinomycetota; class Actinomycetes; order S36-B12; family S36-B12; genus S36-B12. Next base: position 12,248 of record CAJXNV010000009.1, on the reverse strand, counting down.
CGCCACGATCGCCTCGGGGATCATCGGCATGTAGATGGCAACGCGATCGCCCGCTGTCACGCCGAGTTCGGTGAGTGCGTTGGCGGCCTTGGACACCTCGTCCTTCAACTCCGAGTAGGTGATGTCACGCCGATCCCCGGGTTCGCCTTCGAAGCGGATGGCTATCTGGTTACCGAAGCCGTTCTCCACATGCCGATCCACGCAGTTGTACGCCACGTTCAAGGTGCCGCCGATGAACCACTTCGCGAAGGGCGCATCGGACCAGTCGAGGACTTGCTCGAAATCCGTTGCCCAGGACAGATAGCGCGCTTGTTCGGCCCAAAAACCCAGACGATCGCTCGCGGCTTCGTCGTAGAGGGAGGCGGTGGCATTCGCCTGGGCCGCGAATTCCGGAGACGGCGGGAACACGCGGTTCTCGTGCAGCAGGTTCTCCAGTGCCTCGTTGCTCACGACTCTTCCTTTCCTCGAGTAGCGCCACTTAACCAAATCGTCGGCCCCGACGCGATGGAATCCGGTCAAACTGCCCGCTAGCGTTCCCTTCGTGCCCGGCGGACTAGCGGATGCGATCGACCGCCTGATGGCCGTCGCTGACACCTCGGCTGCCTTGAACGCAGCTCGCACGCAGATCGATGCTCTCCTGTGGCGCAGGGATGTTCGCGCTGCGGCCAGCGAGTACACGATCGCCTCCCGGCAGTGGGGTGCGCGCGATTCGGCTGCGCTCGATGGAGCGGACGTGGCTACGGCCGAGGACTCTCCGATGGGTCGGGTCCTGGGTTCGGCCCAGGCGCTCACCGCGGAAGTGCCAGCCCAGGTGGACACGTGGACGAGGGCGCCCCTGCAGGCCCTCGCCCGGTTGCACGCGGTCGTGGCGCACGGTCATGTGCGCGAGGAGGAACTCGGCAGGCCCCGTCGCGCCGACGAGAACCCCGATGATCCATTGCGGCTACCGATCCAGGCCCCGTCGGCCGATGAAGCGGCGGTGCGCTTGACCTTGCTGGCCCAACTCGTATCCGAGTCCGGCGAGGCACCGGCGCTCGCGGTCGCGGGGATCGTCCACGCGGAAGTGCTGACGGCCCGTCCTTTCACCTGGGGCTCGGGCCTGCTCGGTCGCGCGGCGGTGCGCTTGGTGCTCGCTGCCCGCGGCGTGGATCCGTCGTTGTTCTCGATCCCCGAGGCCGGTATCTACCAGCGGGGGCGGCCGGCCTATGTGCGGGCCCTGCGTCAGTACGCGACCGGGGAAGCGGAGCCGATGGCCGAGTACTTCGCGTGGTTCGCCGACGTCATCGGCCGAGGTGCCCAGGCGGCCCGACCGGTATCCAGCTAGCCGCCCACCGACCCCGCCCACCCGACCCCACCCACCGACTCCTGCAGGTGGCGTCACAAAAGCGCCCGCTTTGTGACGCCACCTGCAGGACTTGGCGCCGCTAGTGCGGTTGGTGCGGTTGGTGCGCGGGGGTCGGGCGAGCGCGGATGCAGGCAGACCCTGTGGATAGTCGTTTGCGGGTCGATCGGTGAATGCGCAGGCTCAGGCGGTATGCCACGTCACGCGGAACCGGACCCGCCATTGCCACCCTTCGCGCTGCTCGCGCACGCCACCAACGCCGGATTGACACGACATCAGGTGCGTCAACGCGTGCGGTCGGGTTCCTGGTCGGCGGTAGCACGGGGGGCCTACCTGCCAGCTGGTGAGCGCACGTACGACGGACTCGACCCGCACGCACGTGCGCGGGTCGAACACTTCCACCGGGCGATCGCGGCAGCCATCCGCAACCCCGGAGCCGTCGTGACCGATGCGAGTGCGGCGATCGTGCATGGACTGCCACTGCTCGACCTGCCGCGCAACGTCCAACTCGGCGTAGCCCCGGACAGGTGGACGGGTACCCGCAGCGGCATCGCCTTTCGCATGCGGTCGTTCGACGAGGCGGACGTGGAATGGAAGTCGGTGGGTGTGGCTACGGCGTGGCGCGCATGGATCGACATCACGAGGTTCGGATCCCTTGCCGCGAGCCTGGCCTGCGGGGACTTCGCCGCCCGAAACGGTATGTGGCCGGAAGCGTCGTCGTCGGATATCGAACGATTCCGTGGGATGTGGGGTTATCGAAAACTACGACGTGCGCTGGCCCTGGTGGACGGTGTACGCGAATCCCCGTTGGAGTCCGCTTCCTTCGCTTACTTCGTCACGCAGCGGCTACCGCTGCCTCGGATGCAGGTGGAGATCCGATCGCAGGCCGGTGGCTTCGTAGCTCGCGTGGACTTCCTGTGGGAGCGCGCGCGGCTAGTGGGCGAGGCCGATGGCGCTGTGAAATACGAAGGGCGCGAAGACCTTTACGCGGAGAAGCGTCGGGAGGATGCGATTCGAGCGCAGGGTTTTCGAGTGCTGCGGTGGGGAATGGGTGATCTTCGGTCGCGGGAGTTGGCCGAGAGGATCCGAAGCCAGTTGGCCTAGTTCGATCGCCAGCCATCGATTCCTGCAGGTGGCGTCACAAAGCAGAAGCTTTTGTGACGCCACCTGCAGGAATTGGCGCGGGGGCGCGGGGGCGCGCGCGATGCATGGGTGGGCGGGCGCCGCGCCGGTGACGCGCGTTACGCCCGAAGCCCACGGCGGCGCGCGTACCAAGTGAGGCCCACGGCAACCGCCCCCAACGCCACGCTCGCGCTCGCCGCGACGGCCTGCTTTGTCTCGATCGTGCGCCGCATCGCGACGGGCTTATCGAAGTCCAGAATCGGCCAGTCGCGATCCAGTGCGGCTTGGCGCAAGGCGGCATCGGGGTTGACGGCGACGGGATGACCGACGGCTTCCAGCATCGGCAGATCCGTCTGCGAATCGGAGTAGGCGTAGCACTGCTGGAGGTCGTAGCCGCGTTCGACCGCTAGTGAACGCATCGCCTCCGCCTTGCCCTCGCCGTAGGCGTAGAACAGGATCTCGCCGGTGTAGCGGCCTTCCTCGATAGCGACCTGGGTTCCTATCGCGAGATCGGCGCCGAGACGGGCTCCGATCGGTTCCACGACGTCCGTCCCGGACGAGGAGATGATGATGATGTCCAAACCGGCCAACCGGTGGGACTCGATCAACTCGACGGCCTCCTCGTAGACCAACGGATCGACGATGTCATCGAGGGTCTCCGCGACTATCTGCTGCACTCGATCGACTTCCCACCCTTCGACCAGGGCGGACATGTACGCGCGCATCGCTTCCATCTGATCGTGGTCCGCGCCCGCGGCGTGGAACATGAACTGTGCGTACGCGCTGCGCACGACGTCGCTACGCCCGATCAACCCTTCGCGGTAGAACGGACGCGCGAAGGCGAAGGAACTGGACTTGGCCAGGATCGTCTTATCGAGGTCGAAGAACGCCGCCGCGGGCATGCGACCACGGTACCTGCCAACGATGAATTCCAGTCGAACGCGATTCGACGAAGCCCCGATCCGCTTTTTCCACAGGCGGGAATCGGGGGTTCCCCGTGACTCGCTTCGCGTCACAAGGTGGGGTCATGACAGCAATAGACGAACAATCGAGGCCACTTCTCATCTCCGCCTCCTTGCCCTTGATCGATGAAGTAGTGCGCCTGGCTTCTAGTTCGGCTCTCGAGGTGCACGTCGCAGCCGACCTCGGATCGGCAGCTACGCACTGGTTCACGGCGCCCTTGGTGATCGTGGGTTCCGATGCGGTGGTGGAGGAGATCCCCGGCCGGCGCGCGCGGGTGATCGTCGTGCATGACACCGGTTCGCTCGGTACCACCGACGACGACGCCACGGAAACCGCGGTGCAGCGTGATGTGTGGCGATTCGCCGTGGAGTTGGGTGCCGAGCATGTAGTGGAACTGCCGGAGGGCGAACGCTGGCTTCTCGATGCCTTCCGTGAATGCGCGGAGGGTCCGGTCCGAGGTGGGGTGGTCGTACCGGTCCTCGGCGGTAGCGGTGGTGTCGGCACGTCGACCTTGAGCGCCAACTTGGCGATAGTCGGCAGTCAGTCCGGTGCCCGCAGTCTGGTGATCGATGCCGACCCGTGGGGTGGGGGAATCGATTTGTTGCTGGGCGCCGAAGAGGCGACCGGCGCGCGCTGGCCCGACCTTCGGGAGGTGAGCGGTCATCTGCCTGCGGGGCATCTGGAGGCTTCGCTGCCACGCGTTGCCGATGTCTCGATCCTGTCCTGCGCACGCGATGGAAGCGGTGCCGACCAAGGACCCTCGGTCGAGACGATGTCCGCCGTCCTGCGTTCGGCTCGCCGCTCCCACGATCTAGTGCTCGTCGATTGCCCGCGTGTGCACGACGATCTGCTCAGCGTGGTGTTGGAGCAATCGAGTAACGCGATCCTCGTAGTCAGTGACCATGTGCGCTCCACCGCGGCTGCGGCCCGTCGGCACGCGTGGCTGCGACCCCGGGTGCCCAAGGTCCTGCTCGTGCAAGCCAGCAGCCCGCGCGGAGTCGCCAGCGAGGACATATCCCACGCGCTCGGAGCCCCGTTCCTGGCGACCTTGCCGTTCGTGCCGTCGATGACCTCACGTGCCGATGACGGCGAGTTGCCGGCTCTGCCGAAGACCTACGTGCAAGCGTGCCGAGCGATCATCGAGGAAATCGGCGACATCGAGCGGTTGCGTGCGGCATGAGCGAACCTGCCGTTGCGTTATCGGACTCCGTGCTCGGGGTGACCGATCGGGTGCGAACCCGATTGCTGTCGGAAGGCAGGGACGCCTCCCCGGCCAATGTGGTGCGTGCGCTTCGAAGCGAGGGTGTGGTCCTGGACGAAGCCACCTTGATGTCGGTGGTGGGCAATGTCAGGCGGGAGTTGATCGGCGCCGGTCCGCTCGAGGAACTGCTCGAGGAACCGGAGGTAACCGATGTCCTGGTGACTGCTGCCGGCGAGGTCTGGATCGATCGCGGCAGCGGCCTGGAATCCCGAGGCAGGCTCTTCCATGACGAAGAGCACGTACGACGAATCGCCACGCGACTGGCTGGCTGGGCTGGGCGCCGTCTGGATGAAGCGAGTCCCTACGTCGACGCGCGCTTGCCCGATGGTGCGCGCTTGCATTGCGTGATCCCACCCATTTCGACGGACGGCACGTGCGTTTCCTTGCGCATCCCCCGGCGTGAGGGGATGTCGATGGAAGACCTCCGCGCTGCCGGAACGATCGACGACGATCGAGCGGCGGTACTCGCAGACCTGATCGAGCGTCGGGCGTCGTTCGTCGTCACCGGTGGAACCGGCAGTGGGAAGACCACCGTGCTCGGTGCCCTGCTCGCACTCGTTCCTCCGGGTGAACGGATCGTCCTGGTGGAGGACACCGCCGAACTCACGCCGCGTCATCCGCACGTCGTCCGGATGCAATCGCGTCCGCCCAATGTCGAGGGTGCCGGGTTGATCACCATGCGCGATCTGGTGCGCCAGTCGCTTCGGATGCGGCCGGATCGGGTGGTGGTGGGTGAGGTCCGCGGCCCGGAGGTGATCGATTTGCTGATGGCCTTGAACACCGGCCACGAGGGCGGTTGCGGCACGGTGCACGCCAATTCTCCGAAGGACTTCCCAGCGCGCATCGAAGCGCTGGGGCTGACCGCGGGTGTCGATCGCCATGCCATCCATGCCTTGCTGTTCTCGGCGATCGATGCGGTCGTTCACGTGGAGCGGCGGCAAGACGGTTCCCGGGTGGTGCAAGGCGTCCATGGTCTCGTGCGGCGGCAAGGCCTGGTGGAGACCGAGCCGCTGCACGCGCTAGACGGGCACTCGGGCGAAAGCGAGCGTCGGGCGTGTTGATCGCCGTTCTCGGCGCGCTATCGCTGGGACTCGCAGTGTGGTGGACGGTGCCGAGCGCAGGAGCCGTGCGCATGCGTCGACTCGCTGGCCCGCAGAGCGATCCCGGGTTGGATCTACGTGCCTGGTTGAGTGGTCGGGCACGTAGATCCCGTGCGCTGACTCCCGAGCGAAGGCTGGTGCACGCGCTGCGGGCGCTCGCTGCCGAACTCAGTGCCGGCAGCACCCCCGCCGATGCACTCGAACGCGCGTCGGGGGATCCACCTTTGTGGCCCCATGCATTGGCGGCTGCACGATTCGGGGATTCGATTCCCCGTGGACTGCGACAAGACGCTGCCGAGACAGCCGACTTGGCGCCACAGCTTCGGCAACTGGCTGCTGCATGGAGCGTCGGGGCGGCGCACGGTGCCGGGCTCGTGGCATCGATCGAGAGGTTGGCGCTATCGGTGCAAGCCCAGTTCGAACTACGGGGCGTGCTGAGCAGCGAATTGGCCGCACCGCGGGCCACTATGCGCATGCTCAGTGCGCTGCCCCTGGTAGGGGTTGCGATGGGCTACTTGCTCGGTGCCGACCCGATCGGCTGGTTCCTGGGATCGAGCGTGGGCGCATTGATCGCCGGAACCGCCGTGGCCTTGACGATCGTCGGTGTGCTGTGGACCCGACGCATCGTCAGACGCGTCGATCAAGCGATGTCGCAGGGTTGAGCGATCGTGGTGTTGATCGGCAGTGTCGCCATCGGCCTGGCCCTGTGGGTGTGGCTCGGGAGTCGAGCCAGGCCGCGATTGCAGGCCTTGCAGCGCGGCGCCGCTGGGAAGGCGACATTCCACCCGGAGTCGGCGGACCGAGGCAAGAAATCACATCGTCTCGACTCGCGCGTGCAGATCGTGGCTCAAGCACCGGTCATCGCCGATCTGCTGAGCGCGGCCATCGCAGCCGGAGCGAGTGTCCACGATGCCCTCGATGTGGTCATCGCCGCGATCGATGAGCCTGCGCGTTCGCGACTGCAATCAGTTCGCGCGTCGACTCAGTTGGGCGCACCGGCCACTATCGCGTGGGCGGACCTTCTCGATGACGACGCCCTAGCGCCCATTGCCGGAGCGATCATCCGGTCATCTCGCACCGGGGCGTCGATCGCTTCGGTGCTCGATGCGGCTGCTGTGGATATGCGACAAGCCCATCGAGCCCAGGTCGAGGTCGCGGCGCGCTCGGCCGGAGTCAGATCCGTGGCACCACTGGCTTTGTGCTTCCTGCCCGCCTACCTGTTGGTCGGGGTCGTGCCGGTGGTCGCGGGGTTCGCCCGATCCCTGTTCGGCTGAACGCGGGTTATCCACAACGAGCGTGCACGCAACCCCCAACCTCGAAACGACATCTGATGTTGCACCCCCGATGCGGGCCACCGTTGTTCTCGGCGCATCGATGGTCGACAAGCGCCGAGTGAGAGAGGGAGATGTCATGTCCACAACGGTTATCGAAGAAGAGCCCCGGGTGGAAGCGGTAGCGGGAGCGGAAGCGGAAGCGCATCCGTGGAGCCGGTTGCGTGCCGAGGAAGGACTGACCACGGCCGAGTACGCCGTGGGCACCGTCGCGGTAGCGGGACTCGGTGGAGTCCTGTTGAAGCTGCTGACCAGTGAGGCGGTGCGCGATCTGATCTGGCAGGTCGTGCAAGGCGCCTTCTCGGCGATGCTGAGCGCCTGAGCGAGAGACCATGACACGGCACGAGCAAGCGCAAGCATCGAATCGGTCATCGCAGGACCGCGGATACGTGATCGCGGAGAGTGCATTCGCGATTCCGATGATCGCCATCGTTGCGCTCATCGCGACGGCGATCACCTTCGTCGCGATGTCCATCTTGGGTATGCAAGATGCCGTGCACACAGCCGCGCGGGACATTGCCCGTGGTGTTCCGCCGGATGCGGTGCGGTCGTCTTTGCAGGCGACGCATCCGCACACCACCGTCACCGTCGCGCCCTCCCCCCAGGGCGTGACGGTGACGGTGCACCGCGAGATCGCGGTACTCGGTCCGTTGCTTTCCGGGTTGTCGATCCCAGTGGAACGTCGGGCCCTAGTGCCGTGGGAAACGGGCGTCGGGTCATGAAGCGATGCAAGTGCGATCGGGGGATGGCAACCCTCTTCGCGCTAGCCCTATTGACCGGACTGATGATCGTCATCGCGGCAACTGCCGCCATGACCCAATGGGCGATCGCCCGATCGAACGTGGCGATGGTCGCTGACCTTGCCGCCGTTGCGGCAGCCCGTCAGGGCGCCTGCGGTGCTGCCGAGCACACCGCTAGAGCCCACGATGTCGAACTACTCGAATGCTCCTGGCACGGGACGGATGTGACGGTTCGGCTGGGCACCCGCGCGGTCGGCATCGAGGGTCGTGTCGCTCGCTGGTTGGGTTCGGGTGCGATCAGCGGCGAGGCCCGCGCCGGCTATTGATCGCGGGAGAGTCCTCGGCCGTCGACGACATGGTCGATCGGTGGTGGATCAATCGAATGCCGTGGTGATGGCGCCGAGCACGGCCACGGCCCCGGACTTGCTCAGCGGCTCGTTCCCGTTGCCGCACTTGGGCGATTGGATGCAGGCCGGGCAACCGTCCTTGCACCGACAGGAATGCACCGCCTGCAGCGTGGCCCCGATCCATTCCCGGACGACATCGGCCCCGCGTTCGCTGAAACCCGCTCCTCCGGAGACTCCGTCGTAGATGAAGATCGTGGTGGCCGCGGTGTCGGGATGGAATTCCGTCGAAACCCCACCGATATCCCACCGATCGCACGAGGCGAAGAGCGGAAGCAACCCGATAGCTGCGTGCTCGGCGGCGTGGACTGCGCCGGGCAGATCCTCGTAAGTGGGCTCGGGCAGACAACCCGACGCGAAGGTCCACCACACTCCACGAGTGCGCAGCACCCGCTCGGGAAGCTCGAGATCGACCACTCCGAGCAACGTTCCATCGAGGCCACGGCGCTCGAAGGCCACGGTTTGGGACGAGACATCCACCGATCCGACGTGCATGACGATGTCACCGCGGCTCCACGTTCGCTCGACATCGACGACTCGGATGTCGCTGACGTCGCGAGCGAAGGTGGTGTAGTCCACGTCCTCTCGCACCACTATCGCCACCGATTCGTTGAGGTCGAGCGCGCTTACTACGTGCGTGATGCCCCGATGCACGTAGACCGCCCCCGGATGTGCGTGCCGGTGCGATGCCGCGGCGTCGATCGTGCCGAGCAAGCGTCCGGTGCCCTCTTCGACGATCCGCACCGTGTCCCCACTGCCGCGCAGATCCGTGAGGTCCTGCGCTCGTTCCCGTGCAGTCCAGTACCAACCGGTGGGCCGGCGGCGTAACAAGCCTTCCTCGACCAGGTCCGCGAGTTGCTCGGGTGCGTTCTCGGGGAACCAGTCGCCAGGATCGACGATGGGAGCCTCGGATGCCGCAGCGCACAGGTGCGGCCGGAGGACGTGCGGATTCGAGACGTCGAACACCGTTTCCTCGACGGGCTCGCCGGTGAGCGTTTCGGGGTGATCGACGATGTAGGAGTCCAAGGGGTCCTCGCGAGCGATGAACACCGATGCCGCGGGCGAATCGGCCCTGCCGGCCCGACCGAACTGCTGCCACAGGGAAGCGCGTGTTCCCGGCCAACCGGTCGTGATGGAGACGTCCACGCCCGAGATGTCGATCCCGAGTTCCAACGCATTCGTCGTTGCCAGCGCGCGGATCGTCCCGGCTCGCAATCCGGCTTCGAGTTCGCGTCTTTCCTCCGCTAGGTAGCCGCCGCGATACGCGGCGATGGTGGCTTCGTCGGCGTCGCGTTCGGTACGCACGAGTTCGGCCACGTATTCGGTAGCCCGGCGGCTTCGAAGGAAGGTGAGTACCTGGCTACCGGCATCCACCGCCCGGGAGGTGAGCCACGCGGCGTCGCGAGTCGGTGAGGCTTCGGGGAAGGCCTCATCCGGATCGTGCCGCCACAGCACGATGGTGCGCTCGGCCGATGGTGAGGCGTCCTCGGTCACCGCGATCACCGGTGAGCCGATCAAGTTGGCGATCGACCTTTCCGGCGATCCGGTGGTGGCCGAGGCCGCGATCACTACCGGATCGCTTCGGTGATGTGCGGCCAACCTGCGTAGGCGACGAAGGACCAGCGCGACGTGCGCGCCGAATACCCCACGGTAAGCGTGCGCCTCGTCGACGACGATGTAACGAAGGTTGCGAAGCACCCGAGACCAACGCTCGTGTCCGGGAAGTATCGAGAAGTGCAGCATGTCCGGGTTCGTCAGGATCACGTTCGCGTGCCGACGAGCCCACGCCCGATCGTCGCGGTCGGTGTCGCCGTCGACGACCGCGGCCCGCACACCCGGCAGCGACTGTTCCTCCCAAGAACGATGCTGGTCGCTCGCCAGTGCCTTGGTCGGTGCCAGGTACAGCGCGCACGGCTCCGATAGAACCGACGTGGCTTCGTCGATCGCTGCCACGATAGGCATGGCGTAGGCCAGCGACTTGCCCGATGCGGTCCCCGTTGCCAGTGCGACGTGCTGGCCGCCGTGGGCCGCTTCGGCGGCGATCACCTGGTGCAGCCACGGTGAATCGATTCCCCGCTCTTCCCACCGGGCCACGGCCTGATCGGGCACCCAGGTGGGCCACGGTGCCCTGGTCCCTGTGCGCTCGGGGATGGACAGGGTGTGGGCGAGGGAATCCGGCCGCTGGCTCGACCAGGCCGCCAGGGAGCGGGTTGCGGGCGAATCCTCGAACACCACCCAATTGTGGTGCCCGGGTGTGCCACAGTGCAGGGGTGAGCACATCGCCGAATGTCAGCGTCGCCACCGAGGAACGCGGTGACGTCGTCGTGATCAGCGTCGGTGGGGAAGTCGACGCGCACACCGCCCCGGCCGTACGCGAAGCGGTGGATGATCGGATCCGACCCGGTGCCCGGGTGGTCGTGGACCTGACCGATGTCACCTTCTTGGATTCCACCGGGCTGGGGGTGCTGGTGACCTCCCTGAAGCGGCTGCGGGAGGTGGACGGATCGCTGGATCTGGTGGTGGCCTCCCCGAGGGTCCTGAAGGTATTCACCCTCACCGGGCTCGACGTGGTCATCCCGATCCACGAGACGTTGGACGCCGCCCTGGCCTAGCGGAGTTCGCTAGGGGAGTGGACTGTGGTGAAGCCCACTACCGCCGATGGCCGGGAGATTCCTCGACCCTGACCGCATGGCCGCCCGCGCCTGCGTAGACTTCGCCGGATCGTGAGGCGGATCCGGTATCGGTAGCTGCGCGCTACCCGTCCCCGGCTGCCGCGAAGACCAAGGAGAAACATGATCGAGTTGACCGGGAACAACGTCGTTCTCGTGGCCATCGTCGCCGTCATCGGCCTCGCCGCCCTAGCAGTGGCCGGGATCCTCGTGCGCGAGGTGCTGAGCGCGAGCGAGGGCACCGAGCGGATGAAGGAGATCGGGGCGGCGGTCCAAGAGGGAGCGTCGGCCTACCTGAACCGGCAGTTCAAGACGTTGTCGATCTTCGCGGTCGTCGTGTTCTTCCTTTTGTTCCTGCTACCCGCCGAGACGAACTCCGAGCGCATCGGCCGGAGCATCTTCTTCCTCATCGGGGCGGTCTTCTCCGGCATCACCGGCTACATGGGCATGTGGCTCGCAGTGCGCGGAAACGTCCGCGTGGCCGCTGCCGCGAAGGACTCCGGGGAGCAGCGTGCGATGCGCATCGCGTTCCGAACCGGTGGTGTCGCGGGCATGTTCACGGTCGGACTCGGTCTGTTCGGTGCGGCCCTGGTCGTCCTCGTCTACGCCGGTGAGGCTCCCAAGGTGCTCGAGGGCTTCGGCTTCGGTGCGGCCCTGCTGGCCATGTTCATGCGCGTCGGCGGCGGCATCTTCACGAAGGCCGCCGACGTCGGCGCCGATCTCGTCGGCAAGGTCGAGCAGAACATCCCCGAGGACGATCCCCGTAACGCCGCGACCATCGCCGACAACGTCGGCGACAACGTGGGTGACTGCGCGGGAATGGCAGCCGACCTCTTCGAGTCCTACGCCGTGGTCCTCGTCGCGGCCTTGATCCTCGGCAGCGCGGCTTTCGGGGAACTCGGCCTGGTGCTGCCGTTGATCATCCCGGCCATCGGCGTGATCACCGCCGTCATCGGCATCTTCACCGTCTCTCCGCGACCGACCGATCGATCGGGCATGTCCTCCATCAACCGCGGCTTCTTCATATCCGCGCTCATCAGTGCCGTGCTCGTCGTGGCCGCCGTGTTCGTCTGGGTCCCGAGCAGTTGGAGTGAGATCGAGGGCCTCGGGGGCATCGCCGCTACCGAGGTGGGAGACGGTCTGAGCCCGCAATGGTTCGTGATCCTCGCCGTGTTCATCGGCATCGTGCTCGCGGCGGTAATCCAGCAGCTGACCGCCTACTTCACCGAGACCAACCGTCGCCCGGTCGACGATGTCGCCAAGACCTCGCTCACCGGTCCGGCCACCGTCATCTTGTCCGGTATCTCGCTGGGCCT
>CAJXNV010000008.1 GCA_913057155.1 uncultured Actinomycetes bacterium | reverse complement strand
AGCAGTTCCGCAGCCCGCAGGTAGCCATCCGGCGCCGGCTTGCCACGGGCGAGTTGATCGCGCGTGACCAGGACCGGAGGTTCGATGCCGGCGGCCCCGAGCCGGACCCGAGCCAGGCGGTCATCCGCGCTGGTGTGCACCGCCCAGGGAAGTGCCGCATCGTCCAAGAACCCCAGTAGTTCGACCACGCCCTCGATGGGCGCTATGCCGGTGACGTCGTCGTACTGGATGGCCAACTGCTCGGCGGCGGCCGCGGCGATGGTGGCGTCGTCGGCCCCCGGCAGCCAGCGCGCGACCGTCACCTCCGCGGGCAGACCGTGGGCCTGCGCCAGCACCGCTGCGGGATCGAGGTCGCGGGAGTGGGCCCAGGTGGTCCAGGCCCGTTCGACGTTGGCGTGCGATTCGATCAAGGTGCCGTCCATGTCGAACAGCACCGCGGCGGGCGGGTTGGTCACGTGCTAATTGTGACGGGTGGTTATAACCGGTCTTCGTGGCGTACCGACCCTCTCCGAGGCCGTCGTCGTGGCAGGCTTGAGTCATGACCCAGCCCCCCGAGTCCGAGCACCCGAGCCAGCCCGAGCAGTCGAACCAGCCCGAGCAGCAGCCCGAGCAGTCGAGCCAGCCGCAAGAGCCGCAGGCGACCCCAACCTGGCCCTCGACTTCCGAAGGGGAGAACGCGGGCGCGAACTACCCACCTCCGGCCTACCCGGCGCAGGGCGCGGCAGGTGGAGCCCCCGGGTACGGGACACCACCCCCTGCCGCCCCGCCGTACGGGCCGGTGCCGCAGACGTCCAACTCCGCCATCGTCGCCCTCGTCCTGGCGATCGTGTCCTGGGTCGTGTGCCCGGTGATCCCGGCGATCGTGGCGCTGGTGTTCGCGAACAAGGCCGATAAGGAGATCGCGGCGAGCAACGGCTGGGTCACCGGCGGGGGATTGGTCACCGCCTCGAAGATCGTGGCCTGGATCAACATCGGCCTGTACGCCGCGCTCATCGCCATCGGCCTGATCTTCTTCCTGATCCTCGCCGCCGGCGGCGCCCTGACCTAACCCCCCTCCCCGTTGCGGCGGCACTCGTGGCCCCGATCGGGCGCGGTTTCGGGGCCACCACCGACGCCGCAACGGGGCGAGGGGGACCCGGTTTTGACGCCCTCGGGGGCAGCGGGTACTGTTTCTCCTCGTGTCCGGAACCGGGCACATCCTGCTGCGCACGACTTCCCCTCGAAGAGATGCGCGGGACCTCAGGGTTCGAACCGATTCGACCCGATAGGCCAGGATCCACCGACGATGAGATGGACGTTTCGCGCGCTCGAAAGCCCGCGACACGCCCGACCGCGTGGGCCGGATCCTCAGGAGGCGAGGAACAGAAGTCGAGAAGGTAGGAGAAGCGCCTCGTGCCCACCATCCAGCAGCTGGTCCGCAAGGGCCGCCAGGACAAGGTCGACAAGACCAAGGCACCTGCCCTGAAGGGCAGCCCGCAACGTCGTGGGGTTTGCACGCGCGTCTACACCACCACCCCCAAGAAGCCGAACTCCGCGCTGCGCAAGGTCGCTCGCGTCCGGCTCACCTCCGGTATCGAGGTGACCGCCTACATCCCCGGGGTGGGGCACAACCTGCAAGAGCACTCGATCGTCCTGGTCCGTGGCGGCCGCGTCCGCGACCTGCCCGGCGTGCGCTACAAGGTCATCCGCGGGGCGCTGGACACCCAAGCCGTGAAGAACCGCAAGCAAGCGCGCTCGCGCTACGGAGCGAAGAAGGAGAAGGGCTGATGCCTCGCAAGGGACCGGCCACCAAGCGCCCCACAGTCAACGATCCGGTCTACGGATCCCCGCTCGTCACCCAGTTGATCAACAAGGTCCTGCTCGACGGCAAGCGGTCCAAGGCCGAGTCCGTGGTCTACGGCGCGCTCGAAGGCTGCCGGGAGAAGACCGGGACCGACCCGGTGCAAACGCTCAAGCGGGCGCTGGACAACGTCCGGCCCACCCTCGAGGTGCGCTCCCGGCGCGTCGGTGGCGCCACCTACCAGGTGCCGGTGGAGGTCAAGCCGGTGCGCAGCACCACGCTGGCCATGCGCTGGCTGATCGGCTTCGCGCGCCAGCGTCGTGAGAAGACGATGACCGAGCGCTTGATGAACGAGATCCTCGATGCTTCCAACGGCCTCGGTGCGGCCGTGAAGAAGCGCGAGGACACGCACAAGATGGCCGAGTCCAACAAGGCCTTCGCGCACTACCGCTGGTAACCACCGGCGCACAACGGCCAACGAGAAACTCGAACGAGACAAACGGAGCAGATGGTGTCCACCGCACTGGGAATCGACCTCGCCAAGGTCCGCAACATCGGGATCATGGCGCATATCGACGCGGGCAAGACCACGACCACCGAGCGGATCCTGTACTACACCGGCATCAACTACAAGATCGGTGAAGTCCACGAGGGCGCGGCCACGATGGACTGGATGGAGCAGGAGCAAGAGCGCGGCATCACCATCACGTCGGCGGCCACCACCTGCTCGTGGGACGGCTACACCATCAACATCATCGACACCCCCGGCCACGTCGACTTCACCGTCGAGGTGGAGCGTTCGCTTCGCGTCCTCGACGGCGCGGTAGCGGTGTTCGACGGCGTCGCCGGTGTCGAGCCGCAGTCCGAGACGGTGTGGCGTCAGGCCGACCGCTACGGCGTGCCGCGGATGTGCTTCATCAACAAGCTCGATCGCACCGGCGCCGACTTCTACATGTGCGTCGACATGATCGTCTCCCGACTCAACGCCGTGCCGCTCGTGCTGCAGCTGCCCATCGGCAACGAGGCGGACTTCATCGGCGTGGTCGACCTGGTCACCATGAAGGCCCTCACCTGGCGCGGCGAGACCCCGCTCGGCGAGGAGTACTCGATCGAGGAGATCCCCGCGGACCTGCAGGACAAGGCCGAGGAGTGGCGCGAGAAGCTGCTGGAGACCCTCTCGGAGAACGACGACGCCGTCATGGAGAAGTACCTCGAGGGCGAGGAACTCAGCGTCGAGGAGATCAAGGCCGGTATCCGTCGGGCCACCCTCGCGGCGACCGTCACCCCGGTATTGACCGGCACCGCGTTCAAGAACAAGGGCGTGCAGCCGATGCTCGACGCCGTGGTCGCCTACCTGCCTTCCCCGCTCGACGTCGAGGGCATCCAGGGCCACAAGGTCGGTGACGAGGAAGAGGTCATGTCCCGCAAGCCCAGCGAGGACGAGCCCTTCAGCGCACTGGCCTTCAAGATCATGTCCGATCCGCACCTAGGCAAGCTCACCTACGTGCGCGTGTACTCCGGGAAGTTGCAGACCGGTACCCAGGTGCTGAACAGCACCAAGGGCAAGAAGGAGCGGATCGGCAAGATCTACCGGATGCACGCCAACAAGCGTGAGGAGATCGAGTCGACCGGTGCCGGCGACATCGTCGCGGTCATGGGCCTGAAGGACACCACCACCGGCGACACCCTGTGCGATGCCTCCAACCCCGTCGTCCTGGAGTCGATGACCTTCCCCGAGCCGGTCATCTCGGTGGCCATCGAGCCGAAGACCAAGTCCGACCAGGAGAAGCTCGGTACCGCTATCCAGCGCCTGGCCGAGGAGGATCCGACCTTCCGCGTGAGCACGAACGAGGAGACCGGTCAGACGATCATCGAGGGCATGGGCGAACTCCACCTCGAGGTCCTCGTCGACCGCATGAAGCGCGAGTTCAAGGTCGAGGCGAACGTCGGCAAGCCGCAGGTCGCCTACCGCGAGACCCTCACCAAGCCGGTCGAGAAGGTCGAGTACACGCACAAGAAGCAGACCGGTGGCTCCGGTCAGTTCGGCCGCGTGATCATCAACGTCGAACCGAACACCGAGGAAGGTGGCGGTTACCTGTTCGAGAACAAGGTCACCGGCGGCCGCATCCCGCGCGAGTACATCCCCTCGGTGGACGAGGGCTGCCAGGAGGCCATGGAGAACGGCATCCTCGCCGGCTACCCGATGGTCGACGTCAAGGTCACGCTTCTCGACGGCGCCTACCACGACGTCGACTCCTCCGAACTCGCCTTCAAGATCGCCGGATCGATGGCGTTCAAGGAGGCCGCAGGCCGCGCCAAGCCGGCCCTGCTCGAACCGATGATGGCCGTGGAAGTCACCACCCCGGAGGACTTCATGGGCGATGTCATCGGGGACTTGAACTCCCGACGCGGTCAGGTGCAGGCGATGGAGGAGCGTTCCGGCGCTCGCGTCGTCCAAGCACTGGTGCCGTTGTCGGAGATGTTCGGCTACGTGGGCGACCTCCGGTCGCGCACCCAGGGCCGAGCTAGCTACAGCATGCAATTCGACTCCTACGCCCAGGTCCCGCAGGCCGTGGCGACGGAGATCATCGCTAAGGCTCGCGGCGAATAGTCGCGGATCACCACCACAAAAGAAGAAAAGAACCGCAAGGAACCGATCCGCGTAACGCCGGACGGCACAAGACAAGGGAGAACGCACGTGGCCAAGGCCAAGTTCGAGCGCACCAAGCCGCACATCAACATCGGCACCATCGGTCATATCGACCATGGCAAGACGACGCTGACTGCTGCGATCACCAAGGTGCTCCATGACCGCTACCCCGATGTCAACCCCTACACGCCTTTCGATGAGATCGACAAGGCCCCGGAGGAGCGGCAGCGCGGTATCACCATCTCGATCGCGCACGTCGAGTACGAGACCGAGGCACGTCACTACGCACACGTCGACTGCCCCGGCCACGCCGACTACATCAAGAACATGATCACCGGTGCCGCGCAGATGGACGGCGCGATCCTCGTGGTCGCCGCCACCGACGGCCCGATGCCGCAGACCAAGGAGCACGTGCTGCTCGCCCGTCAGGTCGGCGTCCCGGCCATCGTGGTCGCCTTGAACAAGTGCGACATGGTGGACGACGAGGAGCTCATCGAGCTCGTCGAGATGGAGGTTCGCGAGCTGCTGAGCAGCTACGAGTTCCCCGGCGACGACGTCCCCGTCGTGCGCGTTGCCGCCTTCCCGGCGCTGCAGGGCGACGAGAAGTGGGGCGATTCGATCATGGAGCTGATGGGCGCCGTGGACGAGTACATCGCCACCCCCGAGCGCGCTGTGGACCAGCCGTTCTTGATGCCGATCGAGGACGTCTTCACGATCACCGGTCGCGGCACCGTGGTGACCGGGCGTATCGAGCGCGGCATCATCAAGGTCAACGAGGAGATCGAGATCGTCGGCATCCGTCCGGGCGAAGCCCAGAAGACGACGGTCACCGGCGTCGAGATGTTCCGCAAGCTGCTCGACGAGGGTCAGGCCGGTGAGAACGTCGGCCTGCTGCTTCGCGGCACCAAGCGCGAGGACGTCGAGCGCGGCCAGGTGTGCTGCAAGCCGGGTTCGATCACCCCGCACACCGAGTTCGAGGCCCAGGTCTACATCCTGTCCAAGGACGAGGGCGGCCGGCACACGCCGTTCTTCAACAACTACCGTCCGCAGTTCTACTTCCGGACGACCGACGTCACCGGTGTCGTGCACCTGCCCGAGGGCAAGGACATGGTCATGCCGGGCGACAACACCGACATGCGCGCCGAGCTGATCCAGCCCGTCGCCATGGAGGAGGGTCTGCGCTTCGCGATCCGTGAAGGTGGCCGCACCGTCGGTGCCGGTCGCGTCACGAAGATCCTGAAGTAGTAACCCACCCACCGGCCCCGTGGCGGGCGGTGCAATCCACCGCCCGCCACGTGTCACCGGATCTGCAGGACACGCACGACACGCACGACCCGGCTAGAACCAGACGCAGTAACGAGAAGAAGGACGGCAAGCCACCATGGCGGCACAGAAGATCCGCATCAGGCTCAAGGCCTACGACCACGAGGTGATCGATACCTCGGCGAAGAAGATCGTCGAGACGGTCACGCGTACCGGCGCGCAGGTCGCCGGCCCCGTGCCGCTCCCGACGGAGAAGAACGTCTACTGCGTCATCCGTTCGCCGCACAAGTACAAGGACAGCCGCGAGCACTTCGAGATGCGCACGCACAAGCGCTTGATCGACATCCTCGATCCGACACCCAAGACCGTGGACTCGCTCATGCGCCTCGACCTGCCAGCTGGCGTCGACATCGAGATCAAGCTGTAGGGGATCGACCATGGCGAAGACGATGAAGGGAGTGCTGGGCTCCAAGCTCGGCATGACCCAGATGTGGGACGAGAACAACAAGGTCGTCCCGGTGACCGTGGTGCAGGTCGGACCGTGCGTCGTTACGCAGGTTCGTACCCCGGAGACCGACGGCTACAACGCCGTCCAGCTCGGTTTCGGGGCGATCGACCCACGCAAGGTGAACAAGCCGATGACCGGACACTTCGCCAAGGCCGGTGTGACCCCGCGCCGCCACCTCGTCGAACTGCGCACCGACGATGCCTCCGAGTACACCCTCGGCCAGGAACTCGGCGCCGATGTCTTCGAGGCCGGCACGCGAGTGGACATCACCGGCACGACCAAGGGCAAGGGCTTCGCCGGCGCGATGAAGCGGCACGGCTTCCACGGCCTGCGCGCTTCGCACGGCGTGAAGCGCAAGCACCGTTCGCCGGGCGCCATCGGTGGATGCGCGACCCCCGGTCGCGTGTTCAAGGGACTGCGGATGGCCGGCCGGATGGGTGGCGACGTCCAGACCACCCAGAACCTGACCGTGGCCGCGGTCGACACCGACAAGGGATTGATCCTGGTCAAGGGCGCAGTCCCCGGACCCAAGGGTGGCTTGGTGCTCATCACCTCGGCTGTGAAGGACGCCGTGAAGGAGGCCAGCGCATGACTTCGGTAGAGGTACTCGATACGGCAGGCAAGGCTTCCGGTTCGGTCGACTTGCCCGCGGAGATCTTCGACGTCCAGGTGAACGTGCCGCTGATCCACCAGGTGGTCGTGGCGCAACTCGCGGCTGCCCGGCAGGGATCGCATGACACCAAGACCCGCTCGGAGGTCCGCGGTGGCGGCCGCAAGCCCTACAAGCAGAAGGGAACCGGTCGCGCCCGTCAGGGCTCGACCCGGGCCCCGCAGTTCGCCGGTGGTGGAACCGTCCACGGACCCACTCCGCGCGACTACACCCAGCGCACGCCCAAGAAGATGAAGGCCGCCGCCCTGCGCGGTGCCCTATCCGACCGGGCGCGCGATGGTCGGATCCACGTCGTCACCTCCTTCGTCGATGGCCAGACCCCATCCACCAAGGGCGCAGTCGCCGCACTCGAGGCGATGGGTGTCGAGGGTGCGGTGCTGGCTGTGCTGACCCGCTCGGAGGATGCCTCCTGGCTCAGCCTGCGCAACCTCCCGGAGGTCTTGGTGCTGGCCCCCGATCAACTCAACACCTACGACGTCCTGACCAACGATCACGTCGTGTTCAGCCAGGAGGCCCTCACGGCGTTCCTCGCCGGACCGACATCGGGCAAGGGCGCCAAGGCGGTCGCAAGCGAGAGCGAGGTCACCGAATGAGGATCACCGATCCGCGGGATGTGCTGATCGCACCGGTCATCTCCGAGAAGGCCTACGGGCTGCTCGACGAGAACAAGTACACCTTCCTCGTCGCACCCGATGCGAACAAGACCCAGATCAAGGTCGCGGTCGAAGAGGTCTTCGGTGTCAAGGTGACCGGCGTCAACACCAACAACCGCGAAGGCAAGAGGGTGCGGACCCGATACGGCTGGGGTCGCCGCGCGGCGAGCAAGCGCGCGATCGTGACCGTGGCCACCGGGGAGCGGATCGACATCTTCGGAGGGCCGGTCTCCTGACCGGCGTGACGAGCGAGATTAAGGAACGGACACACCATGGCAATCCGTAGGTACAAGCCCACGACCCCCGGTCGTCGCGGCTCGAGTGCTTCCGATTTCGTCGAGGTCACGCGGTCGGAGCCGGAGAAGTCCCTGCTGCGCCCCCTGCCCAAGAAGGGCGGGCGCAACAACTCCGGCAAGATCACCGCGCGTCACCAAGGCGGTGGGCACAAGCGTGCCTACCGCGTCATCGACTTCAAGCGAGCCGACAAGGACGGCGTGCCGGCGAAGGTCGCACACATCGAGTACGACCCCAACCGCACCGCCCGCATCGCACTGCTGCACTACGCCGACGGCGAGAAGCGCTACATCATCGCGCCGGAGAAGCTCAAGCAGGGCGATCGGGTCGAGACCGGTCCCGCGGCCGACATCAAGCCGGGCAACAACCTGCCGATGCGCAACATCCCCGTCGGCACCGTCATCCACGCCGTGGAGATCAAGCCCGGTGGTGGCGCCAAGATCGCCCGTTCGGCCGGTTCGAGCGTGCAGCTCGTAGCCAAGGACGGCCCCTACGCGCAGTTGCGTATGCCTTCCGGTGAGATCCGCAACGTCGACCTCCGCTCGCGCGCGACCGTCGGCGAGGTAGGTAACGCCGAGCAGTCCAACATCAACTGGGGCAAGGCCGGCCGCGCTCGGTGGAAGGGCAAGCGCCCCACCGTCCGCGGTGTCGCCATGAACCCGGTCGACCACCCGCACGGCGGCGGCGAAGGCAAGACCTCCGGTGGTCGCCACCCGGTCAACCCGGCCGGCCGTCCCGAAGGCCGCACCCGCAAGGCCAAGAAGCCCAGCGACAAGTTCATCGTCCGACGCCGCAAGACCGGCAAGAAGCGCTAAGGGATCACGACATGCCACGCAGTTTGAAGAAGGGCCCCTTCGTGGACGGCCATCTGATGAAGAAGGTCGAAGTCCAAAACGAGTCCGGCTCCAAGAACGTCATCAAGACCTGGTCCCGCCGGTCGATGATCGTGCCGGCGATGCTCGGACACACGATCGCCGTGCACGACGGCCGCAAGCATGTCCCGGTGTTCATCTCCGAGAACATGGTCGGCCACAAGCTCGGGGAGTTCGCCCCGACCCGGACCTTCAAGGGCCACCTCAAGGACGACCGCAAGGCCAAGCGCCGCTAGGGCGAACCGAACCAACGACCAGATAACAAGCGAGCAAGGGGAGAACGATGGAAGCCAGGGCCCAAGCGCGGTACGTCCGCGTCACGCCCATGAAGGCACGTCGGGTCATCGACCTCATCCGCGGGATGCAGGCGGGCGATGCCCAGGACGTTCTGCGGTTCGCGCCGCAGGCGGCCAGCGAGCCGGTGGGCAAGGTGCTCGCGAGCGCTATTGCGAACGCGACCAACAACCACGGCATGGACGCACGCGATCTCGTGGTCTCCCAAGCCTTCGTCGATGAAGGTCCCACCCTCAAGCGCATCCGCCCCCGCGCGCAAGGTCGCGCCTTCCGGGTCGGCAAGCGCACCAGCCACATCACGGTGATCCTGTCCGACGGCACCGCCGTCGTGGAGCCGGTGCCCGCCCCCAAGGCGCGCGCCAAGGCCGACGAGGCGGTCGCCGAAGAGGTAGTGGTCGAGGAGAGCCCCGCCGAGGACGTCGTCGAAGAGACCGTCACCGAGACCGAGACGAGCGCCGACGAGAGCGCTGAGAAGAACGCCGAGAAGGAAGAGGACTGACCGTGGGACAAAAGATCAACCCGCACGGCTTCCGGCTGGGCATCACGACCGACTTCACCTCGCGGTGGTTCGCCGACGACGTCAAGAAGGGTCAGCGCTACCGCGATTACGTCGAGGAAGACGTCAAGATCCGCAAACTGCTCAGCCAAGGCATGGAGCGCGCCGGCATCGCGAACGTCGAGATCGAGCGCACCCGCGACCGCGTTCGGGTGGACATCCACACCGCGCGTCCGGGCATCGTGATCGGACGCCGCGGCGCCGAGGCCGACCGCATCCGCGGTGAGTTGGAGAAGCTCACCGGCAAGCAGGTGCAACTGAACATCCTCGAGGTCAAGAACCCCGAGTCCGAAGCGCAACTGGTCGCCCAGGGCATCGCCGAGCAGCTGTCCAGCCGCGTTTCGTTCCGCCGTGCGATGCGCAAGGGCATGCAAAGCGCCATGAAGGCCGGCGCCAAGGGCATCCGGGTCCAGGTCTCCGGTCGCCTCGGCGGTGCGGAGATGTCGCGCACGGAGTTCTACCGTGAGGGTCGGGTTCCGTTGCACACGCTGCGCGCCGACATCGACTACGGCTTCTACGAAGCACGCACCACCTTCGGCCGGATCGGTGTGAAGGTATGGATCTACAAGGGCGAGGCACTCGGCTCGCGCGCCGAGCGCGAAGCTGCGGCTGCCGCCGCCCGACTGAGCGGTCAGCGCGCCCGCCCGGATCGTCCCCGGAAGGCCCGCAGCGAGGACGCCGCAGCCGAGACCGTCGAGGCGCCGGCTGAAACCCCGGCTGAGACTCCCGCCGAGTCGTCCGCTGCGGCACCAGCTGAAGCGCCCGCCGAAGCACCCGCCACGCAAGGACAGGAGGGCTGAACATGCTGATTCCCCGCAGGGTCAAGCACCGCAAGCAGCATCACCCCAAGCGCACCGGCGCGGCCAAGGGCGGCACGAACGTCTCGTTCGGCACCTACGGCATCCAAGCCCTCGAGCCGGCGTATGTGACCAACCGACAGATCGAGGCCGCGCGTATCGCGATCACCCGGCACGTCAAGCGCGGTGGTCAGGTCTGGATCAACATCTACCCCGACCGGCCGCTGACCAAGAAGCCGGCCGAGACCCGGATGGGTTCCGGTAAGGGTTCCCCCGAGTGGTGGGTCGCGAACGTCAAGCCCGGACGCGTGATGTTCGAGTTGTCCTACCCCGATGAGGAACTCGCGCACGAGGCGCTCATGCGCGCAGTGCACAAACTCCCGATGAAATGCCGGATCATCCGGCGCGACGAAGCAGGTGAGGACTGATGGCAGTGGGAACCGCCGCAGGTGAGCTGCGGAACCTGACCCAAGAGGAGCTGGTCACTCGCCTGCGCGAGGCCAAGGAGGAGCTGTTCAACCTCCGGTTCCAAGGGGCCACGGGTCAGTTGGAGAGCCACGGTCGTTTGCGTGCGGTCCGCAAGGACATCGCCCGCATCTACACGATCTTCCGCGAGCGCGAGTTGGGTATCACGCCCATGCTCGAGACCACCGAGGACGAGGAGGGTGCGGCATGAGCACCACTAGGACCCAGCAGGCGGACAGCCAGCGTGGATACCGCAAGGTCCGCGAGGGACTCGTGGTCAGCGACAAGATGGACAAGACCGTCGTCGTTGCCGTGGAGGACCGCTTCAAGCACCCGCTGTACGGCAAGGTCGTGCGCCGCACGAGCAAGCTGAAGGCACACGACGAGGGCAACACCGCCGGCGTCGGCGACCGGGTGCTGCTGATGGAGACCCGCCCACTGTCGGCCACCAAGCGGTGGCGCGTGGTCGAGGTCGTGGAGAAGGCCAAGTAGGAAGCCGACCGCGTACTGCGGCCGGGTGGGTTCCGCCAGGCTCGTAACGAGAACCGGCAGACGATCAGGAGATAAGAAGTGATCCAGCAAGAGTCGCGACTGCGAGTCGCCGATAACACCGGTGCCAAGGAGATCTTGTGCATCCGGGTACTCGGCGGATCCGGACGTCGCTATGCGTCCGTGGGAGATGTCATCGTGGCGACCGTCAAGGACGCCATCCCCGGTGGCGGCGTCAAGCGGGGCGAGGTCGTCAAGGCCGTCATCGTGCGCACCAAGAAGGAGCGTCGCCGTGCGGATGGTTCCTACATCCGCTTCGACGAGAACGCGGCCGTCATCTTGAAGGGCGACGGAGAACCGCGCGGCACGCGCATCTTCGGGCCGGTCGGCCGTGAACTGCGGGAGAAGAAGTTCATGAAGATCATCTCGCTGGCCCCGGAGGTGCTGTAGCCATGAGCAAGCTCAGTGTTCGCAAGGGAGACACCGTCCAGGTGATCTCCGGCAAGGATCGCGGACTGACCGGCAAGGTCATCGAGGTCTACCCCGAATCCGACCGACTCATCGTCGAGGGCGTCAACCGCATCAAGAAGCACACGCGGGTCGGCCAGAACGCCCGCGGCGCGAAGACCGGCGGCATCGTGACCACCGAGGCACCGATCCACGTCTCCAACGTGATGGTCGTCGACCCCGAGGACGGTCGCCCGACCCGCATCGGATTCCGGCGGGAGACCGTCGAGAAGCGGCGTCCCGACGGCACCACCTACGAAAGCCAGCGCAGCGTACGTATCTCCAAGCGCACCGGGAAGGATCTGTGATGAGTGCGGCAACCACTACCCTCCCGCGGCTCAAGGCGCGGTACCGCGAGGAGATCATCCCCGAACTGCGCAGCGAATTCGACCTCGCCAACATCATGCAGGTCCCGACCGTCACCAAGGTGGTCGTGAATATGGGCGTCGGCGAAGCCGCCCGTGATTCCAAGCTCATCGAGGGCGCCATCCGCGATCTCACCGAGATCACCGGCCAAAAGCCCCAGGTCACCCGCTCGCGCAAGTCCATCGCGCAGTTCAAGTTGCGTGAGGGACAGCCCATCGGTGCGCACGTGACGTTGCGCGGCGATCGGATGTGGGAGTTCCTCGATCGACTGCTGTCCATCGCGCTGCCGCGCATCCGCGACTTCCGTGGACTGTCGCCCAAGCAGTTCGACGGACACGGCAACTACACCTTCGGCCTGACCGAGCAGTCGGTGTTCCACGAGATCGACCAGGACAAGATCGACCGCACGCGGGGGATGGACATCACCGTCGTCACCACCGCTCCCAACGACGACCAAGGGCGCGCGCTGCTTCGGCTGCTCGGGTTCCCCTTCAAGGAGGCGTAGGCCATGGCCAAGAAGGCTTTGATCCAAAAGCAACAAAAGACCCCCAAGTTCAAGGTGCGGGCCTACACCCGCTGCACCAAGTGCGGTCGCCCGCACTCGGTGTACCGCAAGTTCGGCCTGTGCCGGGTGTGCCTTCGCGAGATGGCGCACGCGGGCGAGCTACCCGGAGTCACGAAGAGCAGTTGGTAACGACGCCGCAGGTCCGCGAGCACCCGCTCGCGGATACCACGGCGAGGAAGGCCGGTAGGCCATGACAATGACGGATCCGATCGCAGACATGCTGGCGCGTCTGCGCAACGCCAACTCGGCGTACCACGACGCAGTGGCGATGCCGCACTCCAAGATCAAGGCGAACATCGCCGAGATCTTGAAGGCCGAGGGCTACATCGCCGGCTACGAC
The DNA here is from genome assembly GCA_913057155.1 of uncultured Actinomycetes bacterium. Classification (GTDB taxonomy): domain Bacteria; phylum Actinomycetota; class Actinomycetes; order S36-B12; family S36-B12; genus S36-B12. Next base: position 17,371 of record CAJXNV010000008.1, on the reverse strand, counting down.
GTCGCCGACGCCGAGGTCGGCAAGACGCTGACCCTGCAACTGAAGTACGGGCCCTCGCGTGAGCGGTCCATCGCCGGTTTGCGCCGGGTGTCCAAGCCGGGTCTGCGCGTATACGCCAAGAGCACCGCGTTGCCGCGGGTGCTCGGCGGGCTCGGAGTCGCGATCTTGTCCACCTCCGGTGGATTGCTGACCGATCGGCAGGCCGCGAAGAAGGGTGTAGGCGGGGAAGTCCTCGCCTACGTCTGGTAGGGGAGGCGAAGACAGATGTCACGAATCGGAAAGCTCCCCATTCCCGTGCCCTCCGGGGTCAACGCCACGATCGACGGTCAGTCGGTCACCGTCGCCGGCCCGAAGGGCACGCTGTCCCTGGACGTCGCCGAGCCCATCACGGTCACCGAGGAGGACGGCTCGCTGATCGTCGCCCGCCCGGACGACGAAGGCCCCTCCAAGGCACTGCACGGTCTCACCCGATCCCTGGTGAACAACATGGTCGTCGGCGTCACCGACGGCTTCACCAAGACACTCGAGATCGTCGGCACCGGCTACCGCGTCACCGCGAAGGGCACCGACATCGAACTGTCCCTCGGGTACAGCCACTCGATCACCGTCAAGGCCCCGGAGGGCATCACCTTCGCGGTCGAGACACCCAACAAGTTCTCGGTCAGCGGCATCGACAAGCAACTCGTCGGTGAGACTGCCGCGAACATCCGCAAACTGCGTAAGCCCGAGCCCTACAAGGGCAAGGGCGTGCGCTACGAGAACGAAGTCATCCGCCGCAAGGCTGGAAAGGCGGGCAAGTAGTCATGGCTACGAGTACCTACGGTGTGAAGCTCGGCTCCGGCAACAAGATCGCCGTCGGCCGCAAGCGTCGCCACATCCGCGTCCGCAAGAAGGTCAGCGGCACCGTCGAGCGTCCCCGGCTGGTCGTGACACGGTCCGCCCGGCACATGATCGCCCAGGTGGTCGACGACACCGCCGGCCGTACGCTGGCATCGGCCTCCACGATGGAAGACGATCTGCGCGGAGCGAGCGAGGACAAGACCGCGAAGGCGCGCAAGGTAGGCCAGAAGGTGGCCGAGCGCGCGAAGTCCGCGGGTGTCGGTGCGGTCGTCTTCGACCGTGGCGGACACCGCTTCCACGGTCGCGTGGCGGCCCTGGCCGAAGGTGCCCGCGAAGCGGGCCTGGACTTCTGAGACGACCGAGAGCGAAAGAGGGAAACATGTCAGGAACCGACCGGCGGGCAGGCGGCGAGCGCCGCGACCGCAAGGAGCGGAGCCCACGCGAGGAGAAGTCGCAGTACCTCGAGCGCGTGGTGTCCATCAATCGTGTCGCGAAGGTCGTCAAGGGTGGTCGTCGCTTCAGCTTCACCGCACTCGTCGTCGTCGGCGACGGCGACGGCATGGTGGGCGTCGGCTACGGCAAGGCCAAGGAAGTGCCGGCGGCGATCGCCAAGGGTGTCGAGGAAGCCAAGAAGCACTTCTTCAAGGTCCCGCGTATCCAGGGCACCATCCCGCACCCGGTGACCGGTGAGGCTGCCGCAGGTGTGGTGCTGCTTCGTCCGGCCGCACCCGGTACCGGCGTCATCGCCGGTGGTCCGGTCCGTGCGGTCCTCGAGTGCGCGGGCGTTCACGACGTCCTGAGCAAGTCGCTCGGCTCGGACAACGCCATCAACATCGTCCATGCGACGGTCACGGCGCTGAAGATGCTCGAGCCGCCGGAGGCGGTCGCAGCCCGTCGCGGACTGCCGCTGGAAGACGTAGCGCCGGCGGCCATGCTGCGCGCGAAGGCAGGGGTGAGTTCCTGATGGCGCAGTTGAAGGTGACCCAGCGCAAGTCCGAGATCGGCGGCACCAGCCGGCAGCGGGACACCTTGCGCTCACTGGGCTTGAAGCGAATCGGCGACGTCGTCGTCAAGGAAGATCGACCCGAGATCCGTGGCATGGTGACAACCGTGGCGCACTTGGTCGATGTCGAGGAGGTTGACTGACATGACTCTCAAGGTCCATCACCTGCGCCCGGCACCCGGAGCCCGGACCGCCAAGACCCGCAAGGGCCGCGGCGAAGCGTCCAAGGGCAAGACCGCCGGACGCGGAACCAAGGGCACGCGGGCGCGTAACACCGTGCCGGCCACCTTCGAGGGTGGTCAGATGCCGCTGCACATGCGTCTGCCCAAGTTGAAGGGCTTCAAGAACCCGAACAAGGTCGAGTTCCAGGTGGTCAATGTCGCCACACTGGCGAGCCTGTACCCCTCCGGAGGCGACGTCACCGTCGCCGACCTAGTCGAGAAGGGGGCGGTGCGCTCCGGCAAGCCGGTCAAGGTGCTCGGTCACGGGGATATCTCGGTTGCCGTTACGGTGAGTGCGGATAAGTTCTCCGCGACCGCTCGTGACAAGATCGAGGCTGCCGGAGGTTCGGTCACCGAACTGTAAGGCGGGGCGCTTAGGCGCCGGTTGACGGTTCACGAGGCGATCGAAGGGAAGGGGAGGATCGAGTGCACATCAGTGCCTTCGGGGCTGCACTTCGAACACCCGACCTTCGAAAGAAGATCCTGTTCACCCTCGGCCTCCTCGGTCTGTACCGACTCGGGGCCGTGCTGCCCACCCCCGGGGTGGACTATGCGGCGATCCAGCGCTGCATCGACGTAGTCCAGGACAACTCGGTATACGCGCTGATCAACCTGTTCAGCGGTGGTGCGTTGCTGCAGTTGAGCGTGTTCGCGCTCGGCATCATGCCCTACATCACCGCCAGCATCATCTTGCAGTTGTTGACCGTGGTCATCCCGCGACTGGAGATGCTCAAGAAGGACGGTCAGTCTGGCCAAGCGAAGATCACCCAGTACACCAGGTACGTCACGATCGGCTTGGCCGTCTTGCAGTCCACCGCGATCTTGTCCCTCGCCCGCACTCCGGGGGCGCTGTTCAGCGGCTGCAACGAGACGATCATCCCGAACCAGGGTGTGTGGGTCATCTTGGTGATGGTGATCGTGATGACCGCCGGAACCGCGGTGGTCATGTGGTTCGGTGAGCTGATCACCGAGCGTGGTGTGGGTAACGGCATGTCCGTGCTGATCTTCACCGCGATCATCGCCACGATCCCGGCCCAATTCGCCTCGATCCTCGGCAGCCGGGGTGCATTCACCTTCACCATCACGGTGCTCGTCGGACTCGCCGTCATCGCCTTCGTGGTCTTCGTGGAGCAGGCCCAGCGCCGGATCCCCGTGCAGTACGCCAAGCGGATGGTCGGCCGTCGGATGTACGGCGGCACCTCGACCTACATCCCGCTCAAGGTCAATATGGCCGGCGTCATCCCGGTCATCTTCGCGTCGTCGTTGTTGTTCTTGCCCACGCTGTTCGTACAACTCACCGGCAGTCAGTCCGGATGGGCGCAGTGGGTGCAGCAGAACTTCGGAACCGGCACGGGAACCTGGTACCTACTGACCTACTTCCTACTGGTGATCTTCTTCTGCTACTTCTACGTCTCGATCACCTTCAACCCGACCGACGTGGCCGACAACATGAAGAAGTACGGCGGCTTCATCCCCGGCATCCGTGCGGGCAAGCCGACCGCCGACTACCTCGACTACGTCCTGACCAGGTTGACGGCTCCCGGTTCCTTGTATCTGGGTCTGATCGCCGTCTTGCCGGTATTCGCCTTCGGCGGTCTCGGGGTCGCCCAGGACTTCATCTTCGGTGGTACCAGCCTGCTGATCATGGTCGGCGTCGGCTTGGACACCGTCAAGCAGATCGAATCGCAACTGCAGCAGCGCAACTACGAAGGCTTCCTGGGTTAGGTCATGCGCGTCGTCTTCATGGGTCCACCCGGTGCCGGCAAGGGCACGCAGGCCGCGTTGCTGGCCGCCGAATTGGGCGTACCGCATATCTCCACCGGCGATATCTTCCGGGCCAACGTGGCCGAGGGCACCGCATTGGGCAAGGAAGCCCAGCGCTACATGGATGCGGGGGAGTACGTACCGGACACCGTCACCAACGCCATGGTCCGCGATCGACTCACCCACGACGACTGCCGTCCGGGTTTCCTGCTCGATGGATACCCGCGCACCGTGGAGCAGGTCGCCGAACTCGACGCGATGCTGCGCTCGGCGGGCCACGCCCTCGACGTGGTCGTGGAGTTGACCGTGGAGATCGACGAGGTCGTCGGTCGGCTGGTGAAGCGGGCGGCCGAGCAGGGCCGCACCGACGATTCCGAGGACGTCATCCGGCGGCGCTTGGAGGTCTACGCCGAGCAGACCGCTCCCTTGCTCACCACGTACTCCGATCGGGGCCTGCTCGTCCAGGTCGATGGGATGGGAGGCGTCGAGGACGTCACCTCCCGCCTGCTGGCTGTCGTCGTCGTCGACTGATGCGCGGGTTGCGCGATGTTCCGTAAGTCCGAATCGATCGAGATCAAATCCGTCGATGAGATCGCCTTGATGCGCGAAGCCGGGCTCGTGGTGGCGAAGACCCTGGAGACGCTGCGCGAGCAGATCGCCCCCGGGATGACCACCGCCGACCTCGACTCCATCGCCCGGGAGAGCATTTCCGGCCACGGTGCCACGCCATCGTTCCTCGGCTACTACGGCTTCCCCGCTGTCATCTGCACGTCGGTCAACGAGGAGGTCGTCCACGGGATCCCCGGCGACCGGGTGATCCGCGACGGCGACATCGTGTCGATCGACTGCGGTGCGATCGTGGAGGGCTGGCACGGCGATGCCGCGATCTCGATCCTCGTCGGTGAGGTCGATCCGCGGGTACGGGAACTCTCCGAGGTCACGAAGGCTGCTCTATGGGCGGGGCTGGCGCAAGCGCGCGAGGGACATCGACTCTCCGATATCGGCAACGCCATCGAGACGTGCATCCGCGATGCCGGTGACTACGGCATCGTCGAGGAGTACGTGGGCCACGGGATCGGTTCCGCGATGCATATGCACCCGCCGGTACCGAACTACGGACGCGCCGGTCGTGGCCCGCGACTCGAACCGGGCATGGCATTGGCCATCGAGCCGATGGCCACGCTCGGTCAGCCGACCGTTGCCGTACTAGCCGATGAGTGGACCGTCGTCACCGCCGACAACCTGCCCGCGGCGCACTGGGAACACACGGTGGCGATCACCGACGACGGCCCGTGGGTCACGACCTCCCTCGAGGGCACGCGTCTGTAGCGTTCGGGTGATGTCTACGCCGCAATTGATCTTCAGCGGCGGAAGCGGTCGAAGCGGCACGACCGTGCTGGCCAAATTGCTGCGCACCCACCCCCAGGTCCGGGCGAGTCGGCCGCTGGAGATCCGGTGCTTGACCGACAGCGCCGGGCTGCTCGATGTCTGCCTAGGCCCGGGTGCCGAGGCTCCCCTCGGGGTTCGGGCACTGGCTCGCTCGCGTCCACTGCTGTTCGCCGAGTTCCGTCGCCGGCTACGCGGACGCTGGTGGGAGCGCACCAATCGGCTCGGGAAAGTCAGCGGGCTGCACCGCGGGATCACACCCGAGCAACGCGAAACGCTGTTGCGCGAACTGCAGCGTTCCGTGGGCCAGGATGCTCGAGAAGCAGGGCGCAGCTTTCTGCTCGAACTCGCGCGGATGCAGGGCTTGGATGCAGAGCGCTACTGGGTGGACACGTCGCCCCCCAACATCGCGCACGCCGATCGCATCCATCGATTGGTCCCGCAGGCGCTGTTCGTCCACATGGTGCGCGACGGGCGGGACACCATGGCCTCGGTGATGAACGAATCCTGGGGTCCTTCCGATCCGGAAGCGGCGGCAACCTGGTGGAGCGATCGCATGGTCGCGGCCCACCGGGCCTTGACCGAGGTGCCAGCAGATGCGGTGCTGACCCTCTCCCTGGAGTCCTTGGTGGTGACCGAGCGCGCCGAGGAGTACCGCAGGTTGCTGGAGTTCTTGGACCTGCCCGACCGACCGAGGATGCGCCGGTACTTCGCCGAGCAGATGCCCGCCGAGCGGGTTCGGCCCGGTTCCTGGCGCGAGCGGGTGGCCGACCCCGATCAGGTGGAGCGGGCATACCGGGCAGCCGCCCAGCGGCTCGAGGCACTCGGCGTCCCCACCCACGAATTCGGACCCCCACCCCCTTGATCGTTTCCCCCGGAATCCGGGGGAAGCGCTTCGCTTCCCCCCGAATCGGGGCGAAACTGTGCGTTTCGCCCGGATTCCGGGGGAAACGCTTGGGGGTGGGCGGGGCCGTAGGTGTACCCCGGTGTGAGGGTTCGAAGGCTCGGGCGTAGACTTTCGGGGCTGATATCGGGCTTCCCCGTCCATCCGCGTGAACCGGCCGCGAAAGCGGCGCATTCGCGCGCGTGCGCAGGGCGTCCGGCGTCGGCCGAACCGCACAGGATCGGACGGTCCGATCCGCGCAGAAGGATGGCAATGGGCAAGAAGGACGGCGCGATCGAGCTCGAGGGCACGATCACCGAGTCACTGCCCAATGCCATGTTCCGCGTCGAATTGGACAACGGGCACCAAGTGCTCGCGCACATCAGCGGGAAGATGCGGATGCACTACATCCGGATCCTCCCGGACGACCGCGTCGTCGTGGAGTTGTCGCCTTACGACCTCACGCGCGGGCGGATCGTCTACCGATACAAGTAACGGCTGCCTACGGGCGATGGAGAACGGAAACCGCACATGAAGGTGCAACCGAGCGTCAAGAAGATCTGCGACAGCTGCAGGCTGATTCGTCGCCACGGGCGCGTGATGGTCATCTGCTCCAACCCTCGCCACAAGCAGCGTCAGGGCTGATCGGTCGCTGGCACGCCGCTAGCGCCGATCGACCCGCGGTGACCGGGAGAGACAACCCGAACACCACCCTCACGGGAGCACCCGACCCCCCACCTGCGAGGTGGGGACGACACCTCCGGCCACGGGGCCGGGGACCGGTCTTGGCGGACCGGAACGGTCTCCCACCGAAACCCCGTGCTGAGTGAAGATAGGACCGCCCCATGGCACGTTTGATCGGAGTGGATCTCCCGCGCGAGAAGCGCTTGGCGATCGCGCTCACCTACATCTACGGCGTCGGCCGTTCCCAGGCTGCGAAGGCCCTCGAGGCCACCGGCATCGATCCGAACATGAAGGCCAAGGACCTTTCCGACGATCAGGTGCTCGCATTGCGTGACTGGATCGAGGCCAACTTGAAGGTCGAGGGTGACCTGCGCCGCGAAGTCGCCGCCGACGTCCGCCGCAAGGTGGAGATCGGCTGCTACCAGGGCCTTCGGCACCGCAAGGGTCTGCCGGTCCACGGCCAGCGCACCCACACCAACGCCCGGACCCGCAAGGGACCGCGCAAGACCGTCGCCGGCAAGAAGAAGGCGTAGTCGGACCGCAACCGGCTCACTAACCAACCCCGATCGAACGTCCACGAACGTAGGAAGTAGGCAACGAAATGCCCCCCAAGTCCGCCGGCGCGAAGAAGGTGCGCCGCAAGGAGAAGAAGAATGTCGCGCACGGTCATGCGCACATCAAGAGCACGTTCAACAACACCATCGTCTCGATCACCGATCCCACCGGTGCGGTGATCTCCTGGGCGTCGGCCGGTCAGGTCGGCTTCAAGGGCAGCCGCAAGTCCACTCCCTTCGCCGCACAGTTGGCCGCCGAAGCGGCGGCGCGGCGCGCGATGGAGCACGGCATGCGCAAGGTCGACGTCTTCGTCAAGGGTCCCGGCTCCGGCCGTGAGACCGCCATCCGCTCGCTGCAGGCCACCGGCCTGGAGGTGGGCTCGATCGCCGATGTCACCCCCGTGCCGCACAACGGCACCCGTCCCCCCAAGCGCCGCCGCGTCTGACCGCGCGCAGGAAATTAGGAGAAGCAACGATATGGCGCGTTATACCGACGCAGACTGCAAGCGCTGCCGCCGAGAGAAGATGAAGCTCTTCCTCAAGGGAAGCAAGTGCGAATCACCGAAGTGCCCGTTCGAGAAGCGGCCCTACCCGCCGGGCCAGCACGGCCGTGGGCGTAGCAAGGACAGCGAGTACTTGCTGCAGCTTCGGGAGAAGCAGAAGGCGGTGCGCATCTACGGGGTCCTCGAGAAGCAGTTCGGGAACTACTACGTAGAAGCCAACCGGCAGTCCGGCAAGACCGGCGACAACCTGCTGCGCATCCTGGAGTCCCGGCTCGACAACGTCGTATTCCGCGCCGGATTCGCCAAGTCCCGCGACATGGCGCGCCAGTTGGTGGCGCACGGGCACTTCACGGTGAACGGCAAGAAGGTCGACATCCCCTCCTACCGGGTCTCGCCGAACGACATCATCGAGGTCAAGCAGTCGTCCAAGGAGATGACCCCGTTCGTCGTCGCACACGCCGAGATCGGCGAGAAGACGGTGCCGGCGTGGCTCGAGGTCGTGGCCTCGAAGATGCGCATCATCGTCCACTCGCTTCCCGAGCGCGAGGTCATCGACACCCCAGTCCAAGAGCAGCTCATCGTCGAGCTCTACTCCAAGTAAGCAACACCCCGGTTCGGCTGCGGGCCGGGGAGCGTTCAAATACGCGACTTCATATAGCGGTCGTCGCGGGAAGGAAGAACACAGTGCTCATCAGTCAACGTCCCATCCTCACCGAAGAGCCGATCAGCGAGTTCCGGTCGCGTTTCGTGCTCGAGCCGCTCGAGCCCGGCTTCGGCTACACGCTCGGCAACTCGATGCGTCGCACCCTGCTGTCCTCGATTCCGGGCGCGGCGGTCACCAGCATCCGTATCGACGGTGTCCTGCACGAGTTCAGCACCATCGAGGGCGTCACGGAGGATGCCACCGAGATCATCTTGAACCTCAAGCAGATCGTGGTCTCCTCCGACCACGACGAGCCGGTCGTGATGTACCTGCGCAAGCAGGGACCCGGCGTGGTCACCGCGGCCGACATCCAGCCGCCGGCCGGTGTCGAGGTGCACAACCCCGATCTGCAGATCGCGACGCTCAACGCCAAGGGCAAGCTGGAGATCGAACTGGTCGTCGAGCGTGGTCGCGGCTACGTGCCGGCGAGCATGAACAAGCAGCCCGGCCAGGAGATCGGCCGTATCCCGGTGGACTCGATCTACTCCCCGGTGATGAAGGTCAGCTACAAGGTCGAAGCGACCCGCGTGGAGCAGCGCACCGACTTCGACAAACTCGTCCTAGATGTCGAGACCAAGCCGAGCATCCGCCCCCGTGATGCCGTTGCCTCGGCCGGCCACACGCTCGTCGAGCTCTTCGGGCTCGCCCGCGAACTCAATGTGGAAGCGGAGGGCATCGACATCGGTCCCTCGCCCACGGATGCGTTCGTCGCGGAGCAACTCGGGACCCCCATCGAGCAACTCGATATGACGGTCCGTTCCTACAACTGCCTCAAGCGCGAGGGCATCCACACTGTCGGGGAGCTCATCACGCGCAGCGAGGCCGACCTGCTGGACATCCGCAACTTCGGTCAGAAGTCCATCGACGAGGTGAAGGTCAAGCTCGCCGGACTCGGCTTGGCGCTCAAGGACAGCCCGCCCGGGTTCGATCCGGGTGCGGCGGTCTACTTCGCCGACGACGAAGGCGACGAGGATTTCGGTGACTTCTCGGCGGAGGGGCCCGCGGGTACCCCCGCTAGCGAGGGAACCGACGGAGACGACTTCGCGTACGCCGAGGACGAGCAGCTCTAAATCGATGGTCGGACAGGCCACCGGCTAGAAAGCATCAAGGAGAGAAGATATGCCTACCCCAACTAAGGGTGCCCGCCTCGGCGGTGGTCCGGCGCACGAACGTCTCATGCTGGCGAATCTGGCGACCGCGCTCTTCGAGCACGGCAAGATCACGACCACCGAGGCGAAGGCCAAGCGGTTGCGTCCGCTCGCCGAGCGGCTGATCACCTTCGCCAAGCGCGGAGATCTGGCCGCACGGCGCAAGGTGATGACCGTGGTACGCGACAAGACCGTCGTGCACATGCTGTTCACCGAGATCGGACCGCAGTACGCGGGCCGCCCCGGTGGCTACACCCGCATCACCAAGATCGGTCCGCGCAAGGGCGATAACGCGCCCATGGCCGTGATCGAACTCGTCGAGCCGATGGCCGAGCAGGTGGTGGCCGAGGCGACCGGAGCGGCCAAGCGCGCGGCCAAGGAGCGCGAGGAAGCTACGACCGAGGTGGTCGAGGAGTCCGCCGTTGAGGAGACGGTCGTCGAGGAGGCCGGCGATGAGGCCGGCGATGTGGCCAGCGACGAAGTCAGCGACGAGATCGTCGAGGACACGGTCGAAGAGGTCGCCGACGAACAGGCCGGCGAGCAGGCTGATGAGCAAGCAAGCGAAGAAGGCGCCGACGACGCCAAGTAACCAAGCCAACGACGAAGACGGGTGGTCGGATCATGAGCGATTCGACCACCCGTCTTCGTATGCAGGTCGCCTACGACGGCACCGACTTCGCCGGCTGGGCCCAGCAGCGCGACCAGCGAACGGTGCAGGGCGAACTACAGCGCGTCCTTTCGCATCTGGCCGGTGAGCAGATCGTCCTCACCTGCGCCGGTCGCACGGATGCGGGGGTCCATGCCCGAGGCCAGGTGGTGCATCTGGACGTTCGGACCGTCGGCCAGCTCGGGGTCGAGCGCATCAACCGAGCGCTCCCCGGCGATATCCGCGTCCTCGAAGTGGACGAAGTGACCGGCGATTTCGATGCCCGCTTCTCCGCGTTGTGGCGCCGGTACAGCTACACCGTGAGCGATGACCCGCGAGGTCCGGATCCGTTACGGCGCCGGTACGTACTCGATGTCGGAAGGGAACTCGATATCGAGGCGATGAATGCCGCTGCGGCGGCACTCGTCGGGGAACACGACTTCACGAGCTACTGCAAGCTCAAGGAACACGGCACCACGATCCGGGAGATCCTGGCCCTGGAGTGGGAACGCCGGATCGACGAGCTGAGCGGTACCGCCACCGCCGTCATGCACGTCACCGCGGATGCCTTCTGCCACTCGATGGTGCGCAGCCTGGCCGGTGCCCTCATCCCCGTCGGGGAGCATCGAAAGCCGGTGGACTTCCCTCGGGCCGCACTGGACATGAAGTCGCGGGCGGCCGGTGTGCCGGTGATGCCCGCGCATCCGCTCGTCCTCGAGGAAGTCGGCTATCCGCCTCAGGGCCAATGGGCCCGGCGCCAGCAGCAGACTCGAACCGTGCGGGACCTACCCCCCTCATAGGCCCCCCTCATAGGCCCCCCTCGCAGGCCCCGGGATCGAGCGTTCGGGAGGTCGGGTAGCCTTTGCCCTTGCTGCCGGCACCTATGCGGTGCGCAGCCTGGTCGCCCGGAAGGCGTCCAGTACGGCCCCTTCACCGCGAGGGGGTGCAGAAACCGGTCCCAACGAGAGTAAAGGCGGCGTCCTGTGCGCACCTACAGTCCCAAAGCCGGCGAGGTAACTCGCGACTGGCATGTCATCGACGCGACCGACGTAGTCCTCGGCCGCCTCGCGTCCCACGTCGCCACGCTCCTGCGCGGCAAGCACAAGCCCACCTTCGCCCCGCACGTGGACGGTGGCGATTTCGTCGTCGTCGTCAATGCGGACAAGGTCGCACTGACGGGCTCCAAGCGTGAGAAGAAGATCGACTACCGTCACTCGGGCTACCCGGGCGGCTTGAAGTCGATGTCCTACGAGGAACTCCTCGCGACCAACCCCGAGCGCGCCGTCGAGAAGGCCGTGAAGGGCATGCTCCCGCACAACAAGTTGGGCCGACAGCAACTGAAGAAGTTGAAGGTCTACACCGGCAGCGAGCATCCGCATGCCGCACAGAACCCGCAGCCCTACGAAATCACCCAGGTCGCGCAGTAGCCGCGCCGGTCCTACGAGCATCGAAAGAAGAAGAGGAAACCGTGTCTGAGGCAACTGTCGACATCGAAGAGGTCGAGGAGACCGACGTCCCGTCCGAGTACACCAGCGAATCCCCCGCGAGCGCGCCCGTCGCGCGTGAGGTGACGACCGCGCCCGGTTCGGCGATCGGTCGCCGTAAGGAGGCCGTGGCCCGTGTGCGGTTGGTGCCGGGAACCGGCCAGTGGACGATCAACGGCCGTTCGTTGGATGAGTACTTCCCGAACAAGGTGCACCAGCAAGAGGTGAAGGAGCCGTTCGTCACGCTCGGCGCCGAGGGTCGCTTCGACGTCATCGCGCGTATCAACGGTGGTGGTGTGTCCGGCCAGGCCGGCGCCCTGCGGCTGGGTATCGCCCGTGCGCTCAGCGCGATCGACGAGGAGAACAACCGTTCGGCCTTGAAGAAGGAAGGCTTCTTGACCCGCGATCCGCGCGCCAAGGAACGCAAGAAGTACGGCCTGAAGAAGGCCCGCAAGGCGCCGCAGTACAGCAAGCGCTAAGACCGTGGGTCGGCTGTTCGGTACCGACGGGGTTCGTGGCCTCGCCAACCGGGACATCACCGCCGAACTCGCGGTCGATCTGGCGGTGGCTGCCGCCGGTGTCCTCGCCGAGGCAGGCGAGTTCGTCGGTCATCGGCCCACGGCGATCGTCGGTCGGGACACCCGCGCGAGTGGTGAGTTCCTCGAAGCCGCTGTGGTCGCCGGGTTGGCTAGCGCCGGTGTGGACGTTCGCGTGGTCGGTGTCCTGCCCACCCCGGGGGTGGCCTGGCTGACCGCGCACACCGGCGCCGATCTCGGCGTGATGCTCTCCGCCTCCCACAACCCGATGCCCGACAACGGCATCAAGTTCTTCGCCCGTGGTGGGGTGAAATTGGCCGACCACATCGAGGACGCGATCGAAGCGCGGCTGGGAGCAGCGTGGGAGCGCCCGATCGGCGATGCTGTAGGTCGGGTGATCCGGGATGAGGATGCGGGCGGTGCCTACGTCGAGTACCTGCTCGGCACCATCGACCAACGGCTCGACGGACTGCGCGTCGTGGTCGATTGCGCGAACGGTGCCGCCAGTGCGGTGGCACCGGCGGTATTGCGCCTTGCCGGTGCCGAGGTGCAGGCGATCAACGATGCTCCCGATGGCTGGAACATCAACGCACAGTGCGGCTCCACCCACCTCGAGGGCCTGATCGAGCAGGTTCGGCAATCCGGCGCCGATGTCGGGTTCGCCCACGACGGTGACGCCGACAGGTGCTTGGCGGTTACCGCCGATGGTGCCGTGGTCGACGGCGATCACATCCTGGCGATCTTGGCCATGGCATTGCGCGATCGTGGTCGATTGACCCACGACACCGTCGTCACGACGGTGATGGCGAACATGGGCTTCAAATTGGCGATGCAAGGCGCGGGCATCGTCGTCGTCGAGACCGCGGTCGGTGACCGTTACGTCGTCGAGGAGATGGGCAGCGGCGGTTTCGTCCTCGGTGGTGAGCAAAGTGGCCACGTCGTGATGAGCGAGTTCGCCACGACCGGCGATGGGGTGCTGACCGCCCTGCAGGTTCTCGCGCAAGTGGCGAGGACGGGTCGTTCCCTCGGTGAACTTGCTGCCGCTGTCGAGAAATTGCCGCAAGTGCTGGTGAATGTGCAGGGGATCGACAAGTCCGCGATTTCCGTCAACGCGGCTGTTCAGCAGGCCGTGGCGGAAGCGGAGCGTCGACTAGCCGGGCACGGGCGGGTGCTGTTGCGCCCGTCTGGAACCGAACCGGTAGTTCGGGTCATGGTCGAGGCTGCGACCCACGATGACGCCGAGCAACTCGCTCGCGCCATAGCCGACGTGGTGAGTGCCGAGCTAGCTCTCGACTAGTCCGATCGCTCATTCGCTGGCGCAAGGCGAGTGTCACCCAGCCGGCCAAGGCCATGCCCGTGAGGTTTATCAGCAACTGGAGCGCGCTTCCGGTCACCTGATCCCATTGCGCGAACACCAATCCGACGGCGACGTTCCCGGATGCGGGGATAGTGGTGACGGAGATGAACACGCCGATGATGCCCGTGGACTGGGATGTCGTCAGGGCTAGTACGCCTGCTGCTGCCGCGATCACGGCCACGAGCAGGGACCAGACGTTGGGCGAGTAGATGAAGGACACTCCTGGCCGAGGGGCGCTGACATCCGCTTCGGTCACCAACCCGATGAGTCGCGCGATCGCGACGAAGCCGACCGTCACCGCCACCGAGAAGGAGAATCCGATGATCAGGGTGCGGGCGGCCTGATGCAGTAACGACCTGCGACCGCGCACGAGCGCGAGCCCCATCGCGATGACGGCCATGAACTCCGGACCCAGCACCATGGCGCCGATCACCAGGATCGGGGAGTCGGTGATCACCGCTATCGCCGCGAGGAGGGTCGCCATGGTCATGAAGGCGAGGAAGGTGCCGGTGACCTTCGATTGGGCGTAGGCGCGCTCGATGACCTGCGGCCAGATCACGTTGTCGGCACCGGGGGAGGCTTGCTCGGCGTGGAGTGCGCGGGCCGAGATCCAGGTATCCGGCTCGATGATCTCGATCGAACCTTGCCTTTGGACATCGAGATCCATCAAGGCGGTGACCAGATCGTTGACGGCATCGCGCTCGACCTGGGCTTCGAAGAGATCACCCGGAGGATCCGCGCTCGCGCCCGGCACGTGCACCAGGCCGCTGAGGCTGGGAGTCGCGCGCAGCAGTTGATCGCATTGGGCCGTCAGTTCCGAGGAACAGATGACCCGCATCGTCAACACGGGCCTACTGTGTCATCTCCGGCGTAGTCTGGGGCCCATGTGCGGAATCGTCGGGTACGTAGGCGAGAAGCAGGCCCTCGAGGTGGTCGTCGCCGGTCTGCGCAGGCTCGAGTACCGCGGGTACGACTCCGCCGGTGTCGCGGTGATCAGCGATGGTCGACTCGAGATCCGCAAGAAGGCCGGCAAACTCGCGAACCTGGAGACCCTGCTCGGCCAGGATCCGCTTCCGCAATCCACCACCGGTATCGGGCACACCCGCTGGGCTACCCACGGTGGTCCTACCGATCACAATGCCCATCCGCACGTCAGTGCAGATGGTCGCGTGGCTGTCATCCATAACGGCATCATCGAGAACTTCGCCGAGCTTCGCGAGGAGTTGCAGTCCCGCGGCGTGGAACTGGCATCGGAGACCGATACCGAGGTGGTCGCCCATCTGTTGGCCGAGGCGATGCCCGATTCGGATCTAGCGCAGGCCATGCAAGCGGTCTGTCATCGACTCGAAGGGGCGTTCACCCTGGTGGCGATGGATCCGCATGATCCGACCACCGTGGTCGGTGCTCGTCGGAGTTCACCGTTGGTCGTCGGCCTGGGTGAGGGGGAGAACTTCCTCGCCAGCGACGTCGCCGCGTTCGTCGAGCACACCCGGGATGCCTTGGAACTCGGCCAGGATCAGATCGTGGTGCTGCGCGCCGATTCGGTGCAAGTACTCGACTTCGACGGCGCACCTGTGGAAGCCAAGCCCTTCTCCGTCGACTGGGATGCCTCGGCCGCCGAGAAGGGTGGCTACGAGTTGTTCATGCTCAAGGAGATCGCCGAGCAGCCGAAGGCCGTGGCGGATTCGCTGCGCGGTCGGTTGGACGCCCAGCAGCGGATCCGGCTCGATGAAACCCAGATAGACGACGGTGTGCTCCGGCAGATCTCCAAGGTGGTCGTTATCGCCTGCGGAACCGCGGCCCATGCCGGGATGGTCGCCAAGTACGCCATCGAGCACTGGACGAAGTTGCCGGTGGATGTGGAGTTGGCCAGCGAATTCCGCTACCGCGATCCGATCGTCGGACCGGACTCGCTCGTCATCGCGATCTCGCAGTCCGGCGAGACCATGGACACCCTGATGGCCTTGCGGCACGCCAAGGACCAAGGTGCGCGAACCCTCGCGATCTGCAACACCGTCGGTTCGACGATCCCTCGGGAATCGGACGCGGTCCTGTACACGTACGCGGGACCGGAGATCGCCGTTGCTTCCACGAAAGCCTTCCTCACCCAGATCATCGCGGCCTACCTCGTGGGTTTGTATCTGGCGCAGGCGCGGGGCGCGATGTTCGAGGACGAGATCCGCGCGATCATGCAGGACCTTTCGGACATGCCGCAGAAGGTCGACCTCGTACTCGACACCGTCGAACCGGTGCGCGCCCTAGCGCAGGAATACGCCGAGGCAGGATCGGTGCTGTTCCTCGGCCGCCACGTGGGCTATCCGGTGGCCCTCGAGGGCGCGCTGAAGTTGAAGGAACTCGCCTACATGCACGCCGAGGGCTTCCCGGCCGGGGAACTCAAGCACGGACCGATCGCGCTGATCGAGGACGGCGTGCCGGTGATCGTGATCGTGCCTTCGCCGCGGGGTCGCTCCGTACTGCACGGCAAGATCGTGTCGAACATCCAGGAGATCCGGGCCCGCGGAGCCCGGGTCATCGCCGTGGCCGAGGAAGGGGACGAGGCGATAACCCCATTCGCCGACCACATCATCCGCGTCCCCGAGACACCCACGCTCCTGCAGCCGCTGGTCTCCACGGTGCCCCTTCAGGTGTTCGCCTGCGAACTGGCAACGGTCAAGGGCCACGACGTCGACCAACCGCGCAATCTCGCCAAGTCCGTCACGGTGGAGTGATGCTCGGCCTCTACCCGGCGGCCGATGTCCGTGCCGCCGAGGAGGATGTGATGTCCCGGGTGCCTGCCGGGACATTGATGCAGCGGGCCGCATTCGGCCTCGCCGGTGAATGCGCCCGGATGCTGCGCAGTGTGGTGGGTCGGGTGAGCGGGTCGAAGGTCGTCATCTTGGTCGGATCGGGCAACAACGGCGGCGACGCGCTGTTCGCCGGTGCCAGGCTGCGCGAGCGCGGTGCCGGCGTTCGAGCGTTCACCCTCGCCGATCGCCACCACGATGCCGGAGCGCGTGCCCTGGTTCGGGCCGGTGGGCGCATCTCGCCTGCTGCGTCCTCGGAATTCTCCGATGCCATCGCGCAGGCCGATCTGATCATCGACGGCATCGTCGGGATCGGTGCTAGTGGTCCGCTACGGGATCCGGCCGACACCGCGGTCATCGCGGCCAACGAGGCCGATGCGCTTCGCGTCGCGGTCGACGTGCCCAGCGGTATCGATGCGGACAGCGGCGCGGTGGCAGGGGATGCGGCCTTTCGTGCCGATCTCACGGTCACCTTCGGCTGCGCGAAGCCGGGACTGTTCGCCATGCCCGGCCGCAGTTGGGCGGGAGCCGTACGTCTGGTCGACATCGGGCTTGCCGAAGTGCTGCCTGCGCCCAGTCGACAGGTGTTGCAGCCGATCGACGTTCTGGAGTACTTCCCGGCACCCGCGGAGCACGATTACAAGTACAGCCGCGGCGTGGTCGGGGTCGCCGCCGGCAGCGCTCGCTATCCCGGTGCCGCGCTGTTGACCATCGGCGGAGCGCGCTATGCGGGCGTGGGGATGACCGTCGTCCTCGATCGGGGAGACGGGGTGGCCCGCGATGCCGTGCGCGTCTACCCGGATGTCGTCACCACAGGTGAGGATCCGCGGAAGTTGGATCGGGTGCGCGCGTGGG